>NZ_JBFAJK010000021.1:8605-105475 GCF_040655175.1 Micromonospora sp. NPDC050495 | reverse complement strand
GGACTGACATGTCCAGGCGTCGGGAGTGCTCACCCGCCCGCGGCTACCGGATGTCGAGTCTGCCAACGGCTCACCCGACAGCTCCCATTAGGCGTCGGTGAGGCTGCGCCACTGGGTCAGCGCCACCCCGTGCCCGTCCGGGTCCTTGAAGGCGGCCGCCCACACCTCCAGCCGGCTGCCCCGGTTGACCACCCGCGGGGCGTACGTGAACCGGACCCCGGACCCGCGCAGCCGCTCGTACGCGGCCTGGATGTCGGCGACCTCCAGGTTGACGTGGACCAGCCGGCGACTGATCGGGGCGGCCCCGGTCACCTGGCGCAGCACGAGCCGGGTCGGCCCGGAGACGAGGACGGCGTTGCCGGCGCCCCGGTCGAGCTCGTCGAAGCCCAGCTCCCGGTAGAAGTCGAGGGACCGGTCCAGGTCGGTGACGAGCAGGGTGATCCCGACCCCGCTGATCGGGTTGTCCGCCTCGGCGGGCGGGTCGGCAGGCGGGTCGGCCGCCGGCCCGAAGATGGCCTCGTCCAGCTCCTCGGCGGTGGGGCCGGCGTCCGGCCCCGGCTCGTCCAGCGGTAGGTCGATCGGGTCGAAGCCCTCCTCGGCCGGCGGCCGCGGCGCGGGGGTGGCCCGTCGGGGCAGCGGCCCGCCGGGCATCGGCCCGCCGGCCATCGGCCCGCCCGCCATCGACCCGCCGGCGGCCGGCTCCACGACCTCGCCCTCGACGACCTTCGGTCCACCGGGACGCTGGTGCACCACCACCGGCTCGCGCTCCTCGCTGAGCAGCACGTCGTCCAGCGGCGGATCCGACGCGTCCCGGAAGTCGTCGCGGAAGTCGTCGCGGAAGTCGTCCCGGAAGTCGTCCTCCGGGCGCCGGCCGGCCCACGGCGGGGCCTCCTGCCCGATCAGCACCTCCTCCACCGGCTCCGGCCCGCCGTACTCGGGCGGCAGGTCGGCGAGGGTGGCGGCACTCTCCGTGTGGGTGGGCACCTCGTCCCAGAGGACCCGGACGTGGCGCTGGTCGTCCAGGGCGACCCGGATCGGCAGGGCCTGGCCGAGCGACGGCCACTTGGCGACCGGCACCCGCGGCTCGATGATCTTCTTCGACCGGGGCGGCAGCCCGGGCGCATCGATGACCAGTTGCAGTTCGCAGCGGCCGAACGCGTACTGGGTGGGCGGTTCGGAGGCGCTGTGCACGTGCCCCAGCCCGACCACCCAGGTGCGCCCGCCGCCGCGCACCGTGGCCAGGGCGATCGCCAGGACCAGCAGCGCGACGCCGAGCGCGACGATCGCCCAGCTCGTCATGCCCAGCCCGAACAGCGTGATGAAGGTCGCCACGGTGCCCAGCACCACGCCGATCAGTTTCCGTACCGGCGCGATGGTGCGGTTCCCGCCATTCGCCACAGTGGACCTCCCAGGGGTTCCAGGGCCAGGCTAGGCCGGGGCGGCGACCAAGGGAAAGAGCAGCCGCCGTCCCGGCGCCGGGACCGGGTCGCTAGGCTGACCGTACCCAGCCGAAGCCGCATCCGCGCACAGGAGGAACCCAGCGTGTCCAGCAGCAGCCCCGAGGAGCGCAGCCTCGTCCTCATCAAGCCCGACGCGGTCCGCCGCGGTCTGGTGGGCGAGATCCTCGCCCGGTTCGAGCGCAAGGGGCTGCGGATCGACGCGATGGTCTCCCGGACCATGGACGGCGACTTCGCCGACCAGCACTACGCCGAGCACGTGGACAAGCCGTTCTACCCGCCGCTGAAGGCGTTCATGACCGGCGGCCCGCTGGTCGCCCTGGTGCTCTCCGGCGACCAGGTGATCGACGTGGTCCGCGCGATGATCGGCAGCACCGACGGGCGCAAGGCCGCCGCCGGCACCATCCGCGGCGACTTCTCGCTGTCCAACCGGGAGAACCTGGTGCACGCCTCCGACTCCGTGGACAGCGCCAAGCGGGAGATCGCGCTCTGGTTCCCCGAGCTGGGCTGACCTCACCGTCGACGGCCCCGGCCCGCACTGCGGGACCGGGGCCGTCGCGCGTGGTCAGTCCGCGACCAGGGTCAGCTTGTCCGGGTTGCCGATCAGGTAGAGGCCGGTGATCCGGCCGCCGTCGGCGGCGACCGCGAGGGTGTAGCGGGTCCCGTCCGGCCAGCGCAGCAGCAGCCCCGGGGCGCCGTTCAGCTCCACCGGCGCCGCCCCGACGTGCGGCTGGCGGCGGCCGTAGATGCCGGCGAAGAAGCGGGCGATCCGGTCCGACCCGTACACCGGGTTGAGCGCCGCCCGGACCCGACCGCCGCCGTCGCTCCACGCGGTGGCGTCGGCCGCGACCAGGTCGGTCAGCCGGGCCAGGTCGCCGTCGCGGGCCGCCGCGAGGAACGCGTCGAGCAGCCTCCGCTGCTCCGCCGGGCCCGCCGTGAAGCGCCGCCGCTCGTCCTGGATCCGGGCCACCGCCCGGTGGTGCAGCTGCCGGCAGTGCGCCACCGACCGGTCCAGCAGGTCGGCGATCTCGGCGTACGGCAGCGCGAACGCGGTGTGCAGCACATACACCGCGCGTTCCGGTGGGGTGAGCCGTTCCATCAGGTGCAGCAGCGCGGTGGAGAGCGTCTCGCGCTGCTCCACGGTGTCCAGCGGCCCGAACGGCGACGGGTCGGTGGGCACCGGCTCCGGCAGCCACGGCCCGACGTACGTCTCCCGGGCGGCCTGCCGTGCGCGCAGCCGGTCCAGCGCCAGCCGGGTCACCACCCGGGACAGGTACCGGCGCGGTTCGGCGACCGCCGCCCGGTCCACGTCCAGCCAGCGCAGGTAGGCCTCCTGGAGCACGTCCTCGGCGTCGTGCAGGCTGCCCAGCATCCGGTAGGCGAGCCCGAGCAGCATCGGCCGGTGCGCGGTGAGCGCACCGGCCGCCTGCGCTGCCCCGGCCCGGGTCACACCTCGAGGGGCGGCTGGGTCTGGCTGGTCACGGAGATCCGGTTCCACACGTTGATTGTGGCGATCGCGACGACCAGGTCGGCGAGTTCCTTCTCCGACCACACCTTCGCCGCCGCGTCCCACACGTCGTCCGGCACGCCGTGCTCGCCGAGGCGGGTGACCGCGTCGGTCAGCGCCAGGGCGGTGCGCTCCCGCTCGTCGAAGAACGGCGCCTCCCGCCAGGCCGCCACCGCGAAGAGCCGGCGGGTGTCCTCGCCGGCCGCGAGCGCGTCGCGGCTGTGCATGTCCACGCAGAACGAGCAGCCGTTGAGCATCGACGCGCGCAGCTTCACCAGCTCCAGCACGGTGTGCTCCACGTTCGCCTGGACGTACTTCTCCAGCCCGAGCACGGCCCGGTACGCCTCCGGCACCGCCGCCGCCATGTTGATCCGACTCATCTCGGCCTCCTTCGGTTCGGCTTTCCGCCCGTACGACGGGTGGCGGGGGTGCCGGCGTGACAGGGCGATCCTGTGACGGTGGTCATGTCGACGAGTGGTCAGCCCTGGTTCTCCCGCCGGCCATCCGGTCCGCCGGTCCGCCTCACCTCGCCCCGGTAGACCCACGGGTACCGATTCCCAACGGAGGGGACAGATGACTTCTCTCGACCGACGTACCGTGTTGCGCGCCGGCCTGCTGACCGGCGCCGGGCTGGCCGGCGGTGGCCTGCTCGGCGGCGCCCGGGCCGGTGCGGCGCCGGCCTTCCACCCGGCCGGCCGCCCGGTGCTCACCCACGGCGTGCAGAGCGGGGACGTGACCGCCGACTCGGCGCTGGTGTGGACCCGCGCCGACCGCCCCGGGCGGATGCTCGTGGAGGTGAGCCGCCGGCCGGACCTGCGTGGCGCCCGGCTCGTGCGAGGGCCGGTGGTGGACCCGTCGACCGACGGCACCGGCCGGGTGCGGCTGCGCGGATTGCCCGCCGGGGAGCGGCTGCACTACCGGGTGAGCGTGGAGAGCCTGGACCGGCACGGGGTGTGCAGCGAGCCGCTGGTCGGCTCGTTCCGGACCGCGCCCGGCCGGCAGGAGCGCCGCGACGTGCGGTTCGTCTGGACCGGCGACATCGTCGGCCAGGGTTGGGGGATCAGCCCGGACTTCGACGGCATGGCGATCTTCCGGTCGATGCGGGCGTGCCGCCCGGACTTCTTCCTGTGCAGCGGGGACACCGTCTACGCCGACGGGCCGCTCGTCGAGAGCGTCCCGCTGCCGGACGGGCGGATCTGGCGCAACCTGGTCACCCCGGCGAAGAGCAAGGTCGCCGAGACGCTCGCCGAGTATCGCGGGCAGTTCGCGTACAACCTGCTCGACGACCACCTGCGGGCGTTCGCCGCCGAGGTGCCGCAGGTCAACCAGTGGGACGACCACGAGGTGTTGAACAACTGGTACCCGGGGGAGATTCTCGCCGACGACCGGTACACCGAGAAGCGGGTGGACGTCCTCGCCGCCCGGGCCCGGCAGGCGTTCCACGAGTGGCTGCCGGCGCCCGCCGAGGGCCCGCTCTACCGCCGCCTGTCGTACGGGCCGCTGCTGGACGTCTTCGTGCTCGACATGCGGACGTACAAGGACCCGAACGACGGCAACACCTATGCCGACCCGGCGCGCGGCCTGCTCGGCCGGGCGCAGCGGGAGTGGCTGATCCGGGAACTGACCCGGTCCCGGGCCACCTGGAAGGTGATCGCCAACGACCTGCCGCTCGGCCTCGTCGTGCCGGACGGACCCGGGGCGCAGGAGGGCGTGGCCCAGGGCGACCCGGGCGCGCCGGCCGGCCGCGAGGTGGAGTTCGCCGAGGTGCTGCGGGCCGTGCACCGGGCCGGGGTGACCGGCGTCGTCTTCCTCACCGCCGACGTGCACTACACCGCCGCCCACCACTACGACCCGGCGCGGGCGGCGTTCGGGGACTTCACCCCGTTCTGGGAGTTCGTCTCCGGGCCGGCGCACGCCGGCGCGTTCGGCCCGAACGCCCTGGACGGCACCTTCGGCCCGCAGGCGGTCTTCGTGCACGCCCCGCCGCGGGCGAACACCTCACCCGCCGAGGGCTTCCAGCACTTCGGCGAGCTCGCCGTCGACGGCGCGACCGGTGACCTCACGGTGCACCTGCGCGACCGCGACGGCGCCTCCCTCTGGACCACCACCCTCCCCGCCCCCTGACCCGCTGACCCCCTGCCCCCGGGCCGCCGTCGGTCGACCATGACGGCAGCGGCGATGTCGATCGCCACCTCCATGATCAACGAGGTGGGCCCGGGGGCCGGTGGGCCTAGAGGGTGTCCAGGGAGGCGTGGCGGCGGGATTCGGCTTCGAAGAGCTTGAGGAGGACGGCGGCGAGGATCGCGTAACCGAGGCCGACGGCGGCCTCGGCGGCCAGGGCCGGGACGGCCGCCCGGAACGGCTCGTCGGCGGCCAGTTGGCGGGCGGCCCGGGCGGCGTGGGTGATCGGCAGCGCCTCACCCACCGCGCGCATCCAGCCGGGCAGCCCGGCGGCGGGCACGTTCACGCCGGTGAGCAGGAGCAGCAGCGCCACCGACACGTTCGAGACCACCCAGACGTCCCGGAACCGCAGGCCCAGTGCGCCCAGGGTGAGCCCGAAGAACCCGCAGGCCAGCGCCGCCACCGCGAGGGCCAGCAGGAGCCCCGGCAGGGCCCGCACCGGCACCCGCAACCCGAGCAGCAGCGCACCCACCGTCAGCGTGCTGGCCGCGATGAGCAGCCCGTTTCCGGCGTACGGGAGGACCCGGCCGAGGAAGACGGCGGTGCGGCTGCGCGGGGAGAGCAGCACGTGCCCCAGGGTGCCGAAGCGCCGCTCGTTGGCCACCGCCATGGTGCCGCCGAAGACGCAGGAGAGCGAGGCGGCGAGCACCGCGTTGCCGACGATGTAGAAGCGGTCGTCGGCGACGCCCAACTGCCGGCCCAGGTAGGCGAAGAAGAGCAGCTGGAAGATCGGACCGACCAGCAGCGAGCCGATGAACATCGCCGGGGTGGTCCAGTTGAACAGGGCCCGGTAGGCGATCACGCCGCCGGTGCCGATCAGCCGGAAGAGTGCCATCGTCGTCCCCCTCAGGCCAGCGCGAGGGTCGCCGCGGCGCGGGCCCGTCGCTCCACGTACGTCATCATCACGGCCCCGGCGGCCAGGCAGCCGAGGCTGATCGCCAGGCAGACGCCCAGCGACGGCCAGACCGGGCCGCCGACGGCCGCCTCGTGCACCGCGCGGGCGCCCCAGGTGGTGGGGAGCACCGCGGCGACCGGGCCGGTCCAGCCGGGCAGCACGGTGAGCGGCACCAGCATCCCGGAGACCAGCCAGATCGGATATTCGAGCGTGTTGGTCAACGCGTTGGCGTTGCGCATCAGCACGAAGGTGGAGGCCAGCAGCAGGCCGAACATGCCCAGGCCGAGCACGCAGCCGGGGACCGCGACCAGGAAGAGCAGCGGGTGCGCGAAATCGAGCGGTACGCCGTAGAGCAGCCGGCCCCAGAGCAGGGTGGCGAGCATGGCGTACGTGCCGGTGACCGCGGTGGCCAGCGTGATCGGCAGGATCATCAACGCCGGCGGGCGGGGCGCCAACATGATCATTTCCAGGGTGCCCTGCCAGCGCTGGTTCTGGATGGCGCCACCGGAGCCGAAGAGCACCGACGACCAGACCCCCATCAGCCCGGCGCCCACCGCCGCCTCCAGCAGCCGGCCCGGCTCGCCGCCGGCCCGGAACAGGTAGACCGCCAGGGTGGCCTGCACCACCGGCACGATCAGCGCCGTGGCGATCTCGAACGGGGAACGGGTGAGCTGCTTGGTGTGCAGCAGCAGGCCCACCCCGATCATGCGCAGCACCCTCACGCCGGCACCGCCTCGACCGGCCGGGTCGGCGCGCCGACCCGGTTGACGATCGTCACGTACGCGTCCTCCAGCGTCGGCTGGCGGGCGGTGACCCGGCCCAACCGGACCCCGTCCAGCTCGCGCAGCACGGCCGCCTGCACGTCCACCCCCGCGTCGGACTGCACGGTCAGCACCTGTGCCGCGCCGGTGACCGCCACGCTCGCCTCCCGCACCCCGGGCAGGGCGTGGATCGCCGCGAGCTGCGCGTCCGCCACCCCGTACGCCTCGACCTCCAGCACCTGCCGGCCGTCGGCGTGGTGCCGCAGCTCGGCGGGGGTGCCCAGGGCCTGGATGGTGCCGTTGGCGATCACCGCGATCCGGTCGCAGAGCTCGTCCGCCTCCGCCATGTAGTGCGTGGTCAGCAGCACGGTGGTGCCGGTGGCGGCCAGGTCGGCGACGGTCCGGCGCAGCTCCCGCGCGGCCACCGGGTCCACCCCGATCGACGGCTCGTCGAGGAAGAGCACCCGCGGCCGGTGCAGCAGGCCCCGGGCGATGTGCAGCCGCTGCCGCATCCCCCGGGAATAGCCCTCCACCCGCTCGTGCTCCCGGCCGGCCAGCCGGACCAGCTCCAGCAGTTCGGCGATGCGCCGCTGCTGCTCCCGTCCCGGCACGCCGTACAGCTCGGCGAAGTAGCGCAGGTTGTCCCGGGCGGAGAGCCGGTCGTACAGGCCCCGGTCGCCGCCGAAGACGTAGCCGATCCGCCGGCGTACCTCCCGGGTCTGGGTGACCACGTCGTGGCCGCACACCCGGGCGGTGCCGGCGGTCGGGATCAGCAGCGTGTTCAGCAGCTTGATGGTGGTGGTCTTGCCGGCGCCGTTCGGTCCGAGCAGGCCGAACAGCTCCCCGTTGCCGACCGTCAGGTCGACGCCGCGGACCGCCTCCACCTCCCGGCGCTGTGGTCGCAGCCAGCCCGTGCGGCTGCGGTAGGTGCGGCGCAACCCGGCCGCCTCGATCGCGTACTCGCTCATGCCGGCGAATCTATGGACCGCGGGCGGGGCGGGGAAACGAATTCGGCGCCGGCCGAATCCTCAGGCGGAGGCGGCTGCCGGACCCGCACCGATCAGCGTGACCAGGGCCACGCCGGCCGGCTCCAGCCCGTACAGGACGCGGCGGCCGACCCGGCGGCGGTGCACCACCCCGGCGCTGAGCAGCGCCGCGAGGTGTTCCGAGACGGTGCTCGGGGCCAGGCCGAGGGTGGCGGCCAGCCCGGCCGTGGTGGCCGGCCGGGACAGCGCCCGCAGCACCTGGGCCCGGCCCCGACCGACCAGCACCGCCAGCCGGTCGGCCGCCGGGGACTCCGGCGCGCGGGCGTCGGCCAGCCGGTCCGCCAGCAGCACCGCGCCGCGCGCCTGGTAGGAGACCGCGATGACCTCGGGGTGGTCGGTGGAGTGGGTGAGCGCGCCCCGCGAGAAGATCAGCGGGATCAGCAGCAGCCGCTGGTCGACCGCCCGGAAGCTCCACTCCGACGGCTTGACCAGGCTGAGCACCGGCCGGTCCCAGCGGACCCGCTCGTGCAGGTCGGCCAGGAGCGCGTCGGGCCCGTCGGCGGCGAGGGCCCGCGCCCGGTGCAGCACCTCCTCGTCGAGGGCCACCCGCATCGCCGGCCACCAGGGGGCGATCGCCGCGTCCCAGTACGCCTGGATGCCGTCGGCCAGCCGGTCCAGCGCGCCCTGCCGGTCGGTGACGAACGGGCGCAGCCAGTCCGGCAGGTCACCGGGGTCGTGGTAGCGGGGGATCTGCTCGGCGATCACCTCGGCCGGGGTGGCCCGCAGCGCGGCCAGCTCCTCCTCGATGGTCGGGCTGGCGCCCGGCGGCACCGGGCCGAGGAAGTCCGGATACCACGGCCCGGTCCGGGTGTAGAGCAGCGCGGGCGCGGTCGCGGGCCGCTCGGCGAGCACCCGCCGGGCGTGCCGGGCCCAGCCGGTATACGGCCAGGGCGCGTCGTCCCGGTAGCGCTGCAGGAGGTAGAGGCTGCACTTGGCCTCCCAGAGCGGGCTGGTGGCGATCCGGGTGCGGGCCAGGGTGGGCTCGTCCAGCTCGATCCGGATCACGCCGGCAGCCTAGCCGGGCGGTCGAGTACGCTGGACGGCACACAGGCGACGACCCGGCCATCACCGGCGAGCCTCCGGAAGAACAGCCGGGTGACCGGCCCAGTAGAACCGGACGGGACCGGCCCGTCACAGCCGGCCAACGAGCGGGCGGTCGCACCTCGGCCGCCAAGCGGGGTGGTACCGCGGGCCCGGCCCGGGGCGCCGGTCACGGCGTACCGGATCAGGCTCGTCCTCGCAGACCCACGGACCGTGAGCTGCTGAGGAGAGAGCGACCCCGATGGCCTATCCGTTGCACGACCCGACCGCCGCCGGCGTCCCGGCGAGCCCGGACCTGCCCGCGGTCGAGCGCCGGGTCCTGGAGCACTGGACGGCCGACAAGACCTTCGAGGCCAGCGTCGAGGCCAGGCCGACCGGCGACGACGGTAAGAACGAGTACGTCTTCTACGACGGCCCGCCGTTCGCCAACGGCCTGCCGCACTACGGCCACCTCTTCACCGGGTACGTGAAGGACGTGGTGCCGCGCTACCAGACCATGCGCGGCAAGCACGTCGAGCGCCGGTTCGGCTGGGACTGCCACGGGCTGCCCGCCGAGGTGGTGGCCGAGAAGCAGCTCGGCATCACCTCCAAGGCGGAGATCCTCGACCTGGGCGTGGCCCGGTTCAACGACGCCTGCCGCACCTCGGTGCTGGAGTTCACCCAGGACTGGGAGCGGTACGTCAACCGGCAGGCCCGCTGGGTCGACTTCACCAACGACTACAAGACCCTCGACCTGGACTACATGGAAAGCGTCATGTGGGCCTTCAGGACCCTGCACGACAAGGGCCTGGTCTACGAGGGCTTCCGGGTGCTGGCGTACTGCTGGCGGTGCGAGACGCCGCTGTCGAACACCGAGACCCGGATGGACGACGTCTACAAGGACCGGCACGACCCGACCCTGACGGTCTGGTTCGGGCTGACCCCGGACGAGTCCGCGCCGGAACTCGTGCGCGGCCCGGTCCGGCTCGGCGTCTGGACCACCACGCCGTGGACCCTGCCGTCCAACCTGGCGCTCGCCGTCGGCCCGGACATCGAGTACGCGGTGCTGGAGCACCGGGGTTCCCCGGACAGCGAAGGCAGTGGTGACCGCTTCGTGGTCGGCGCCGCCCGGCTCGGCGCGTACGCCAAGGAGCTGGAGGGGTACGAGCAGGTCGGCACCGTGTCCGGCCGGGACCTGGTCGGGCGCCGCTACCGCCCGCTCTACGACTTCCTGGTCGAGCGGGCCGGCGAGAACGCCTACCAGGTGCTCGGCGCGGACTTCGTCACCACCGAGGACGGCACCGGGATCGTGCACCTGGCCCCGGCCTTCGGCGAGGACGACCAGAACACCTGCAACGCGGCCGGCATCCCGACCATCGTCACGGTGGACGACCACACCCGGTTCACCGCGCTGGTCCCGCCCTACCAGGGCGAGCAGGTCTTCGACGTGAACAAGCCGGTGATCCGGGAGCTGAAGGAGCGGGGGGTGGTGCTCAAGCAGGACACCTACACCCACTCGTACCCGCACTGCTGGCGCTGCGACACCCCGCTGGTCTACAAGGCGGTCTCCTCCTGGTTCGTCGCGGTCACCCGGTTCAAGGACCGGATGGTCGAGCTGAACCAGCAGATCAACTGGACGCCGGGGCACATCAAGGACGGCTCGTTCGGCAAGTGGCTGGCCAACGCCCGGGACTGGTCGATCAGCCGGAACCGGTTCTGGGGCTCGCCGATCCCGGTGTGGAAGTCCGACGACCCGAACTACCCGCGGGTGGACGTGTACGGCTCGCTGGCCGACATCGAGCGGGACTTCGGGGTACGCCTGACCGACCTGCACCGGCCGGCGGTGGACGAGCTGGTCCGGGCCAACCCGGACGACCCGACCGGCAGGTCGATGATGCGCCGGGTGCCGGAGGTGCTGGACTGCTGGTTCGAGTCCGGCTCGATGCCGTTCGCCCAGGTGCACTACCCGTTCGAGAACCGGGAGTGGTTCGAGCACCACTACCCGGGCGACTTCATCGTCGAGTACATCGGACAGACCCGCGGCTGGTTCTACACCATGCACGTGCTGGCCACCGCGCTGTTCGACCGGCCGGCGTTCCGCAACTGCCTCAGCCACGGCATCCTGCTCGGCTCGGACGGGCGCAAGATGTCCAAGAGCCTGCGCAACTACCCGGACGTCTACCACGTCTTCGACTCGTACGGGTCGGACGCGATGCGCTGGATGCTGATGTCCTCGCCGGTGCTGCGCGGCGGCGACATGGCGGTGACCGAGACGCTGATCCGGGACGCGGTGCGTCAGGTGCTGCTGCCGCTCTGGAACGTCTGGTACTTCTTCTCGCTCTACGCCAACGCCGACGGGTACCAGGCGCGGCGGCGCACCGACTCCACCCACCTGCTCGACCGGTACGTGCTGGCGAAGACGAACGAGCTGGTGGCGACCGTCGGCGCGCAGCTCGACGGGTACGACATCTCCGGCGCGTGCGCCAGCGTCCGGTCCTACCTGGACGCGCTGACCAACTGGTACGTGCGCCGGTCCCGGGACCGCTTCTGGGCCGGCGACGCGGACGCGTTCGACACGCTCTGGACGGTGCTGGAGACGCTCTGCCGGGTGGTGGCGCCGCTGGCGCCGCTGACCGCGGAGGAGATCTGGCGCGGCCTGACCGGTGAGCGGTCGGTGCACCTGACCGACTGGCCGTCGGCGGAGGAGTTCCCGGCCGACCACGAGCTGGTCGCCGCCATGGACAACGTGCGGGCGGTCGCCTCGGCGGCGCTGTCGCTGCGCAAGGCCAAGGGCCTGCGGGTGCGGCTGCCGCTGTCGAAGCTGACCGTGGCCGCCCCGGTCGCGGCCCAGCTGCGGCCCTTCGCCGACCTGGTCGCCGACGAGGTCAACGTCAAGGAGGTCGTCGTCTCCGACGAGGTGTCCGCGTACTGCCAGCAGGTGCTGACCGTGGTGCCCCGGGCGCTCGGGCCGCGGGTCGGCAAGGCGGTCCAGCAGGTGATCAAGGCGGTCAAGGCGGGGGAGTGGGAGCTGGTCGACGGCGCCCCGGTCGCCGCCGGGGTCACCCTGACCGAGGGCGAGTACGAGCTGCGCCTGGTCGCCGCCGACGCCGAGCACTCCGCGCCGCTGCCCGGCGGCGAGGGCGTGGTGGTGCTGGACACCGAGGTCACCCCGGAGTTGGCCGCCGAAGGGCTGGCCCGGGATGTGGTCCGGGTGGTGCAGCAGGCCCGCCGGGACGCCGACCTGGACGTCTCGGACCGGATCGCGGTGGCGGTCTCGGCGTCGGCGGAGGTGCGCGCCGCGGTGGCCGCGTACACCGACTTCGTGGCCCGGGAGGTGCTGGCCGACACGATCGACTTCGTCGAGGGCGTCGAGGGCTTCCCCGGCGAGGTCGGCGAGGGCGAGCGGGTGACGGTCGCGGTCCGGCGGGTCTGAGGTGCGCGGCGGGGGCCCGTCCAGCCGGATCCGGCGCAGGAGGGGCCCCCGACCGGCACCCGCCCCGGCGGGTGGACCTGCCGGCCACCCCATCGGTCGCAGGTGGTGGCGTCCGCTACCGTGACAGCGCCTGCTTCACGTTCGAACGCCGGAGGACCCGTGCCCCTGCTCTACACCATCGGCAAGCTCACCGTGGCGCCCACGGTGCGGCTGGCCTTCCGCCCCCACGTGGAGGGTTTGGAGCACATCCCGCCGACCGGCGGCGCGATCTTCGCGGGCAACCACCTCTCCGTCGCCGACGAGTTGCTGCTCGGCACGGTGGTGCCCCGGCACCTGGCCTTCTGGGCCAAGTCGGAGTACTTCAACGGCACCGGCGTGAAGGGGATCTTCTCCAAGTTCGTGCTCACCGGGCTGGGCGCCATCCCGGTCGAGCGGGCCGGCGGTCGGGCCGCGCTGTCCGCGTTCGACGCCGCCATCCCGGTGCTCAAGGCCGGTGACCTGGTCGCCGTCTACCCGGAGGGGACCCGCTCGCCGGACGGGCGGCTCTACCGGGGGCGGACCGGCACGGCCCGGCTCGCGCTGGCCGCCGGCGTGCCGGTCATCCCGGTCGGCGTGATCGGCACCGACAAGGCCCAGCCCATCGGGACGCGCATCCCCCGGCCGGGCAGAGCCAAGATCACCATCAAGTTCGGCAAGCCGCTGGACTTCACCGGCCGGTCCGACGACCGGACGTCGCTGCGCCAGATGACCGACGAGCTGATGGCCGAGATCCAGAAGCTCACCGGCCAGGAGTACGTCCCGCGCTACGCGCCCCGGCGCGCCGAGCCCACCGCCGACCCCACCGCCTGACCGGCGGCCCGCCCTCGGCGGGTGCCGGCCGGCCGGTGCCGGTCAGGACTGCTGCGGGGTCACCACCTGCTGGCGCAGGGTGTCCAGCAGGCGGGCGCTGTCGTCGACGGAGAGCCGGGTGAAGACGCCGGTGGCCAGGCTGCCGTGGTCGACGGAGGTGCACACCACCACCGCCTCGCCGTCGTCGCGGCCCACCGCGCAGCGTTCGTACCGGCCCCGGACCCCGGTGTCGACCGGCTCGGCGGCGTCCAGCGCGTACCGCTCGCGGAGCCGGGCGATCTCGGCGTCCGCGTCCGACTCCGGGGTCAGCCGGAACCCGGTGCCGCCGAAGAGGATCACCCGCTTGCCGTCGTTCGTGCTGTAGATGCCGGCGAAGGTGTCCTCGGCGAACAGGTGCGCCTGGCGTACCTCGGTCTTGAGTTTCCGGGCGGTGGCCACGCTGCGCTGGTCCTCGCGCAGCCGCAATCCGGTCATCCGGTCGGGCAGCGTGGCGCTGGCGGGGTACTGCTCGGACATCGGCTGGGCCCACCAGAGCGGCACGCCGCAGCAGCAGGCCACGGTGAGCAGCAGCACCCACGGCCAGCGCCGCCTGCGACGGACCGGCACCGGCACGTACCCCTTGGGTGGCCGCCAGTCGGGCGGCGGGGCCACCGGCGGGGGCGGGTTCCCGCGGCGGCGCTGCTTCGGCGCCGGCACGGGCGGCGCCGGCCGGGGCGGGGAGACCGGCACCGGCGGCGCGGCCGGGCGGGCGACGACCGGCGGGTGCGCCACCGGCGGGTGCGCCACCGGCGGGAGCGCCATCGGCGGCGGCGGGCCGACCGGCGCCGGGTACGGCAGCGTGTGCGGGGGCGGCGGGTAGTGCAGCGTCGGCGGCAGGGCCGGGAAGTCGACCGAGTGCAGGTCCCAGCCGGTGGTGTCCACGCCCTCCCACGGGTCGACCGGGACCTGGTGCTCCGGCGCCGGGGGCGGCAGGGGGGTGGGTTCGGCGGACTCGCCCCAGGCACGCCGGCGCGGCGGCGGGGGCGGGACCGGCGCGGAGCCGCTCCAGCGGGGCGCGGCCGGTTCGGCGGCGGTCTCCACCCGGGTGGGGTCGGGCTGACCGGCGACCCGGGTCGGGTCGGGTCGCCCGGCCGCCGCCGCCGGCTCCGGTGCGGCGGTCCGGGGATCCAGGTCACCCAGGCCGGGCGCGGGTGCGTCGGCGGGACCGCTCGGGTCCGTCCGGTCGGGTGCGTCGGTCGGCTCGGGCGCGGCGGTCCGGGGCTCCGCGTCACCCGGGTCCGGTGCGTCGGTCGGCTCGGGCGCGGCGGCCCGGGGTTCCGCGTCACCCGGGTCGGGTGCGTCGGTCGGCTCGGGTCGGTCGGTGGGGCCGGGTGCGTCCGGCTGCTGGTCACCGTCGTGACCGGCCGGGGTCGCCGGTGGGGTGCCGACCGGGCCGACACCGGCCGTGGGCGGCGGGTCGGCCGGGCCCGGCGCGAGGTGGTCCGGGGCGTCCGCGCCGCCCTGGTCGGCCGGCGCCGGCGGTACGGGGGAGCGGGCCGGCTCGTCGGTGCCCGGCTCCCGGCTCGTGGCCGGGCTGCCCCCGTCGGCCGGCCGGTCCGCCCCCGGCTGCGGCTGCGACATCGCGGCTGTCTCCTCTCGCGCCCGCTGCGAGGTTAGTACCGCCGCGCCACCGCCGCCGAATCCGCCGCCTCGGCCGCCCCGGGTCCTGCGGTGCGCCGTGGTGACCGGGGGAGCACCGCGTACCCTTGGGCATCATGAGTGCCCCGTCCACGACGCCGCGCCCGGTCGCGGCCAATTCTGGCGACGGCTCCGGCTTCGCGGCCCCGACGCCGCGCGGCGACCTGGGGTCGTCGGTCTGGCCCCGGCTGGAGCCGCTGCTGCCCCAGGTGACCAAGCCCATCCAGTACGTCGGCGGTGAGCTGGGCGCGGTGGTCAAGGACTGGAACACGGCGACCGTCCGGTGGGCGCTGATGTACCCCGACGCGTACGAGGTGGGCCTGCCCAACCAGGGCGTGCAGATCCTCTACGAGGTGCTCAACGAGCTGCCCGACGTGCTCGCCGAACGGACCTACGCGGTCTGGCCGGACCTGGAGAAGCTGATGCGCGCCCACGGCGTGCCGCAGTTCACCGTCGACGCGCACCGGTCGGTGCGCGACTTCGACGTGTTCGGCGTCTCCTTCTCCACCGAGCTGGGCTACACCAACCTGCTCACCGCGATCGACCTGGCCGGCGTCCCGCTGCTCGCCGCCGACCGCACCGACGCCGACCCGGTGATCGTGGCCGGCGGGCACGCCGCGTTCAACCCGGAGCCGATCGCCGACTTCGTCGACGCCGCGGTGCTCGGCGACGGCGAGGAGGCGGTGCTGGAGATAACCGCGATCGTCCGGGACTGGAAGGCCGAGGGCTGCCCCGGCGGGCGCGACGAGCTGCTGCTGCGGCTGGCCCGCACCGAGAGCGTCTACGTGCCGCGCTTCTACGACGTGGACTACCTGCCGGACGGGCGGATCCAGCGGGTCGTGCCGAACCGCCCGGACGTGCCGTTCCGGGTGCACAAGCGCACGACGATGGACCTGGACGCCTGGCCGTACCCGAAGAAGCCGCTGGTGCCGCTGGCCGAGACGGTCCACGAGCGGTACGCGGTGGAAATCTTCCGGGGTTGCACCCGGGGCTGCCGGTTCTGCCAGGCCGGCATGATCACCCGCCCGGTGCGGGAACGCTCGATCACCACGGTCGGCCAGATGGTGCAGCAGGGTCTGGAGTTCTCCGGCTTCCACGAGGTGGGCCTGCTCTCGCTCTCGTCGGCCGACCACTCCGAGATCGGCGACATGTGCTCCGGCCTGGCCGAGCAGTACGCGGGCACCAACGTCTCGCTGTCGCTGCCGTCGACCCGGGTGGACGCCTTCAACATCGACCTGGCCCAGGAGCTGTCCCGCAACGGCCGGCGGACCGGTCTGACCTTCGCCCCCGAGGGCGGGTCGGAGCGGATCCGCCAGGTGATCAACAAGATGGTGTCGAAGGAAGACCTCATCCGCACCGTGGTCACCGCGTACACCAACGGCTGGCGGCAGGTGAAGCTCTACTTCATGTGCGGCCTGCCCACCGAGACCGACGAGGACGTCCTCGAGATCGCCGACATGGCGCACGAGGTGATCCGGGCCGGCCGGGCGGCGACCGGGTCGAAGGACATCCGCTGCACGGTCTCCATCGGCGGGTTCGTGCCGAAGCCGCACACCCCGTTCCAGTGGGCCGCGATGGAGCGGCCGGAGGTCATCGACGGCCGGCTGCGGCTGCTCAAGCAGGCCATCAACAGTGACCGCTCGCTGGGCCGGGCGATCGGCTTCCGCTACCACGACGGCGAGCCGTCGCTCATCGAGGGCCTGCTGTCCCGGGGTGACCGCCGGGTCGGCGCGGTGATCCGCAAGGTCTGGGAGAACGGCGGCCGGTTCGACGGCTGGAGCGAGCACTTCTCCTACCAGCGCTGGGTGGACGCCGCCGCCGAGGTGCTGCCGGCGTACGGCGTCGACCTGGACTGGTACACCACCCGGGAGCGCGAGGAGCTGGAGGTCCTGCCCTGGGACCACCTCGACTCCGGCCTGGACAAGGACTGGCTCTGGCAGGACTGGCAGGACTCCCGCTCCGGGTACGAGCAGGACGACTGCCGGTGGACGCCGTGCTTCGACTGCGGCGTCTGCCCGTCCATGGACACCGAGATCCAGATCGGCCCCACCGGCCGGAAGCTGCTGCCGCTGACCCCGGTCAACGGCCTGAAGCTGCCCAGCGGCGCCGCGCGGTAACGCGGCCGACGCGCAGCGGAGCGCGGGAACCCCTCGGGGTCCCGCGCTCCGGTGCATTTCGGGACGCTTGACCGGGTCGATGTCCCGTAACGCGGGGTGGGGGTGCCTCGACTGGCCGTCACTCGATACGCTGCGTCCGTATTGGACCGACCGTGGTCGGCAGCGGGGAGGCAGCAGCCATGGGTGACATCAAGCCGCCGGACACCGGCGATCTGCACGTCAGCGTCGAGGACCTGGACGCGGCGGCGGCGTACGTCGAGCGCCTGAAGCAGTACGTCGACGACACGATCAGCTATGAGATGGAACGCATCAAGGAGCGGATGAAGGGCGACAGCAACAACGCCCAGACCGTCCCGAACGGCACCCCGTTCGGCGCGTACGAGGACGCGCGGATGCAGTGGCAGGCGCTGACCCGGTCGACGGCCAACATGGAGGCCCACCTCAAGGGGATCTCCAACAAGCTCGCCGGGCTCAAGCAGGGCACCGAGGACATCGCCAAGGCGTTCCGCGACGTCGAGGCGCGCAACGCCGCCAACGGCAAGCAGATCGAGCGCCTGCTGGAGTCGGCAGCGCCGCCGCCGAGCACGGGCGACCAGCCCACCTACCCGTACACGGCCTGAGGGGGAGACGGTCATGGCAGGAACCTGGGAGCAGTGCGTCCGCGAGGTGACGCTCTCGGCCGACCCGGAGACGGTCGGCTCGGTCAGTGTGGGCTGGAACAGCCTCTCCACCGGGCTGGGCTACCTGCGGGACGCGCTGGTCGGCCGCTCCTTCGTCGGTCCGATCGCGTCCAGCCAGGAGCGCCCGCACACCGGTGGCCTGCCCACCCTGCTGGCCGGCTGGAAGGGCAGCGGCGGCGACGCGTACCGCGACCACCTGGCGGAGATCGGCAAGGACATCGAGCAACTGATCACCCACGCCGCCAACGTCAGCGGGGCGCTGTCCCGGATCGAGGGCGACATCCGCAAGTCGGTCGCCAGCATCCCCATCCCGCTGATGGACAACTTCGGGTGGAACGAGTGGAGCCTGCCCAACGGCACCGAGCTCGACGACGCCCGGGACGGCGAGAGCTCGTCGGGCTTCCTCGCCGCGTTGCGCAAGGACTACCAGAGCAACCCAGCCTCGTACGCCGACGGCGCGTTCCGCGACAAGGCCGACGACCTCGAGGCGACCATGAAGATCGACGGCAACGCCGAGGACCACAAGCGTGGCGGCTGGTGGGACACCAAGTCGCACCTGGACAACTGGTACAACGACAACCAGAAGGCGGCGACCGGCGCGATGTCGCCGCTGCCCACCGCGGTGGAGACCGAACGGCCCCGGCTGGTCGTGCCGAGGCCGGACGGCGGTGACGTGGCCGACGGTTACACGCCGGACAAGCAGACCCCGCCCTCCGTGAACATTCCGGGCGGTGGCGGCGGCGGAGGTGGTGGCGGCGGCTTCGGCGGCGGCGGTCCCTCCGTCGGCAGCATCGGCGGTGGCGGTGGCGGCGGTTCGTTCGGCGGCGGCGGTGGGGTCGGATCCATCGGGTCGCCGTCCACCGGTGGCGGCCACTCCGGTGGCGTGGGGTCCATCGGCTCGCCGTCGACCGGGGCTCCGGGCACCGGCGGCCATGAGTACGGCACCGGCCTGGCCGGTGCGGCCGCACCGACGGTCGGCACCGGGTACGGCACCGGTACCGGTCTGGGTGGTGGCCTCGGATCGGCCGGCCTCGGCGGCGCGGGCGGCCTCGGCGGTGGCGTCGGCGGCGGGGTCGGCTCGGCCGGCGGGATCGGCGGCGGCGCGGCCGGTGGCATCGGGGTCGGCGGCATCCCCGGCATGGTCGGTGGCGGCAACGGCAAGGTGCCGCCGATGACCAGCGCGGCCAGCGCGTTGCGCAACGCGGCCGGGGCCGGTGCCGGCGCCGGCGGCGCGGGCGCGCTGCGCGGCGGCGCCGGGATGATGGGCGGCGGCATGATGGGCGGCCACGGCGGCGCCGGGCACGGCGGCGGTGGCAGCGAGCACTCGTCGTGGTTGACTGAGGACGACGATCCGTGGGGCAGCGGTGACGCGGCGTCCCCGGGCATCCTGCGATGAGGACGGACGGATGAGGTTCAACGTCGGCGGCCTCCGGCCGGTCGTGGCGGCCCTGGTGACCGGCCTGCTGGTGCTGGGGGCCGCCCAACCGGCGGCCGCCGCGCCCCGGCGGGCCGAGCAGTGGTATCTGGACGAGCTTCGCATCGACCAGGTGCACCGGCTGGCCACCGGTCGTGGCGTGCTGGTGGCGGTGGTGGACACCGGCGTCGACGGCAGCCACCCGGACATCGCCGGTCAGGTCGTGCCGGGGCGCCGGACCGACGGCCGCAGCGGCGACGCCCGGACCGACCCGGAGGGTCACGGCACCCACATGGCCGGCATCATCGCCGCCACCAACGCCGCCCGGGACGGCGTGACGGGCATCGCCCCGGCCGCGAAGATCATGCCGATCGGGATCACCACCAAGCGGCGGGGCGGCATCACCAGTACGGCGGCGGCCGACGGCATCCGGCTGGCCGCCGACCGGGGCGCCAAGGTGATCAACCTCTCCTTCGGCAGCGACGGCGCCGCCTCGGAGGCCGAGGTCCAGGCGATCAAGTACGCCCTGGACCGGGACGCCGTGGTGGTGTCCTCGGCCGGCAACACCGACCTGGGCGACACCGAGGTGAACGCCCCGGCCAACATCCCCGGCGTGATCGCGGTGACCGGCACCACCAAGGGCGGCCGGTTCTGGTCCGGCTCGGTGCAGGGCCCGGAGGCGGTGATCGCCGCCCCCGGCGACGGCATCTACAACATCGGCCCGGAGCACGGCTACGGCTGGGGTGACGGCACCTCCGACGCCAGCGCGATCGTCTCCGGGATCGCGGCCCTGATCCGGTCGAAGTACCCGGACCTCGACGCGCCGAACGTGATCAACCGGCTGATCCGGACGGCCCGGGACGCCGGCCCACCCGGTCGGGACCCGCAGTACGGCTTCGGCCGGATCGACCCGATAGCCGCGCTCACCGCGAAGGTGCCGGCGGTCTCCGCCAACCCGCTCCTCGGTGAGCAGTCGGCCAGTCCGGCGGCGCCGCAGGCGGGCGAGGACGACAACTTCGACGTCACCCAGTACGGCGACCGGGGCGGCCCCACCGATCAGCAGGTCATGATCATCGGCATCGGCATCGTCGTGGTGCTGGTCATCCTGGTCGGCCTGACGATCTTCCTGATCTGGAACCGTCGCCGCTACCGGCGGGAGGCGGCCCGGGCGGCCGATCTGCCGGACGAGGTGCTCGACCGGATGGCCGCCGAAGAACTACCGCCGGTCCCGACCGGCTACGGCCCGCCCGGCTACGGCCCGCCGGCCGGTCACGTCCCGCCGGGCGGCCCGGGCTACCCGCCCGGCGGCCAGGTTCCCGCCCCGGGCTACCCGCCGGGCGGCCAGGCTCCGGGCTACCCGCCGGGCGGCCAGGCTCCGGGCTACCCGCCGGGCGGCCAGGCTCCGGGCTACCCGCCGGGCGGTCCGGCTCCCGGCCAGGTCTATCCGCCGGGCGGTCCGGCTCCCGGCCAGGGCTACCCGCCGGGCGGGTACGCCCCGCCCGCCGGCTACCCACCACCGCCGAGCGGGCCGCCCACACCGCCACCGGGCGGAAACCAGTCCTGACCGCCGCGGCCGGCCGGGTGACCTGCGCGTCACCCGGCCGGCCGTCGGCGTCCGGTGCGGCGGCCTACAGCGACCGGTTGGGCCGTTCCGGCCGGCCTGCCGGGCCGCCGCGCCCGCCCGCCGCAGGCCACCCACAGCGCCGCACCCGCTCCGGCGGCGTGCCGTCCGGGGCGCCGCGCCTGCCCCGGCTGCGTGCCGTCCGGGGCGCTGCGCCAGGATGGGGCGGACAGGCAGGCAGCACCCGAGGAGCTCACGATCGCCAGAAAGCCTCAACCCGAGGGCGGCCAGGCGCCGGTCGTCCAGCGGGTCCGGATCCGGTACGCCAAGCGTGGACCGCTGCGGTTCACCTCGCACCGGGACTTCGCCCGGGCCTTTGAGCGTGCGCTGCGCCGGGCCGGCGTGCCGATCGCCTTCTCCCAGGGCTTCACCCCGCACCCCAAGATCTCGTACGCCTCGGCGGCGCCGACCGGCGTCGCCAGCGAGGCCGAGTACCTGGAGATCGGCCTGCGCGAGCCGGTCGACCCGGAGGGGCTGCGGCAGGCGCTGGACGCCGCGCTCTCACCCGGCCTGGACGTGCTCGACGCGGTGGAGGCGAGCGGCGGCAGCCTCGCCGACCGGATCGAGGCGTCCCGGTGGCGGATCGAGCTGCCCGAGGTCGACCCGGCGCTCGCCGAGCAGGCGGTGGCCGCGTTCCACGCCGCCGGGGAGATCCAGGTCGAGCGGATGACCAAGCAGGGCCGGCGCACGTTCGACGCCCGTGCCGCCGTCATCGCCATCGATGTGGTGCCCCCTTCGGAGACGCCTTCCGGGGCGGCGGCCGTACCGTGTGCGATACTCGAACTGGTCGTGCGGCAGGTCACCCCCTCCGTACGACCCGATGACGTCCTTTCCGGCCTCCGCGTGGTGGCCGCCCTGGAGCCGCCGGTCGCCCCACGGGTGATCCGGCTGGCGCAGGGCACGTTGACCGCGCAGGGCGAGATCGTCGATCCGTTGGATGCGGATCGCGACGGGACAGCCATCGGAGAACACTGACCGACGGTCAGCGTTCTGGCAGGCAGACTTCGGCGGTCGCGCGCCTGCGCGCCCGGCGGAAACACCTTTTGCGGCGACCCTGCGTGGCAGCGCTCACCCGCGCCCGGGGCAGCCAGAACTGGAGAACGTCCATGCTCGAGAACGAGCCCGAGGGCGGCGAACGGACCGGTGCGGAACCGGCCGAGGCTTCCGCCGCCAGCACCGACGCCACGCCCGAGGCGAAGCCGGTCCGGAAGCGGACCAGCCGCCGCAAGACCGCCCCGCTGAATCAGCCGGAGCAGATCGACGCACCCGTCGAGGCGTCCACCGGCCTCGGCGCCGGCAGCGGCGAGGCGCCGCAGGCCGAGGTCTTCGCGCCGGTCTCCGGCGAACTCGACGGCGCGGCGAAGAGCACTCGCCGGCGCCGCAAGGCGACCCCCGCGAAGGCGGTCGCCGAGCCGGTGGCCGCCGACGCCGTGGCGCCGGCCGCCGACGAGGTCGTCCCGCCGGTCAAGGTGACCCGTACCCGCCGGCGCAAGGCCACCCCGCCCGCCGAGCCCGCCGCCGAGGCGGCGGCCGTCGAGCCGCCGGCGCTCGCCGAGGCGCCGGCCGACACCGAGGATGCCGGGCGCACACCGCCCGCCCGGGAGACCGTGCCGGCGGGGCCGCCGGCGGAGACCGCCGACGAGGCGGCCGAGGACGAGGACGCGGTGGGCGAGGACGCCGAGGACGAGGCGGCACCGGCCGGCGTGGCCGAGCTGCCGCCGGCCGACGAGGCCACCCTGGCCCGGGCCGGTGGCCTGCAGGACCGCACCGGCGAGGTCTCGCCGGGCGCCGCCGTGCCGGGCAAGGAGGAGCGGCCGGCCGAGGAGCCGGCCCCCACCACCCGACGCCGCCGGGCCGCGCTCTCCGCGCCGACCGTCCTGTTCATGGCGCCGCAGCCCGACGAGGTGCCGACCGTCCGGGTCACCTACCCGGCCGCCACCGAGGAGCCGGCCGAGGAGCCGGCGGAGACCGGTCGGCGCCGCCGCCGGGCCCGCCGCGAGGTCGAGCCGGTCGACGTCGAGGTCGAGGTCGAGGAGGAGCCGGCCGTCGAGGCCGAGGAGATCGCCGAAGCGGACGAGGACGAGGACGAGGACGAGGAGACGGCCGCTGCCCGTCGCCGCCGTCGTCGCGGCCGCCGGGGTCGGGGCCGGGGCAAGGGTGGCGCGGACGATGCCGACGAGGAGGCCGACGAGGAGGCCGCCCAGGCCGAGGCCGGCGAGCCCGAGGAGGAGGCCGAGGAGGCCGAGGAGGAGTCGGAGGGCGACGGGCTGACCCGCCGCCGGCGCCGGCGCCGCCGCCGGGGCGCCGGTGACGTGGAGACCGCGGCCGAGGACGGGGTGCCCACGGTCGTCAAGATCAGGGAACCGCGCAAGGCCGTCGACGAGGTGCAGGGCGTCTCCGGCTCGACCCGGCTGGAGGCCAAGCGGCAGCGCCGCCGGGACGGCCGCGAGCAGCGGCGTACCCGGCCGCCGATCCTGAGCGAGTCGGAGTTCCTGGCCCGCCGGGAGGCGGTCGACCGGGTGATGGCGGTCCGCCAGCGCGGCGACCGTACGCAGATCGCGGTCCTCGAGGACGGCGTGCTGGTCGAGCACTACGTCACCCGCAACTCCTCGGGGACCATGGCCGGCAACGTCTACCTCGGCAAGGTGCAGAACGTCCTGCCGAGCATGGAGGCGGCCTTCGTCGACGTCGGGCGGGGCCGCAACGCCGTGCTCTACGCCGGCGAGGTCAACTGGGACACCAGCGGCCTGGAGGGCCGGGCCCGCTCGATCGAGCAGGCGCTCAGGTCCGGCGACTCGGTGCTGGTGCAGGTCACCAAGGACCCGATCGGGCACAAGGGCGCCCGGCTCACCAGCCACATCGCGCTCTCCGGCCGGCACCTGGTGTACGTGCCGAACGGCAACGCCTCCGGGATCAGCCGCAAGCTGCCGGACACCGAGCGCAAGCGGCTGCGGGACATCCTCAAGAAGCTGGTGCCGGACGGCGCCGGGGTGATCGTCCGGACCGCGGCCGAGGGGGCCAGCGAGGACGAGCTGGCCCGGGACGTCAAGCGGCTCCAGGCGCAGTGGGAGGACATCCAGGCCAAGGCCGCCTCCGGTGGCGCCCCGGTGCTGCTCTACGAGGAGCCGGACCTGGTCATCCGGGTGGTCCGGGACCTGTTCAACGAGGACTTCCGCGAGCTGGTCATCGAGGGTGAGCCGGCGTACGACCTGGTCGAGTCGTACCTGTCGCACGTCTCGCCCGACCTGGTGGCCCGGCTGCGCCGGCACGCCGGCACCAGCGACGTCTTCGCCGAGTACCGGATCGACGAGCAGATCCTCAAGGGGCTGGACCGGAAGGTCTTCCTCCCCTCGGGCGGGTCGCTGGTGATCGACCGGACCGAGGCCATGACGGTGATCGACGTCAACACCGGCAAGTACACCGGCTCCGGGGGCAACCTGGAGGAGACGGTCACCCGCAACAACCTGGAGGCGGCCGAGGAGATCGTGCGCCAGTTGCGGCTGCGCGACCTGGGCGGCATCGTGGTGATCGACTTCATCGACATGGTGCTGGAGTCGAACCGGGAGCTGGTGCTGCGCCGGCTCACCGAGTGCCTGGGCCGGGACCGGACCAAGCACCAGGTCACCGAGATCACCTCGCTGGGCCTGGTGCAGATGACCCGCAAGCGGATCGGCGCGGGCCTGTTGGAGGCGTTCAGCGAGACCTGTGAGTGCTGCAAGGGCCGCGGCGTGATCATCCACACCGAGCCGGTGCCGGAGAAGCCGCGCGCCGGCGGGGCAGGGGAGCGGGTCAAGGCGGTCGCCTCGGCCGTCACCGCGCCGGCCACCGAGGAGAAGGGCCGGCGCCGGGGCCGCAAGGCCGCCGCCGAGAAGCCCGCCGCCGAGGCCGCGCCGGAGCAGCCGGCCGCCCCGGAGCAGCCGGCCACGCCCGAGCCGCCGGTGGAACCGGTGAGGGCCGTCGCCGAGGTGGCCGACGACGACTACTACGACACCCAGGGCTACGACCTGTCCCGGTTCGAGACCGAGACGCCGGCCGCGCCGGCGGTCGCCGACGCGCAGGAGGGCGACTCGGCCCGGCTGGCCGGTGCGGACGACCCGGACGCGATCAGCGACGGTGCGGCCGAGGAGGAGAGCGGCGAGACGGGCACCGCGCGGCGCCGGTCCCGGCGCGGTGGCGCCCGGCGGCGTACCCGGCCGTGAGGCGCTGACCAGCACGACGTTTGACAGGGCCCCTTCCCCGGCAACAGAGTCGGCAGGAAGGGGCCCTGCCGTACCCGTCGACCCCCGGTCGGGACGCCGGCCCCGGACGGGAGGAGACATGCGCCGGGTGCTCGCGGTCACCGCGCTCACCGGGGTCCTGCTGGCCGGCGCGGGCTGCGCCGACCGGGACGACGACAACCCCTTCGCGGTGGGCTTCGCCTCACCGGCCCCGTCGTCCACGGCGGTCGCACCGTCGCCGACCGCCACCGGCGACGCGGGCGTCTGCGCGGGCGCCAAGCAGGCCGGTTCCGCGGCGGTGCAGACGTACGTGCAGGAACTGGCCCAGATGCTGGGTGCCGGGGCCACCGGGGACCGGAAGACCGAGCAGGCCGCCCGGCGGGACGCGGAGGCGGCGCTGGCCGGCTGGCGGGACGCCCTGCGGCAGCACTCGGCGCGGGCCGAGGACCCGCGGCTGCGTACCCTGCTGGCGGAGTTGGCCGACGAGGTCGGCGGGCTCGGCACGGACGTACGGGCGATCGACGAGACGCAGTTCGACCGGCTCCAAGGGCGCCTCGACGAGCTCTGTCCGGCCTGATCGGCGGCCCGGTTTGGGCGGCGGGGCGGGTATGGCGTACGCTTGCCTGCGGCGCACTTTTGGTGTGCCGAGTTCCCGCGTGCCCGCGCTGCCGGTGTCACGGCTCCCGGCGAGACGCCGTGGGAACGACCGGCCGGCAACGGTGAAAAAAGACGCTAGCAGCCTCAACGACAGGGAGTCCGCCTCCGATGTACGCGATCGTCAAGACCGGCGGCAAGCAGTACAAGGTCGCCGAGGGCGACGTGATCGAGGTCGAGAAGCTCGCCGGTGCCCCCGGCGACGCGGTGAAGCTCACCGCGGTGCTCCTCGTCGACGGTGACGACCTGGTGACCGACGCGGCGAAGCTTGCGCAGGTCGCGGTGTCCGGCGAGATCGCCGCGCACACCAAGGGCCCGAAGATCCGGATCCACAAGTTCAAGAACAAGACCGGCTACCACAAGCGCCAGGGTCACCGCCAGCCGCTGACCCAGGTCAAGGTGACCGGCATCTCCAGCGGGAAGTAGGTCGTCCTCCAATGGCTCACAAAAAGGGTGCGTCCAGCTCGCGTAACGGCCGTGACTCCGCGGCCCAGCGACTCGGCGTGAAGCGCTTCGGTGGTCAGGTCGTCAGCGCGGGTGAGATCCTCATCCGTCAGCGTGGCACCAAGTTCCACCCCGGTGACCTGGTCGGCCGCGGCGGCGATGACACGCTCTTCGCGCTGGCCGCCGGCTCGGTCCAGTTCGGCACCAAGCGCGGTCGCAAGACCGTCAGCATCGTGCCGCAGCAGTAGTTCGAAGGCGAAGCGGGCCGGGGACCTCGGGTCCCGGCCCGCTTCGCCTTTTCTCACGCGGGGACGTGCCCCGCTGGAAGGATTGGCGTCGTGACGACGTTCGTTGACCGGGTCGTCCTGCACATGCAGGCCGGCGACGGCGGGCACGGCTGTGTCTCCATCCACCGGGAGAAGTTCAAGCCCTTCGGCGGCCCCGACGGCGGCAACGGCGGGCACGGCGGCAGCGTGTCGCTGGTGGTGGACCCGCAGGTGACCACGCTGCTCGACTTCCACTTCCGCCCGCACCTCAAGGCCGAGAACGGCAAGGGCGGCGCCGGGTCGAACCGGGACGGGGCCAACGGTCACGACCTGCTGATCAAGGTGCCCAACGGCACCGTCGTGCTGGGCCTCGACGGCGAGGTGCTGGCCGACCTGGTGGGCGCCGGCACCACCTTCGAGGCGGCCCGGGGCGGCCGGGGCGGCCGGGGCAACGCGGCGCTGGCCAACGCCCGGCGCAAGGCCCCCGGCTTCGCCGAGCTGGGCGAGCCCGGCGACAAGCTCGACGTGGTGCTGGAGCTGAAGAGCGTCGCCGACGTCGGCCTGGTCGGCTTCCCGTCGGCCGGTAAGTCCTCGCTGATCTCGGTGATCTCCGCCGCCAAGCCGAAGATCGCCGACTACCCGTTCACCACCCTGGTGCCGAACCTCGGCGTGGTCCGGGTGGACAACCACACCTTCACGGCCGCCGACGTGCCGGGCCTGATCCCGGGCGCGGCCACCGGCAAGGGGCTGGGCCTGGAGTTCCTCCGCCACGTCGAGCGCTGCGCCGTGCTGGTGCACGTGGTCGACACCGCGACGCTGGAGCCGGGCCGGGACCCGCTCGCGGACATCGACGCCATCGAGTCCGAGCTGTCCCAGTACGGCGGGCTGGCCGACCGCCCCCGGCTGGTCGCCCTCAACAAGGTCGACGTGCCGGACGGCCGGGACCTCGCCGAGATCGTCCGGCCGGACCTGGCGGCGCGCGGCTTCCGGGTGTTCGAGATCTCCACGGCCACCCGGGAAGGGCTCAAGGAGCTGACGTACGCGATGGCCGAGCTGGTCGAGCAGGGCCGCAGCGCCGCGCCGCCGGCCGAGCCGACCCGGATCGTGATCCGCCCGAGGGCGGTCGACGACGCCGGCTTCACCATCGAGGCGGAGCAGGACGGCTCGTTCACCGTCCGGGGCAGCCGGCCGGAGCGCTGGGTCAAGCAGACCAACTTCGACAACGACGAGGCGGTGGGCTACCTGGCCGACCGGCTGGCCCGCCTCGGCGTGGAGGAGAAGCTGGCCAAGGCCGGCGCGCAGGCCGGTGACCTGGTCCGGATCGGCGACCGGGAGTTCGACTGGCAGCCGACCCTGTACGCGGGCGTCGACTTCGTCCCCGGCAACCGGGGCACCGACGTCCGGCTCGAGGAGAAGTCGAACCGCGTCTCGGCCGCGGACCGGCTGGCCGCCCGCAAGGCGCGCCGGCAGCGCCCGGCCGACGAGGTGGCGGCCGCGCCGGCCGACGCCGACCTCGACCTCGACCCGGCCGACGACGACGAGGACTGGGAGTAGGGCGGGCCCGCCCCTACGGCACCTGGTCAGGTGCGGGTCGCCCGCCGGAAACCTGGCCGAAACGGGCCCGGCCTAGCGTGCCGGGCATGCTGATCGAATCCCGTCCGGCCACCGATCCGGAGATCGCCGCCCTGGTCACCGCCCAGCAGCGGGAGCTGCGCGCGGCCGACGGGGGCCTGGACGGGCAGGCGACGGTCACCCACCACGACATCCGCTACCTGGCGGTGGTCGAGCGCGGGCGGGCCATCGCCTGCGGCGGGATCCAGGCCCTCGACGCCGAGACCGGCGAGCTCAAGCGGATGTACGTCCGTCCCGCGTACCGGGGTCGGGGGGTGGCCCGGCAGTTGCTGGCCGCGCTGGAGGAGTTGGCCCTGCGGCACGGGCACACCAGGGTGTGCCTGGAGACCGGCAGCTACCTGCCGGCCGCCATCGGCCTCTACCGGTCCTGTGGCTACCGGCCCATCCCGGTCTACGGCGAGTACGTGGCCAACCCGTACAGCGTCTGCTTCGCCAAGCGGCTACCGGTCGCCGTCTAGCCCCGGGCTGGCGGCTGCCGGTCGCCGGCCAGCGCCGGGCTGCCGGTCGCCGGCCAGCGCGGGGTCAGGCGCCCGTCTCGGCGTGCGCGGCGGTGACCGGCTTCGACTCCGGGCTGGCGTGCTGGCGCAGCACGATGCTGAGCAGGATCAGCACGCCGACGGCGAGGAACTCGCTCTGCCAGTTCTGCATGGACTGGAACCAGAAGTCGCTGGTGCCGAGGAACTGCCAGGCGCTGATCGGGGCCGCGCCGCTCTGCAACGCCTGCTCCTCGTTGTAGGTGGCCACGCCGCCGAAGAGGTGGCCGAGGAACGCGCCGCCGAAGATCATGAACAGCGCGATCGACAGGCTGTTGCGGTAGACCACCAGCGGGAGGCCGCCGGTCCGGACCGGCCAGGGCGAGTCCGGGGTGGCCCGGCGCGGGTCGTCCTCGGGCCGGTCCGTCTGCCCCTCCGGCTTCGACTCGGCCGACCCCCGCTGCACCAGGTACGCGGTGAGCAGCACGTAGCCGCCCATCTGGAGGAACTCCGACTCCCAGTTCTCGAAGACGGCCTCGGCGAAGTGCCCGGTGCCCAGGTACGCCCACCAGCTCAGCGGGGCCGCGCCGTACTCGGCCAGCTCCTCGTTGTGCACCTGCCAGCCGAACACGCTCTGCAACACCAGGAAGACCGCGAACGCGCCGAGCATGGCGACCGTGAGCGCGTTGTCCCGCAACCACCGTGGCATCCCCGGACCTCCTCGTCCCTCGGGACTACTCCGCGTAGTGGTCCCTCGGTGCCCGGCGCGGTGATCTGGTAAACGCCGCGTCGGAGTGTCGGCGCGGCGTTGTCACCCGGCCGGGTGACAGCGGCTCGGAGCCGGGTGACAGCGGCTCAGAGCCGGGTGGCGGCGGCTCAGGGCCGGGTGGCGGCGGCTCAGGGTCAGTCGATCGGGGTGTCCGGCCGCCCGCCGGTGCCCAGCTCGTTGGAGAGCAGCAGGCCGAGCAGGAGCATGCCGAAGCCGAGGAAGAGGTGCAGCCAGTTGTCGGCGTCGTTGAACGGGAAGAAGTTGGCCTGGGCGTTCCGGTCGATGGCGAAGCCGTACAGCCAGATGCCCAGGTAGGCGGCGCCGCCGCCGGCCAGGAAGAGCCGGGCTCCGCCGACCCGGCGGGCCAACACCAGCCCGGCCAGGCCGAAGAGCAGGTGCAGCAGGTTGTGCAGGATCGACACCTGGAACAGGCCGATCAGCTTGGCCTCCGAGTGGTGGCCGGCGAACCGCAGATCGCCGTAGTGCGTGGTGAAGCCGGGCACGAACCCGAGCACGCCGATCAGCACGAACCCGGCGGCGACCGCGAGGGCGGCCTTCTGGACCGCCGGCCGGGACCGGGCCGGGGCGCGTCGGCGCACGTCACGTGCCATCGCTGTCACCTCCGTTGCTCCGCCGCCGCCCGGAACGGGCAGACCCTCCATTGTGTGATCGGGACGGGGCGCTTCCGCAGAGAAATCACGAATCAGGCATGGACCCGATGTCCAGGGGTAGGGACTTCGACACGCCGGCAGCACGGCCGGCGGAATCCCCCGAGCAGGAACCGCTACGACATCGAGCGGAAGGGACACCATGACTTACGATCTCTCACCGACGTCTGCCACCTACGAATCGAACAACGGCGGGGTTCGCGACCAGGCCCGGCAGGTCGGCTCCGAGGCCGCGAACGCGGGTGGCGCGGTCGCCCAGACCGCCAAGGAACAGGGTCAGGAGGTCGTGGGCGAGGCGAAGCGCCAGGCCCGCAACCTCTACGGCGAGGCCCGCACCCAGCTCACCGCCCAGAGCAGCCAGCAGCAGCAGCGCGCCGCGAGCGGGCTGCGCTCGCTCGCCGACGAGGTCCGCGCGATGGCGCAGAACGGCGGCGGCGCCGGCCCGGTCACCGAGCTGGCCCACCAGGCCGCCGACCGGGTGCACGGGGTGGCCGGCTGGCTGGAGCAGCGCGAGCCGGGCGACCTGCTGCACGAGGTGAAGGAGTACGCCCGGCGCAACCCGGGGACCTTCCTGGTCGGCGCCGCCCTGCTGGGTGTGGTCGCCGGCCGGCTCACCCGCAACGTGGCCGCGGCCGGTGACGGCGGCGCGCAGCCGGCGTACGACCCGGACCGGACGGCGGTCATCCCGACCACCCGGGCCGTGCCGGACCAGCTGCCGCAGGGCGGCTACCTCGACCCGACGCCGGGCAGCTACGCCGAGCCGGACCCGGGCTACTCGGCGCCGGGCGCGACCTACCCGGGCGGTGGCGCCCCGAACAGCTGGGCCGACCCGCAGGGCGGCACCGGCCAGCCGCTGCCCCCGCCGGAGCGCACCGACCCGCTGCCGGGCGTGCCGTCGAGCGGCTCGACCCGGCCGTGACCGGCCGATCCGGCAGAAGGGAGGCGACGGAATGAGCATGCCGACGCAGGGGTCCGGGCTGAACTCCGGTTATCAGCCGGCGGGCGACCCGCACACCGCGGAGGAGGTCCGGGGCAGCTCGCTCGGCGACCTGATGCGCCAGGTGACCACCGACCTGTCCACCCTGATGCGGCAGGAGGTGGAGCTGGCGAAGGCGGAGATCCGCCAGGAGGGCCGGAAGGCGGGCAAGGCCGCCGGGCTCTTCGGCGGCGCCGGCTTCGGCGGCTACATGGTGGCGCTCTTCGTCTCGATCGCGCTCTGGCAGTTCCTGGACAACGTCATGGACTCCGGCCTGGCCGCGCTGATCGTGGCCGTGATCTGGGCCGCCGTCGCGGCGGTCCTCTACTCGATGGCCAAGAAGAACGCCGAGCGGATCCGCGGCCTCAAGCAGACCAACGACAGCGTGCAGCGCATCCCCGACGCGCTCAAGCCGCACCCGGAGGGAGTCACCCGATGAGCACCGATCCCGACCAGATCCGCCGGGAGATCGAAGCCACCCGCAACAACCTCAGCTCGGACGTGGACGCCCTGGCGTACAAGGTCAGCCCGAGCCGCATCGTCGACGACCGCAAACGGCGCGTCCAGCACGCGCTGACGAACGTGAAGGACAAGGTGATGGGAACCGCATCGGACCTCGGCCACAGCACCGGCCACGCCACCCACGCCATGGGCGGCCACGCCTCCTCGGCGGCGTCCACCGTCGGCGACAAGGCGCACGCCGCCGCGTCCAGCGTCGGCGACGCCGCCCAGCGCGCCCCGCAGGTGCTGCGGGAGAAGTCCGAGGGCAACCCGATCGCGGCCGGCATGATCGCCTTCGGCGTCGGCATGCTGGTCTCCTCGCTGCTCCCACCGACCCGGCGCGAGCAGCAGGTCGCCGCGCAGGTCAAGGAGAAGGCCGCCGAGCACGGCGGCGTGGTGAAGGAGAAGCTGGGCGAGGTGGCCAGCGAGATCAAGGACGAGCTGCGGGAGCCGGCGCAGCACGCCGCCCAGTCGGTGAAGTCCACCGCGCAGGACGCCGCGCAGACCGTCAAGGAGGACAGCCGCTCCGCCGCCCACGACGTCAAGGACACCGCGCAGCAGGCCCGGTCCTGACCGTCCCGGTACGCCGCAGCTCGCGGCCGCCTCCCGGCCGGACGCCGGGGAGCGGCCGCGAGCTGTCGCGTCCAGCGGCAGGTGGAGTTGCTCGGCGCGGAGCTGGGCCGGCGTCAGGAGATGCTGTGGCGGTAAGGCGGTCAGCCGGGTAGCCGGTCGGTGGACCGGCGGGCCGGCACCGGCAGGTCGCCCGCCTCCACCCAGAGCCGCAGCTCGGCCGGGCGGCGCTCGGCGAGCCGGCGGCGCAGCGCCCGGGTCGGGTTCGCCGCGGTCCGCAGCCGGTCGCCGGCGTAGGGGACGCCACCGCGCAGCCGCCGGCCCAGCGCCAGCCACGAGCAGAACCCGCGTTCGAGCAGCCAGCCGGGGGCGGCGAGCGCGGCGTGCGCCGGGAAGACCCGGGCACCGCCGCCGCGCCGCCGGCCCAGCTCGGCCACGGCCACGGCGGCCACCCCGGCGCGCAGCAGCAGCCCGGGCCGGCGGGCGGCCAGCGCGGCCGCCACCGCCGGCAGCACCGCCAGCGCGGCCAGCAGCCGGACCGGTTGGGCCAGGTCGTCGTACGCCTGGCGGACCCGCTGCCCGCCGAAGTGCGCCACGCCCGGCGGCAGCCGCCGCACGTACAGCCAGGCGGGGGTCGCCGTGACGCCGCCGTACGCGCGGACCGTCCGGACCAGCTCCAGGTTCTCGAAGAGCACGTCCGGGTCGTAGCCGCCCATCGCCCGGAAGGTGCTCCGGCGCACCGCCAGGGTGCCCGGCCAGTCCCCGGCGACCGCCCGGTTCAGCAGGGTCCGGCCGGTGTCCCACCAGGCGTGCCAGGGCAGCGGGTCGAAGTGGTTCTGCGGCCGGACCAGGTCCACCCGGTCCAGCAGTTCGTGCACGGCGCGCAGTCCGGCCTCGTCGTAGCGGACGTCGTCGTCGGCGATCACCACGTGCTCGTGCCGGGCCGCGGCCACGCCGGTGAGCACGCCCAGCACCTTGCCGTTGCGGCCGCGCAGCGCGGGGTCCGGCGGCAGGTGCCGGACCAGCCCTCGCCAGGCGGCCGCGTGCCGGGCGAAGAGTTCCGGCGCGGACCCGTCCACCACGGTCACGTCCACCCACCGCCGCAGGTGCCGCAGGTAGCCGGTCAGCTCGGCCAGGCCGGTGTCGGCCGGCCAGCGCAGCGGCAGGACGTACTCGATCCCCAGCCGGACGGCCGGTCGCGGGCCGGGGCCCGGTCCGGCCGGGCCGGCGGAGCGGTGGTTCGCGGGCAAGAGACGTACCCCCTCCACACTCGCAGGTGGCCGGCGGCGTGCCCGAAATTTCGGGGGTCAAACCGGTTCGCCGTTTCGACGCGGTCCTGCCGGGTAGCGCTGCGGGGGGTGGGGCGGACCGCAACGCCCGGGCGAAGGAGACGTGATGAGCAGCAACGCGACGAGGTGGGCGCTGGCCGGCGCCGCCACGGCGACCGTAGTCGGGGTCGGCCGGGCGGTGCTCCGGCGGCGACGGCGGCATCAACCGGCGCGGGAGGACGGTTGGTACGTCGTCCACCGGGGGATCACCGTGGACCGGCCGATGGACGCGGTGATCGGCTTCTGGACCGACCGGGAACGGCTGGACCGGGGGCTCGGCGAGTGGGCGACCCTGGAGCAGCTCGACGAGACCCGCTGGCGTTGCGTGGCCAGCGACCCGGCCGGCGGCGGCACCGAGTGGCGGGCCGAGCTCACCGTCGACGGTCCCGGCCGGCTGAGCTGGCGGGTGACCGACGGGCCGACGGAGCAGCGCGGACGGGTCGAGCTGACCGAGGCGCCGCAGGACCGGGGCACCGAGATCCGCACCGAGCTGCGCTGGCGCTCCGGCCCGGCCCGCCGGGTGCTGGGGCTGGCCGGCGGGCACGACCCGGACCTGGCGTTGCGTAGCGCGCTGCGGCGGATCAAGTCGCTGATCGAGACCGGCCAGGTGCTGGACACCCGGCGCGACCCCTCGGGGCGCGACCCGAAGCAGGAGCGGGCGACCGACCGGGTCCGGGAGAAGCTGATGGTGGGAGGCCGGCCGTGAGGGCGCTGTGCTGGGAGGGCGTCGGCAAGCTGGCCGTACGCGACGTGCCGGAGCCGACCATCCGGTCGGGCGGCGACATCATCGTCAAGGTGCGGGCCAGCAGCGTCTGCGGCTCCGACCTGCACCTGATCAACGGGTACCTGCCGGCGATGCGGGAGGGCGACATCCTCGGCCACGAGTTCATGGGCGAGGTGGTGGAGACCGGTCCCGACGTGCGGCGGATCAAGGTCGGTGACCGGGTGGTGGTCGGTTCCGTGGTGGCCTGCGGCGGGTGCTGGTACTGCCGCACCGAGCAGTACTCGCTCTGCGACAACTCCAACCCGCAGCCGGTCTTCACGGAGAAGCTGTGGGGGCACTCACCGGCCGGCATCCTCGGCTACTCGCACGCGGCGGGCGGCTACGCCGGCAGCCACGCCGAGTACATCCGGGTGCCGTTCGGCGACGTCGGCGCGTTCACCGTCCCGGACGGGATGCCCGACGACTCGGTGGTGTTCGCCTCCGACGCCATGCCGACGGGCTGGATGGCCGCCGACTTCTGCGGCCTCAAGGGCGGCGAGGTGGTGGCGGTCTGGGGCGCCGGCGGGGTGGGTCAGATGGCCGCCCGGTCCGCGCAGATCCTCGGCGCGGAGCGGGTCATCGTCATCGACCGGCTGCCCGACCGGCTGGCCACCGCCGCCGGGCGGCTCGGCGTCGAGACGATCAACTACGCGGAGACCGACGTGCTGGAGGCGCTGCGCGAGCTGACCGCCGGGCGCGGGCCGGACGCCTGCATCGAGGCGGTCGGGATGGAGGCGCACGACGTCGGCCCGACGTACGCCTACGACAAGGCCAAGCAGAGCGCCCGGCTGCAGAGCGACCGGCCGACCTCGGTCCGCCAGGCGATCATGGCGTGCCGCAAGGGCGGCACGGTGAGCATTGTCGGGGTGTACGGCGGGCTGGTCGACAAGTTCCCCCTGGGCGCGGCCATGAACAAGGCTCTGGTGCTGCGGATGGGGCAGATGCACGCCCAGCGCTACATCCCCATGCTGCTGGACCGGATCGCGGTCGGCGAGATCGATCCGGGCTACCTGGCCACCCACCCGATGTCGCTGGCCGACGGCGCCCGGGGCTACGAGATCTTCGAGCAGAAGCAGGACGGCTGCCTGCGGACGGTGCTGCACCCGCAGGCGGCCTGACCGGGTCACGGCCCGGGACGTGCGTCGAAGGAGGGATGGGCAGATGGTGGACCGGATCGCCGACCCGTGGGGGGAGCGCACGCCGTACGGGCCGGGGGAACGCTGGCCGGTGCGGGTGGACAGTTTCCTCGCCGACGGGCACACCGAGGCGGACGTGCACCGTTGGGTGCCGAGCGCCTCGATCCTGCACTCCAACGGCGACGCCATGGACATCGCGGTGCGCGACGACCGGATCGTCGGCGTCCGCGGCCGGCCCGGGGACCGGATCAACCACGGCCGGGTCGACCCGAAGGACCTGTACGGCTGGCAGGCCAACCACAGCCCGGACCGGCTGCGCCGGCCCCTGGTCCGGGAGGGTGGCCGGCTGGTCGAGACCGACTGGGACACCGCGATGGGCCGGCTCGTGGCCCGCTCGAAGGAGCTGCTGGACGGCCCCGGCGGCTGGGGACACTTCGGCTTCTACACCAGCGGGCAGCTCTTCCTGGAGGAGTACTACACGCTGAGCGTGATCGGGAAGGCCGGCCTGGGCACCCCGCACATGGACGGCAACACCCGACTCTGCACCGCCACCGCCGCGGCGGCCCTCAAGGCGTCCTTCGGCACGGACGGGCAGCCCGGGTCGTACACCGACGTGGACCACTGCGACGCGATCGCGCTCTGGGGGCACAACGTCGCGGAGACCCAGACGGTGCTCTGGATGCGGATGCTGGACCGGCGGCGCGGACCGAACCCGCCGGCGATGCTCGCGGTGGACCCGCGCGCCACCCCGGTGGCCCGGGAGGCCGACGTGCACCTGGCGGTGCGCAACGGCACCAACCTGGCGCTGCTCAACGGCCTGCTCCGCGAGCTGATCCACCGCGGCTGGTACGACCAGGAGTACGTCCGCGCGCACACCATCGGCTTCGACGAGCTGTGCGCGGTGGTCGAGGACTATCCGGTGGCGAAGGTGGCGGAGATCTGCGACCTGCCGGCGCGGGACATCGAGCGGGCCGCCGAGCTGCTCGGGCAGTCGCAGCGGCTGCTCTCCACCGTCCTGCAGGGCTTCTACCAGTCCAACCAGGCCACCGCGGCGTCCTGCCAGGTGAACAACCTGCACCTGATCCGCGGCATGCTCGGCCGGCCCGGCGCCGGGCTCTACCAGATGAACGGCCAGCCCACGGCGCAGAACAACCGCGAGTGCGGCGCCGACGGCGACCTGCCCGGCCTGCGTAACTGGGCCAACGAGGAGCACATCGCGGAGCTGGCCCGGCTGTGGAACGTCGAGGTCGACAAGATCCCGCACTGGGCGCCGCCGACGCACGCCATGCAGATCTTCCGGTACGCCGAGCAGGGCTCGATCAAGCTGCTCTGGATCTCGGCCACCAACCCGGCGGTGTCCCTGCCCGACCTGGCCCGGATCCGCCGGATCCTGGCCGACCCGGAGCTGTTCGTGGTGGTGCAGGACCTCTTCCTGACCGAGACCGCCGAGCTGGCCGACGTGGTGCTGCCGGCGGCCACCTGGGGCGAGAAGACCGGCACGTTCACCAGCGTGGACCGGACCGTGCACATTTCCGACAAGGCGGTCGAGCCGCCCGGCGAGGCCCGTCCCGACCTGGACATCTTCCTGGACTACGCGCGCCGGATGGACTTCCGGAACGCCGACGGCGACCCGTTGATCACCTGGACCGGGCCGGAGCAGGTCTTCGAGGCCTGGAAGGAGTGCTCCCGCGGCCGGCCGTGCGACTACACCGGCATCAGCTACGACCAGCTGCGCACCGGCGGCGTGCAGTGGCCGTGCACCGAGGAGCACCCGGACGGCATCGAGCGGCTCTACACCGACGGGGTGTTCAACACCGACCCGGACTACTGCGAGTCGTACGGCCACGACCTGGCCACCGGGGCCGAGCTGCTGGCCGAGGAGTACCGGGCCAAGCAGCCGGGCGGGCGGGCGTTCCTGCACGCGGCCGCGTACCAGCCGTCGCCGGAGGTGCCCAGCGACGAGTATCCGCTGCTGCTCACCACCGGCCGGACCGTCTACCAGTTCCACACCCGGACCAAGACCGGCCGGGCCGGCCAGCTGGTGCACGCCGCGCCCGAGTCGTGGGTCGAGCTGAACCCGGTCGACGCCGGCCCGCTCGGGGTGGCCGAGGGGGACCTGGTGCGGGTCGAGTCGCCGCGCGGCGCGGTCCGCGGCCGGGCCCGGCTCTGCGGGATCCGTCCCGGCGTGGTCTTCGTGCCGTTCCACTACGGCTACTGGGACGCCGCCGACGGCGCCGCCCCGGGGGAGGGCCGGCACGACCGGGCGGCCAACGAGCTGACCATCACGGCCTGGGACCCGGTCTCCAAGCAGCCGATCTTCAAGGTGGCGGCGGTCCGGGTGGTGAAGGAGGCCGACTCCGGCGGCCGGCCGTCGCCCGCGCCGACGGTCGGCGGCGCCGCCCCGCCGGAGGGCTCGGGCATCCCGGCCACGGTCGGCGGGCCGGCCGCCGAGGCGCCGTCGAGGAGGGAATGAGATGCACCTCGCGCACTATCTCGGGTTGCTGCACAAGGCGCAGGAACGGCTCGGTGACGCGTTCACCGAGGTGGGGAAGGCGCACGGGGACGAGCCGGACGTCTTCCACACCTGCGAGAAGCTGGCCGCCCAGTGCCGCGGGCACGCCGGGAAGCTGGCCCCGTTCGCCCGCCGGTACGCCGAGGAGGCCCCGGCCGAGCCGGACCGGCTGCACTCGGAGCTGTTCAGCGGCACCCGCACCGGGCCGATCGGGCTGCTCCGGGATCTCCAGGACCTCTACCTGATGGCCGCCGAGTGCGACATCTGCTGGACGGTGGTGGGGCAGGCCGCGTACGGGGCCCGGGACGAGGAGCTGCTCGGCGTGGTGCAGGCGTGCGAGCAGGAGACCGCGATCCAGCTGAAGTGGCTGCGGACCCGGATGAAGCAGGCCGCCCCGCAGGCCCTCGTGGTCGCCCGGTGACCGGTCGCGGCCCGCTCGGCCGCCGGCGGTCGGCGCTCACGGGCCGCCGGCGGCCGGTGCTCACCGGGTCCGGCGGACCGTGTCGATGAGCAGGCCGCTGGGGGGCAGGGTGGGCATCCGGCCGAGGTCCAGGGCCAGGTCCTGGGGCGGCACCTGGTAGCTCATCGCGCCGGTGAGGGTGGCGACGGCCCGTTTCATCAGCTCGATGGTGAGCCACTCGCCGGCGCAGCGGTGCCCGGCGACGTGGTCGCCGCCGCCCTGCGGGATCAGGCTGAACGGGTCGGCCGGCCCGCCGGCGAACCGGTCCGGCCGGAACCGCTCCGGCTCGGGCCACAGCCGCGGGTGGTGGTTGGTGGCGTACAGGTCGAGCAGCACCCGGCGGCCCAGCGGGAACGCGTACCCCTGCCACTCGAAGGAGCGCCGGACCCGGGCGGCCGCCACCGGGAAGAACGGGTAGTAGCGGCGTACCTCCTGCACGAAGCGCTCGGCGGCGCCGGCGTCGTCGCGGACCCGGTCCCGCCACTGCGGGTGGTCGTGCAGGGCCAGCGCGGCGAAGACCACGAACCGGTCGACCGCGACCGTGGGCCGGAGGATGTTCAGCAGGTCCACGGCGGCGATCCGGCGGGGCAGCAGCGCGCCGTGCTCGTCACGGTGCTCGGCGATCACCCGCAGCGCCGCGCCCTCCGGCGCCGGCAGGTCGCCGGCGCGGACCCGCCGGACCAGCTCGCCGGCCCACCGTTCGGCGCGCCGGCGGGCGAGCAGGCCGCGCCAGTGCCGGGGGCCGAGGGCGGCCGGCGCGTCGATCATCCCGTGCAACTCGTCGGTGCGGCGGGCCACCTCGCTGTCGGCCACCGGCACCCCGGCCCAGGCGCAGACCGCCCGGGTCAGGATCCGGCCGACCTCGGCGTAGAGGACGACCGGCCCGGCGCCGGCCCAGACCGGGATGCGGGCGTGCCACTCGTCCTCGACCAGCTGCCCGAGGTGCCGGATCGCGGTCGGCGTCATGATCGACATCAGCATGGCCTTGCGGGTCCGGTGCGTCGCGTCGTCGAGCCCCTGCACGCCGCCCACGCCGGTGAGAGTGCGCTGAGCGCGCATCGGCAGGGCGCCCCGCCGGACGAACCGGTCGTTGTCGTAGAACAGCTCGGCGGCCGGGCGGCCGCGCAGGCAGATGGTCGGCTCCAGCAGCAGCCGGGTCTGGAAGATGTCGGTGCCGAAGCGGTCGCAGCGCTCGCCGATGAACCGGTACCCCGTCCGGAGGAAGGCCAGCGTGCTGTCCGGGCTGCGGTCGGTGGGGATGGCGCTCATCGGCTGCTCCTGCACGGGCGGCGGGGCACTGGTCGCTGCGCGTCTACCCCGGTCCGGGCGGGTGAATCCCGCCGCCTGGTGCTCCGGACGGGCCCGCCGGCGGGCGCCGGCCGGCCCGCGCGCCGGGGAGGGGCCAGCCGGCGCGCGCGAGCTGGCCCCTCCCAGGGCGGCGGAAAGCTGGTTGTCTCGGGTGCGGGACCGGCGGTGGGCCGGTCCGGGCCACCGCCGCACCGGCCGCGCCGGGTCGGCGGCGGCCGGGCACGAGGACGGGGAGGACCGGATGCGGGACAACAGGGCGCCGCGCTGGCGGCAACGACGGTTGGGCACCGGGTTCGGTGCGGGCGGCGGCGAGCCGCTGCTCGCGCCCGCCCGCCGGGCCGGCGCCCGCCCGCCCCGGTTCTTCACCGTGCACCTGGGCTTCGAGGCCGCCGACCAGGCCGTCGCGGGGGAGCTGGCCGTGGCGTACGCCGAGGCGTTGGCCCTGCTCCGCCCGGAGCTGGCGCTCGGCGCGGCGGCGCTCTCCCCGGCCGACGCCTGGCACCGGGCCGAGCGGCTGTTCTGCGGTGCGCTCGGGCCCGACGGCGAGCGCTGCACCGACGTGGCCGGCCATCCCGGCTTCCACCACGCGCCGGGTCCCGGCGGGCTCGGCTGGGGCGACGGTGACTGACCGCCGCCGCTCAGTCGAGGTCGAACTCGCCGTCCTGGGCGCCCGCCACGAAGGCGTCCCACTCGGCCTGGGTAAAGACGAGCACCGGGCCGTCCGGTTCGGCCGAGTTGCGCATCCCGATCAGGTCGTCGACGAAGGCCACCTCGACCGCGCTCTCGGAGCTGTCCCCGTCGGCCCGCTGCCAGACCGCCCGGGAGAGGTCGAAGTCGCCCTTGGGGTGCTGACCCATCGTGTTCCTCCATCACCACGCGCCACGGGAAGATTCCCGTGGACCTCATCGGGCAGGATAAGCGGATGCCGAGCCTGAACCGTGTAGAGGCGACCGCGCGTGGCGCGGCGATCACTGTCGAGTCCTACCAGGTGGACCTCGACCTGACCGGCGGCGGCGAGCGGTTCCGCTCGACCGTGACCGTCCAGTTCCGGGCGACCCCCGGGGCCGAGACCTTCGCCGAGGTAAAACCCGCGCACCTGCACGCGGTACGGCTCAACGACCGGGAGCTCGACCCGGCCGTGCTGGCCGACAACCGGCTGCCGCTGACCGGCCTGGCCGCGACGAACACCCTGACCGTCAGCGCCGAGATGGCCTACTCGAACACCGGCGAGGGGATACACCGGTTCGTCGACCCGGCCGACGGCCAGACCTACCTGTACGCGATGTCCTTCCTCGACGACGTGCAGCGGATCTTCGCCGCCTTCGACCAGCCCGACCTGAAGGCCCCGGTGACCCTCTCGGTCACCGCCCCGCCGGAGTGGACGGTGGCCGCCAACGGGCAGCTCGCCGACCGGCCTGCGCCCGGGCGCTGGGAGTTCGCCCCGACCGCGCCCCTGGCCACCTACTTCTTCAGCCTGATCGCCGGCCCGTGGCACGTCCGGCACGCCGAGCACGACGGCATTCCGCTCGGCATCTACTGCCGGCGTTCGCTGGCCGAGCACCTGGACGCCGACGCCGAGGAGATCTTCACCGTCACCCGGCAGTGCCTCGACCGGTTCCACCAGCTCTTCGCCGAGCGCTACCCGTTCGGCAAGTACGACCAGGCGTTCGTGCCGGAGTTCAACGCCGGCGCCATGGAGAATCCGGGTCTGGTCACCTTCCGGGACGACTACGTCTTCCGCTCCGCCGTCACCGACACCCAGCGCGAGCTGCGGGCCACCACGATCGCCCACGAGATGGCGCACATGTGGTTCGGCGACCTGGTGACCATGCGCTGGTGGGACGACCTGTGGCTGAACGAGTCGTTCGCGGAGTACCTGGGCACCCGGGTCACCGCCGAGGCGACCCGCTTCGACCAGGCCTGGACCACGTTCGCGATGCGCCGCAAGGCCTGGGGGTACGCGGCCGACCAGCGCCCGTCCACCCACCCGGTGGCTCCGGCGGAGGTGGCCGACGCCGCCCAGGGCCTGCTCAACTTCGACGGCATCTCGTACGCCAAGGGCGCCAGCGTGCTGCGCCAACTCGTCGCCTGGCTGGGCGACGAGGCCTTCCTCACCGGCCTGAACGCGCACTTCGCCAAGCACCGGTTCGGCAACGCCACGCTGGCCGACCTGCTGGAGAGCCTCGGCGCGGCGAGCGGGCGGGACCTGACCGACTGGGCGCAGCGCTGGCTGCGCACCCCGCAGGTCAACACGCTGCGGATGGTGACGGCGGTGAACGCCGACGGCCGGTGGACCGAGGCGGCGGTGGTGCAGACCGCGCCGGAGGCGTACCCGGTGCTGCGGCCGCACCGCATCGGGGTGGCCCGGTTCGCCCCGGACGCCCCGGTGCGCCGCGTCGAGGTGGACCTCGACCCGGACGCCGACCACGGCCGCACCGAGCTGACCGAGCTGCTCGGGCAGCCGGCCACCGGCCTGCTGCTGCCCAACGCCGGTGACCTCACCTTCGCCAAGATCCGGCTCGACGCCGCCTCGGCGGACGCCGTACCGCTGCTGCTGCCCGGCCTGGACGACCCGCTGGCCCGGGCGCTGCTCTGGGGCGAGGCCCTGGACGCGGCCACCGACGGCGAGCGGCCGGTGGCCTCGGTGGTGGCGCTGATCGCGGCGGCGCTGCCGGTCGAGACCGAGGTGGTCATCGCGGAGGACGTGCTCACCCTCAGCCGGAGCCTGGTCGACCGCTACCTGGAGCCGCTGGCCCGGGAGGCGGCCCTGCTCCGGATCTCCGGGGCCTGCGCCGCCATGCTCGCCGGGGCGCCGGCCGGCGGCTCGTTGCAGCTGGCCGCCGCGCGTGGCCTGATCGCCGCCAGCACCGACCCCGGCCTGCTGGCCGGGTGGCTGGCCGGCAAGGGGGTGCCGGAAGGGCTCGCGGTCGACGCCGACCTGCGCTGGGCGCTGCTGCACCGGCTGGTGGTGCTCGGCGCGGCCGGCGAGCCGGAGATCGCCGCCGAGGCGGCCGCCGACCGCAGCGCGCTCGGCGCCGAGCGGGCCGCGAGCTGCCGGGCGGCCCTACCGGACGCGGACGCCAAGCTGGCCGCCTGGGAGATCGTCATCCACAACACCGAGCTGTCGAACCGCCTCGTGGAGGCCACCGCGGAGGGCTTCTGGCAACCGGAGCAGGCCGCGCTGACCGCCGGCTACGTCGAGCGGTACTTCGCCGACATGCCGGCGGCGGCGCGGCTGCGTACCCCCTGGACGGCCGACCGGGTCGCGAGCCTGGCGTTCCCCCGGTACGCCGTCGCGCAGCCCACCCGGGACCTGGCCGCCGCGCTGCTGGCCCGGGACGACCTCACCCCGGGGCTGCGCCGGCGGGTGGTGGACCTCGACGACGACCTGCGCCGGGCGCTGGTGGCCCGGACGGCGGTGGCCGCCGCCGGCGCGTGACCGGTCGGCCCGGTGGGTGGCGTAGCCGCGCCGCCCACCGGGCCCGGTTCAGCCGGCCGCCGCGCCGGCGGCCACCGGCGACTCCCAGTCGATGCGGTAGCGCAGCTCGGGGCCGAGGGTCTTCTCCGGGTTCATCGCCGTGCGGATCAGCAGCGGCATGAGCAGCGGCATGAGCGTGCGCGCCACCGGGCCGGGCGCCTTGGCCTGGTTGATCCGCGCCGCCCGGGCCGCGATCCGCTCCACCCGGCCGCGCCGCAGCCGCTCGTACGCGGCGAAGGCGGCCGGAATGTCGGGCAGGTCGCGCAGGCAGCGGGCGAGCTGCACGGCGCTCTCGATGGCCAGCGAGGCGCCCTGGCCGGAGCTGTTGGACGGCGCGTGGGCGGCGTCGCCGACCAGCACCATCCGGCCCCGGTGCCAGTGCCGGACCGGCGGCATGATGTGCATCGAGCCGACCACCCGCAGGTCCGCCGCGCTGCTGGTACGCATCAGCTCCCCGCCCGGGTCGTCGTCGCCGTACGCGGCCCGCAGGATCCGCAGCCACTCCTCGGCGGGGACGGCGCGGGCCTCGGTGAGGCTCATCGGCCGGTCCTGCGGCAGGTTGACCCCCCACCGGGTGCCGCCGCCCGGCTCCGGCCAGTAGAGGTAGTAGCCGCCCCGGCCGAAGGCGAAGGTCATCGTGCCGGGGGCGGCGTCGACCTCGTGCCGGGCCACCGCCTCGAAGCCGAGCAGCCCGGTGAAGCGCGGGCCGGCCGCGTCCGGGTCGATCAGGGTGCGGACCGTGGAGCGGATGCCGTCGGCGCCGATCAGCACGTCGGCCGTGGCGGTGCTGCCGTCGGCGAACCGGGCGGTGACGCCGTCGTCGGACTCGTGGACGTCGACCAGCCGGCGGCCGTGCGTGATGACCACCCCTTCGGCCACCGCGCGTTCGTGCAGCACCCGGTGCAGTTCGTTGCGGTGCACCGCCTGCATCGGCCCCACGTCGGGCAGGCCGGGCAGGTCGAAACGGCGGCGGCCGACCGACATGGCGGTGCGGTGGATCGGGGTGCCGATCGCGGTCACCGGCTGGTCGGCGCCGACGATGCGCAGCGCCGCGACGCCGTTGGCGGCCAGGGCGAGCGTGCCGCCCACCCCGTCGGTGGTGCTCGGGTACGCCTCGTGGACGGTGGCGGTGATGCCGGCGCGGTGCAGCGCCAGCGCGGTCACCGGGCCGGCGATCCCGCCACCGATCACGATGGCGCTTCGTACTCTGGTCATGGTCCCTCCCGGGATGGTCGGTGGTCGTGATGAACCGACCCGGAGGGAGCCCAGCTATCCTCAAGGTGGTCGCTTCGGGCCGGGCGCCCTCGGGTGTCGGTTCGGGGTAAGGGCCCCGGCGTGGTGTTGGCGCACCGTGCCGGGGCCGTCCAGCTACTGCGCGGGGCCGCTCCCTTCCGCGGTCCTATCCGCCGCCCCGCCGTCCTCGTGGAAGGCGCGCCACTGGTCGAGCCCCGGGTAGCGGCCGGTGCCGAGCTCCGCGAGCAGGTCGCGCAGCCAGGCGGCCTCGGCCTCGCGGATGGCGAGGTCGTACTCCGACTCGATGAGGAACAGGCGGGGCACCGTGCGCAGGTGCTCGGCGAGCGCCGCCCGGCCGGCCGCGATGCCGGCCTCCACCCTTTCCAGCCGTTGCCGCAGGAGCGTGCTGGCGTCGTCGGGGTGCAGCGCGGCGAGCACCGACAGGCCGGCCCGGAAGCGGGACTGCTCGGAGACCGGGTCGCCGACCAGCTCGCGGGCCCAGTCGACCAGCTCCGCCCGCCCGGCGTCGGTGATCCGGTAGACGGTGCGTTCCGGCCGCCGGCCCGCGCGGACGCTCTCCACGGCCGCGATCAGGCCGTGCCGCTCCATGTTGCGGACGACGGTGTAGAACGACCCCCACTTGATCGTCATGTCCTCGTCCTTGCCCCAGGCACGGAGCGCGGTGGCGATCTCGTAGGGGTGCATCGGCTGCTGGACGAGGGCCGAGAGCACGGCCAGTGCCAGCAGATTGTTGACCTTCCGGCGCGCCGCCATTCCCGCCTCCCTCGACACTGCTCGTCCCCGATTACTCGTAGACGAGTATACGGATGAGAGTGCTCGCGGGGAAGCCCCCCCCGGAACATCCCCCGCGCGGCGACCCGTCCGGGGCCGGACCGGTCGCCCCGGCGGCGGGCCTACGATCGCGGGGTGGAGGAAGACATCCGGCGGATCGGGATCATGGGCGGGACCTTCGACCCCATCCACCACGGGCACCTGGTGGCGGCCAGCGAGGTGGCCGACCGGTTCGGCCTGGACGAGGTGGTCTTCGTGCCCACCGGGCAGCCCTGGCAGAAGGCGGACGAGACGGTCACCCCCGCCGAGGACCGCTACCTCATGACGGTGATCGCCACCGCCTCCAACCCCCGGTTCCAGGTCAGCCGGGTCGACATCGACCGGCACGGCCCGACGTACACCGTCGACACCCTCCGCGACCTGCACGCCGAGTACGGCCCCAAGGTCCAGCTCTTCTTCATCACCGGGGCGGACGCGCTGGAACGCATCCTGTCCTGGAAGGAGGTGGACAAGATGTTCGAGCTGGCCCACTTCATCGGGGTGACCCGGCCCGGCTTCGAACTCACCGACAAGCACCTGCCGGCCGACACGGTCAGCCTGGTCCAGGTGCCGGCCATGGCGATCTCCTCGACCGACTGCCGGGCCCGGGTCGCCCGCGGCGAGCCGGTCTGGTACCTGGTGCCGGACGGTGTGGTGCAGTACATCGCAAAACGGCGCCTCTACCAGCGGTGACTTTGCCCCGCAGTGTCAGCTCTCGTCCCTGAAATCGACCAGAACTGACAAGTCGTCGCAGCGCCGGGTGTGAGACGCTTGGAGGATCGCACGGTTGATCGAAGGAGAACGGTGACAATTTCCGAACGCGCCCACGAGCTCGCCATCGCCGCGGCCCAGGCGGCGGCGGACAAGAAGGCGCAGGACATCGTCATCATCGACGTGGGTGACCAGCTCGCCATCACCGACGCGTTCGTGCTGGCCGCCGCGCCGAACGAGCGGCAGGTGCTGGCCATCGTCGACGCCATCGAGGAGCGCCTGCTGGAGCTGCCGGAGAAGGCCAAGCCGGTCCGGCGCGAGGGCGAGCGGGGCGGTCGCTGGGTGCTGCTCGACTACGTCGACGTCGTGGTGCACGTCCAGCACACCGAGGAGCGCGAGTTCTACGCCCTCGACCGGCTCTGGAAGGACTGCCCCCAGGTCCCGTTCGTGGACCGGGACCTCGCCGACTCCACCGCCGGCACCGCCGCCGAATGACCCGCCTGATCATCTGGCGGCACGGCAACACCGACTGGAACGCCGCCGGGCGGGTCCAGGGGCAGACCGACGTACCGCTCAACGACCTCGGCCGCGAGCAGGCCCGCGCGGTCGCGCCGGTGCTGGCCGCGCTGCGCCCGGACGCCATCGTGGCCAGCGACCTGCGCCGCGCCGCCGACACCGCGGCGGCGCTCGCCGCCGTCACCGGCCTGCCGGTACGCCCCGACGCCCGGCTGCGCGAACGGCAGTTCGGCCAGTGGCAGGGCCTGTCGCTCACCGAGGCCGCCGAACGGTTCCCCACCGAGTACGCCCGCTGGCGCGCCGGCGACCCCGACCCCGGCGCCGGCATCGAGACCCTCGACGACCTGGGCAAGCGGCTCGGCGTCGCCTTCCAGGAGGCGGCCGACCTGGCCGCCGGTGGCACCGTCGTGGTGACCACCCACGGCGGCGGCGCCCGGCAGGGCATCGGCCACCTGCTCGGCTGGGACCACCGCGTGCTGCGCGCCGTCGGATCGCTGGCCAACTGCCACTGGACCGAGCTGCGCCACGACGACGTCCGGGGTTGGCACCTGCGCGCCCACAATGTCGGGCTCGTCACCCAACCCGCGCTGACCGACGCGGTCTGAGCCGTTCGGCCCCGGCGCGGCGCCGCCACATCGGCTAGCGTGCCGGGCATGCCCGTCGCGGTCGTCACCGACTCCACCGCCTACCTCCCGCCCGAGCTGGTGCGCGCGCACCGGCTCACCGTCGTCCCGCTGACCGTCGTGCTCAACGGCGCGGAAGGACTGGAAGGGATCGAGACGTTCCCGGCGGACGCCACCCGGGCGCTCGGCGGCCGGCGGGTCTCGGCTAGCACCTCCCGGCCCGCCCCCGAGCAGTTCGCCCAGGTCTACCGCGAGCTGCTCGCCGGCGGCGCGGACGGCGTCGTCTCCGTACACCTCTCCGCCGAACTGTCCGGCACCGTCGAGGCGGCGCGGCTGGCCGCCACCGAGATCGGCGACCGGATCGCCGTGGTCGACAGCCGCTCCACCGGCATGGGCCTCGGCTTCCCGGTGCTCGCCGCCGCGGCCGCCGTCGACCGTGGCGCCGACCTCGACGGGGTACGCCAGGCCGCGATCGACGCGATCGCCCGGACCACCATCTTCTTCTACGTCGACACCCTGGAGTTCCTCCGTCGGGGCGGCCGGATCAACGCGGCCGAGGCGCTGTTCGGCACCGCCCTCTCGGTGAAGCCGATCATGCACATGCCGGACGGCGCGATCGTCGTCAAGGACAAGGTCCGCACCGCCAGCCGGGGCGTGGCACGCCTGGTCGACCTGGCCGTCGAGGCGGCCGGCGACGCCGAGGTCGACCTGGCCGTGCACCACCTGGCCGCGCCGCAGCGCGCCGAGCAGTTGGTGACGGCGCTGACCGAGCGGCTCGGTGACCGCCTGCACGACACGTACGTCACCGAGGCCGGCGCGGTGGTCGCCGCGCACGCCGGACCGGGCCTGGCCTGCGTGGTCGTGCACCGGCGGTGAGCGCGATGTCCTACGTGGTGACCGGCGGCGGCCGGGGTGTCGGGCGGGCGATCGTCGAGCGGTTGGCCGCCGACGGCGCCACCGTGGTGGTCGTCGAGCGGGACCCGTCGTCGCTGGCCTGGCTCGCGCAGCACCCCGCCGCCGGCCGGCTGGCCGGGGTGACCGGCGACGCGTCCGACCAGGAGACCGCGGACCGCGCCGCCGACCTCGCCGAGGCGGCCGCGCCGCTGGCCGGCTGGGTGAACAACGCGGCGGTCTTCCGGGACGCCGCGCTGCACACCGCGCCCGCCACCGAGGTGTTCGACCTGATCGCCGCGAACCTGCGCCCCGCCGTGATCGGCGCCGGCACCGCCGTACGCCGGTTCCTGGCCGCCGGCACCGGCGGCGCGATCGTCAACGTCTCCTCCCACCAGGCCAGCCGGGCCGTGCCGGGCGCGCTGCCTTACGCCACCGCGAAGGCCGCCGGGGAAGGGCTGACCAGGGCGCTGGCCGTCGACTACGGCGGGCGGGGGATCCGCACCAACACGGTCGCGCTCGGCTCCATCCGGACCGAGCGGCACGACGCCTTCCTCGCCGGGCTCGATCCGGCCGAGGCCGACCGGGTGACGTCGGAGCTGACCCGGCTGCATCCGGTCGGGCGGATCGGGCGTACCGGCGAGGTGGCCGAGGTGGTCGCGTTCCTCCTGTCCGACCGGGCCGCCTTCGTCAACGGGGTGACCCTGCCGGTCGACGGCGGCCGGGCGGCCCTCGGCGTGGACCCGGAGGCGCGCTGACCGGTCGCGGCCGAGCGGCGGTCGCCCCGGACACGCCTCCGGATCATGTGCCGCGCGCGGCCTCGGCGGTGAGCGCGGGATCCGAGCCGGCGCCCTTCGCTGAGCGACTGTTCCCCCCGGCGGGCGCCGGCCCGCTAGCACACTCCGAAGGTGAGTGGGGGCCTGTCCACAGCCAGCGCCGTCATCCACAGGGGACCACCGGAGCCCGGAGCAGGCGCCCCTCCTCGCCGTAGCCTCCCCAACCGTGCCAGACGACGAGGAGACGACGGTGCGGCAGCGGCTGGTGCGACTGTTCGACCCGGTGGCGGCCGGGCTTGTCGCGCCGGTCGGGCCGGCCTCGCCCGCCGCACCGGCCGCGGCAGTGGGCGGCGCCGGCAGGCCTGGCGAACCGGTGGACCGCGCCAACGAATCCGGCGAGCCGGTGGACGGTGTTGGCGGGCCCGGCGAGCCCTGGTCGGTGCCGGCACGGGGAGCCGAGCCGCGACCCGGACCGGCCGGTCAACTGAGCGACGGGCCGGCGGCCTCCCGGTTGGGCGACAGGTCGACGGCCCTGCCGTCGCCGGGTCAGGTGAGTGACGGGCCGGCGGTCTCCCGGTTGCCCGGGCCCGGGGCGTTCGACCCCGGCCGGCGGGGCGTCCGCGCGCTGGCCGCCGTCGCCGCCGTGGTGGTGCTGGTCGCCGCGGTCTGGGCCTGGCGGTCCCGGCCGCGGGCCGAGCCGGTCCGCCCGGTCGCCGCCACCGCGGAGGCGGCGCAGCCCGCCCCGGCGCCCTCGTCCGCCACGAGCGCCCCGCTCGTGGTTGCGGTCGCCGGCAAGGTACGCCGTCCCGGGCTGGTCCGCCTCCCCGCCGGAGCCCGGGTCGGCGACGCGATCGAGGCGGCCGGCGGCGCGCTGCCCGGCGTCGACGTGGCCCTGCTCAACCCGGCCCGCAAGGTCACCGACGGCGAACTCATCCTGGTCGGGGTCACCGCCCCACCGGTCCCGGCGGGCGGGCCCGGGGCGGCCGGGACCGTGCCCGGTGCCGGTGGTGCGGCGGCGCCGGCCGGTCCGGTGAACCTGAACACCGCCACCCTGGCCCAACTCGACGCGCTGCCCGGGGTCGGCCCGGTGCTCGCCCAGCGGATCCTGGACCACCGGGAGCGGCACGGCGGCTTCCGGTCCGTATCCGACCTGCGCCAGGTCGACGGCATCGGCGACGCCCGGTACGAGCAGCTCAAAGACCTGGTGACGGTGTGATGCCGGGCGAACGGGCCGACGAGGCGGCGCAAGCGGTCCCCGACCTGCGGCTGGCCGGGCTCGCGGTGGCCGCCTGGCTCACCGCCCTGGCCGGGCTGCGCCTCACCGCCGGCGAGACCGCCGCCGTGGCCGGGTCGGCCGCCGGCCTGGCCGCGGTGCTCGGCCTGCATCTCTGCGGCGTCCTCGGACGGCCGTCGGTCCCGGCCCGGCGGTACGGCTGGATCGCCGTCGCGGCGCTCCTCGGGGTGCTCTGCGGCGGGGCGGCGACCGCGGCCCGGGTGCAGGTCCGCGACGCCGCCCCGGTGCGGGCGCTGACCACCGCGCGGGCATCGGTCACCGCCGAGTTGGTGGTACGGGACGACCCGCGCCCGGTGCGGGGTGTGCCCGGCCGCCCGGCCACCCTGCTGGTCCGGGCCGACCTGGTCGTCCTCACCGAACCGTCAGCCGACACCGGAAACCGGGCCGCCCCTGGGGCGGGAACCGGGGCCGGTGGCCGGCGGATCACCGGGTCGGTGCGCGGCCTGGTGCTGGCGACCGATCCGGCCTGGCGGAACCTGCTCCCGGGGCAGCGGGTGACCGCGCGGGGGCGGCTGGCCGAGCCGCGCGGCGGTGACCTGACCGCCGCGGTGCTCACCGCGACCGGTCCGCCCACCGTGCGCGGTCGGCCGCCGTGGGTGCAACGGGCGGCCGGCGTGCTGCGGGCCGGGCTGCACCGCGCCTGCGAGCCGCTGCCCGACGAGCCGGGCGGGTTGCTGCCCGGCCTCGTCGTCGGGGACACCAGCCGGCTGCCCCCGGCCGTGGTGGAGGACTTCCGTACCACCGGCATGACCCACCTGAACGCCGTCTCCGGCTCGAACGTGGCCATCGTGGTGGGGGCGGTGCTGCTGCTGGCCCGCTGGGCCCGGGCCGGCCCCCGCACGGCCGCGGTGCTCTGCGTACTGGCCCTGGTCGGGTTCGTCATCCTGGTCCGGCCGTCCCCGAGCGTGGTGCGCGCCGCGGCGATGGGTGCGATCGGGTTGGCGGCGCTCGCCGCCGGCCGGCCCCGGGCCGCGTTGCCCGCGCTCGCCGCCGCGGTCACCGTGCTGCTGCTGGTCGATCCCGACCTGGCCGGGGATCCGGGCTTCACGCTCTCCGTCTGCGCCACCGGCGGGCTGCTGCTCTTCGCCCCGGGATGGCGGGACGCCCTGCGCCGCCGGGGCGTACCGCCGGGGGTGGCCGAGGCCCTTGCCGTGCCGGCCGCCGCGCAGCTCGCCTGCGGTCCGGTGATCGCCGGTCTCTCCGGGACGGTGAGCCTGGTCGCCGTGCCGGCGAACCTGCTGGCGGTGCCGGCCGTCGCGCCCGCCACGGTGCTGGGGGTGCTGGCCGCCGTGGTGTCACCGGTCTGGCCGGCGGGTGCCGAGTTCGCCGCCTGGCTGGCGAGTTGGCCGGCCCGGTGGCTGCTGCTCATCGCCGAGCAGGGCGCGCGGTTGCCCGCCGGGACGCTGCCCTGGCCGGGCGGGGCCGCCGGGGCCCTGCTGCTCGCCGGGCTCACCGTGGCCCTGCTGATCGCCAGCCGGCGACCACTGCTCCGGCGGCTGGTGGCGGTCGGCACGGTCGCCGTGGTGCTCGGCGCGCTGCCGGTCCGGCTGCTCGCGCCCGGCTGGCCGCCGCCGGGATGGGTGGTCGTGGCCTGCGCCGTCGGGCAGGGAGACGCGATCGTGCTGCCGGTCACCCCGGGCCGGGCGGTGGTGGTCGACGCCGGCCCGGACCCCTCCGGCGTGGACGGCTGCCTGCGCCGGCTCGGCGTACGCGAGGTGCCGCTCCTCGTGGTCAGCCACTTCCACGCCGACCACGTGGGCGGGGTCGCCGGGGTGTTCCGGGGCCGGCGGGTGGGGGAGGTGGTGACCCCGGAGTGGGCCGAGCCGCCCTACGGTGTCGCCCAGGTGCGCGCGGCGGCCCGGGCCGGTGCCGCCGGGCTGCGGGCCGTGCCGGTGGGCTGGAGTTGGCGGGCTCCGGGAGTGCAGCTGACCGCCCTCGGGCCGCCGTACCCGCTGCGCGGCAGCCGGTCGGACCCGAACAACAACTCGCTGGTGCTCGTGGCGACCGTGTCCGGGGTGCGGATCCTGCTGGCCGGGGACGCCGAGACGGAGGAGCAGCGGGCGCTGCTGGAGCGTGGCCCCCCGGAGGCCGTCCGGGCCGACGTGCTCAAGGTGGCCCACCACGGGTCGGCGTACCAGGACCCGGAGTTCCTGGCCGCCGTCCGACCGGCCGTCGCGCTGGTGTCGGTTGGCGTCGGCAACGACTACGGGCACCCGAACGCGGGCCTGCTGGACCGGTTGCGCCGCGACGGTGCCCGGGTGCTGCGTACCGACACCGGGGGAGACGTGGCCGCGATCCGCCACGGGAGCGGACTGGCCGTGGTCGCCCGAGGGGTCGGTCCCGGCCGCCGCTCCTGAAACGCCGCCGCACGGCAGCCGGGAGTACGGGGCGAGCCAACCGGCGCACACGGTTCCCTCCGCGGCCAGCGGTGGGCAGCACGACATCCGGTGCGGCACCGCCGTTCCTCGTGGCCGAGGTACGTCTAGTTGATCAAGGGCGAGTCGTCCGGCCCTCGACAGGTGGCCGATCGTCCGGAAAGTTGTTGCGTCGTGGAAAGTTGGCATCAGTAAATGGCACCATGATCGACATGACCATGAACGATCCCCAGCACCCGCCATACCCTCCGCAGCAGGCTCCGCAGAGCTACCCGCCACAGATGCCTCCGCAACAGGGCTACCCCCAGGGCTACCCGCCGCAGGTGCCTCCGCAGCAGTGGAAGGTGATCAAGACCGGCGGCACCCGGCACGGGATGCACGCGATGATTTCCCTGTTCACCTGCGGCCTCTGGCTGCCCGTGTGGTTCTGCGCCTGGCTGTTCACCAGGAAGCACAAGGTGGCCGTACCGCGCTGAGGCTCGTGGTCACCGCGGCGGAGAAGGGGACCGTGCCCGGGACCCTTGCCGCAGGGGTGTCCCGTTCCTGGGATCGACCGTGGTAACGGTGTGGCGGGCCGGGTGATTTCCGAGCAACCAGGTGGATTGAATCAAATGTCTGGATTCGCGCGAAGTGCGGGTCCGGCCGTCACCGTCCCCAATGACCAGGCACGATCCGGCTCGGGGGCGTGCGAGTATGGGCGACGTGACCCCCGCCAGCCTGCCGCCTATTCTGCTCGTTCTCGGCGACGAGGAGCTGCTCGCCACGCGAGCCGTCACCGAAGCTGTCGCCCGGGCACGCAGCGTCGACCCCGATGTGGACGTTCGGGAGTACCAGGCCAGCTCGCTGATGGTCGGCGAGATCGCCGAGATGCTCAGCCCCTCGCTGTTCGGCGGGCGCCGGGTGCTGGTGCTCCGCTCCGCCCAGGACGCGCGCAAGGACCTGGTCACCGCGCTGCTGGCGTACGCGAAGAATCCCGACCCCGAGGTGCAGCTCGTGGTGCTGCATCTCGGTGGGGCGAAGGGTAAGGCGTTCGCCGACGGGCTCCGCGCGGCTGGCGCCACCGTGGTGCCGGCGGCGAAGCTCAAGGGCCACCGGGAGCGGGTCGCCTTCGTCCGCGACGAGGTCCGCCGTGCCGGGGGCACCTGCACCGAGGACGCGGCCGAGGCGCTGATCGCCGCCGTCGGCACCGACCTGCGGGAGCTGGCCGCGGCCTGCTCGCAGCTCGTCTCGGACACCGACGGGCGGATCGGGGCGGACACGGTTTCCCGGTACTACCGAGGGCGGGTCGAGGTGACCGGCTTCACGGTGGCCGACGCCACCATGGTCGGTGACGTGCCGGCCGCGCTGGAGGCGCTGCGCTGGGCGCTGCACGTCGGCGTCGACCCGGTGCCGATCGCCGACGCCATCGCCGACGGGGTGCGGACCGTGGCCCGGGTCGCCTCCGCCGGCCGTGGCAGCCCCTACCAGCTCGCCAGCAGTCTCGGCATGCCGGCCTGGAAGATCGAGCGGGCCCAGCGGCAGGGGCGGGGCTGGACGCCGGAGGGCCTGGTCGAGGCGATGCGGGTGGCCGCCGAGTGCAACGCGGCCGTCAAGGGCGGAGCCGACGACCGGGCGTACGCGCTGGAGCGGGCGGTGTTCTCGGTCGCCGCCGCCCGGCAGGGCGGCGCCCGGTGACCCGAGCCCGCCGTTGGGCCACGGTCCCGACGGACGAGGAGCGGTACCGGCCGCTCTACGCCCGGGTGCTCGGACTACGCTTCGTCAACCCGGGCGGCGTGCTCTGCTTCCTCTTCTTCGAGGGATCCGTGGCGCTGGCCGCGCTGCTCGCCCTCGCCGAGCTGGTCACGTGGTGGGCCGTGCTGGTGCTGCCCGCCGTGGTGGCGGCCATGGTGAAGCTCAACGACCTGGTCGCCGAGCAGGTCATCCACAGCGCCGCGCAGGTGCCGGAGCAGGAGCGGGACCGGTTCCGCCGGCAGATCGAGCCGGTCGTCGGGCGGGCCCAGGTGCCGTCCACGGCCCGGGCGCTGCGCGCCGGGCAACCGTCCACGGCCCGGGCGCTGCGCGCCGGGCAACCGTCGACGGTCCCGGCGCTGCCGGCCGGCGACCCGGCACCCGGGATGGCCCGACCGGGCGAAACCGTGTACCGCTACGACGAGGGGCAGCGCTGAGCCGACCGGCACCACCGGTTCCGTCGGCCGAGCGTCGAGTCGGCGCCGACCGGTGCAGGCCGGCGTCAGAGGAGCATGCCTCAGGGCGGGCCGACGCCGGTACTGATCCGCGAACCAGGTCGACGACCCGCTCGGCCGGCATCGCAGACAGCCGGAAGCCCCGGGGCGTACACCCCGGGGCTTCCGGCCAGGTCTGAGGTGCGTCAGGCCGAGAACGAGGCGACGCGCTTGGCGATCGCCGACTTCCGGTTGGCCGCCTGGTTGGCGTGGATGACGCCCTTGCTGGCCGCCTTGTCCAGCTTGCGGGCGGCCTCGCGCATGAGAACGGCGGCCTTCTCGGTGTCGCCGGCCTCCGCAGCCTCGTTGAACTTCCGGATGGCGGTCTTCAGCGACGACTTGACCGACTTGTTACGCAGCCGGCGCTTCTCGTTCTGCCGGTTGCGCTTGATCTGGGACTTGATGTTCGCCACGCGACAGCCTCGTCTTGATAGCTCGGGTTGGTCAGCTTCCGCGCACGACGAGCATGCGTCATCGCCGCGCGAAAAGCCAGGTTACCAGGTCCGGTCGCGACGAGCCAAAACGCCCCGGCGTCCCCGGCCCGACCTGCCCGCCGACCCTACGCCGACCGCGCCGACCGCGTGGCGACCGGGCCGACCGCCCGAGCCGGGCCGACCGTCCGACCCGGGCCGACCGCGCCGACCCGGCGACCGTGGCGACCGCGCCGACCCGGCGACCGTGGCGACCGCGCCGACGCCTGCCGGGCCGACCGGGGCGGGGCGGTCGGGGGTGTGATCCACTCCGGTTGCGGCATGTCGTGGCATCCGGGCGGTCGGATACCCCGCTTTGCGGCAGGTGGAGTGGATCGAGGTCGGGATCACCGCCAGCCCTGCCGGGCGGCGAGCCAGCCGAGTGCCTGCTCGCCGCTCCACCGCTGGTGCGCCCGGAGGTGCGGGGACGCCGTCGACGGGCCGGCGGCGGCGCCGGTGAGGAAGTAGCCCGCCAGAGCGGCGAGGGTCACGTCGAGCGCGTCGGGCGGGGCGCCGGCGGCGGCCGGGTGGGTGGCGAAGGCGGTGTCCGCGTCGAGGCCGCTGGCGTACCCGGTGAGCAGCAGGCTGACCAGGTCGAACCAGGCCGGCCCGTGGCAGAGCCAGGTCCAGTCGCAGAGCCAGACCCGGCCCGCCGGGTCGAGCAGCAGGTTGTCCACCCGCAGGTCGCCGTGGGCCAGCCCGGCGCCGGCGGCGGCGTACCCGGGCAGCCGGGACTCCAGCGCGACCAGTTCGGGCAGCGGGGCCCAGGCGGGCACCTCGGGCGGCGGCTCGCGACCGGCGGCCACCTCGCCCCACCAGAGGATGTCGTCGCGGGCCAGGTCGGCGAGGCGGGGCAGGCCGAGCGCGACGAGGTCCGCCGGCGGGTCGGCCAGCGCGGCGGCCACCTCGGCGTACGCGGCGAGGGCGGCGTCCAGCTCGGCCGGGTCCCAGGGCAGCCGGGGGGTGTGCCCGTCGACCGCGGTCAGCGCGACCGCGTACCAGCCGGCCCCGGTCAGCGCCCAGCGCGGGCGGGGCACCGGCAGGCCGGTGGGGAGCCGGGCCAGCACGGCTGCCTCGTGTGCGTACCAGTCGACCAGGTGGCGCTGACCGGCCAGCTCCGCCGCCTTCACGAAGACCCGGTCCCCGTCGGGGCCGGTGAGCAGCGCGGCGAAGCCCCGGGTGAAGCCCGCCCCGGCCACCCGGACCTCGGCCGGGGGCCCGCCGAGCCGGCCGGCGAGCGCGCTCCGCAGCCCGGCCGGCAGCGCGGCCCAGTCGGGGCGGACGGCGGTCGCGTCGTACGGCACCGGGGGCGGGCGGTTCTCGGGCACGCCACCATGCTGCCCGATCGGGATGTCGTACGGCGCTGGCAGCATCCGGGGCGTGGCGACGAACGGGTGCCGGCCGAGGGCCGAGGGTGTCTGGGAGACTGCGGGGCCATGAGGACCGAGGACTTCTGGCAGCTGATCGAGTCCGCCCGGGCCGGCGCCGGGGGAGAGCCCGCCGCGGTGGCCGCGCGGGCGGTCGCCCTGCTCGCCGAGCGGGACCCGGCGGAGATCATCGGGTACGCCGAGCACCAGCGCCGGGTGCTCGTCGCCTCCTACAAGGTCGACCTGTGGGGCGCGGCCTACCTGATCAACGGCGGTGCCTCGGACGACGGCTTCGAGTACTTCCGCGGCTGGCTGATGACCCAGGGTCGGGCGGTGTTCGCCGGGGCCGTGGCCGACCCGGACTCGCTCGCCGAGCTGCCGCAGGTGCGGGCCGCCGCGCTCAGCGGCGAGGAGTTCGAGTGCGAGGACATGCTGGTGGTCGCCTGGGAGGCGTACCGGAAGGCCACCGCGGCCGAGCTGCCGGCGGTCCGTGAGCCGGTCGCGGTGCCCGACCTGAACGACTTCTGGGACTTCGACGACGAGGAGGAGGCGCGCCGGCGGCTGCCCCGGCTGGCCACCCTCTTCGTGGAGCCGCCCGAGGAGTGACGGGGGAGGACCGGCGTCCCGGCCGGCGTGGGAGCATAGAGGGGGCCGGCGGCGCGCCGGCCCGCTCACGTCAGCCGACCAGAACGGACCGCTGTGCCACCGACGCTCGATCCCGGCGCGAACGCTCCTGGTGCCACCGACCCGGCGCGGATCAGGAACTTCTGCATCATCGCCCACATCGACCACGGGAAGTCGACCCTGGCCGACCGGATGCTGCAGCTCACCGGTGTGGTCGACCCCCGGCAGATGCGCGCGCAGTACCTCGACCGGATGGACATCGAGCGCGAGCGCGGCATCACCATCAAGAGCCAGGCCGTGCGGATGCCGTGGACCATCCGGGAGGGCGACCGGGCCGGCGAGACGGCCGTGCTCAACATGATCGACACCCCGGGTCACGTCGACTTCACCTACGAGGTGTCCCGGTCGCTGGCCGCCTGTGAGGGCGCGATCCTGCTGGTCGACGCCGCGCAGGGCATCGAGGCGCAGACCCTGGCCAACCTCTACCTGGCGCTCGAGAACGACCTGCACATCATCCCGGTGCTCAACAAGATCGACCTGCCGGCCGCCCAGCCGGAGAAGTACGCCGAGGAACTGGCCCACCTGATCGGCGGCGACCCGGCCGACTGCATCAGGGTCTCCGGCAAGACCGGGGAAGGGGTGTCGTACCTGCTCGACGAGATCGTCCGGCAGTTCGTGCCCCCGGTCGGCGACGCCGACGCCCCGGCCCGCGCCATGATCTTCGACTCGGTCTACGACGTGTACCGGGGCGTGGTCACCTACGTCCGGGTGATCGACGGGAAGATCAGCGCCCGGGACCGGATCAAGATGATGTCGACCGGCGCCGTGCACGAGCTGCTGGAGATCGGTGTCATCTCCCCGGAGATGGTGAAGGCCGACGCGCTCGGGGTCGGCGAGGTGGGCTACCTGATCACCGGGGTGAAGGACGTCCGCCAGTCTCGGGTCGGTGACACCGTCACCATCAACACGAACCCGGCCAAGGAGGCGCTCGGCGGTTACAAGGACCCGAAGCCGATGGTCTACTCCGGCCTCTACCCGATCGACGGGTCCGACTACCCCAACCTCCGTGAGGCGCTGGACAAGCTCAAGCTCAACGACGCCGCCCTGGTGTACGAGCCGGAGACCTCCGGGGCGCTCGGCTTCGGTTTCCGCTGCGGCTTCCTCGGCCTGCTGCACCTGGAGATCATCCGGGAGCGGCTGGAGCGGGAGTTCAACCTCGACCTGATCTCCACCGCGCCGAACGTGGTCTACCGGGCGATCACCGAGGACGGTCAGGAGATCGTGGTGACCAACCCGAGCGAGTACCCGACCGGCAAGATCGCCGAGGTGTACGAGCCGGTGGTGCGGGCCACCGTGCTGACCCCGAACGACTACGTGGGCGCCGTGATGGAGCTGTGCCAGGGCCGGCGGGGCAGCCTGCTCGGCATGGACTACCTCTCCGCCGACCGGGTGGAACTGCGCTACACGCTGCCGCTGGCCGAGATCATCTTCGACTTCTTCGACCAGCTCAAGAGCCGCACCAAGGGGTACGCCTCACTGGACTACGAGCCCTCCGGCGAGCAGGCGTCCGACCTGGTCAAGGTCGACATCCTGCTGCACGGCGAGCCGGTGGACGCGTTCAGCGCCATCGTGCACAAGGACAAGGCGTACACCTACGGCACCACGATCGCGGCGAAGCTGCGCACGCTGATCCCGCGCCAGCAGTTCGAGGTGCCGATCCAGGCGGCCATCGGCAGCCGGGTGATCGCCCGGGAGACCATCCGCGCCATCCGCAAGGACGTGCTCGCGAAGTGCTACGGCGGTGACATCAGCCGCAAGCGGAAGCTGCTGGAGAAGCAGAAGGAAGGTAAGAAGCGGATGAAGATGGTGGGCCGGGTGGAGGTCCCGCAGGAGGCCTTCATCGCCGCGCTCTCCTCCGACTCCGGCGACGGCAAGCCCGCCGGCAAGAAGTAGCCGCCGGCGAGAAGCAGGCGAGGGCAGGTCCGCCGACAAGAAGTCAGCGAGGGCAAGCCCGCCGGCGAGAAGTCGGCGACGGCAACCGCCGACGTGACGGCCGGCGCCCCGCTCGAGACGACCCCGATCCGGGTCCGTCCGGGCCGGGGCGCCGGCCGTTTCCGCGTACCCGAACGGATTTTTGCTGCCGCGACGGCCCGCCGCCGGGCCTGGGTGGGATCGCTCCCACCTGCGCATTCGCGGGTCGGAGCGGAACCGACGCGGCGCTGGCCGGGGGTGGTGCGGTGACCGGGCGCGGGCTGAATCGGTTTGGGTTTTCGGCGCCTCGGGCATGTACCGGTCACGATAGGAAACACAACAGACCGTATGAAACTTCTTAGAAGGAGCTGACAGTGACCGTCTGGGGCATCATCACCGCGCTCATCGTTGGTCTGATCGTCGGCGCTCTGGGTCGCCTGATCGTTCCGGGCCGCCAGAACATGCCGATGTGGCTGCACATGGTGATCGGCGTGGGCGCCGCGCTGCTGGGCACCGTCCTGGCCCGTGCCGTGGGCATCGCCACCGAGACCGCCGGCATCGACTGGACGGAGCTGCTGGTCCAGGTCGTGCTGGCCGCCATCGCCGTGGCCCTGGTGGCCGGCGTGGGCCGTCGGCGCAGCGTCTCGCGCTACTGACGCCGCTCGCCAAGCACCTGTGCGGGCGCCCGACCGACCGGTCGGGCGCCCGCCGGCGTTCGTGCCGGCGGCCACCGGAAGGGCCGGCGGCCACCGGAAGGGCGGGCACGGCCAGCCTTGAAATGCGCCTCGCGGTCACCCGTTGTCCGGGTGGCCGCGTTCGCGTGTTGCCGTGGCGACCGGTTCTGATGCCTGGGCCGGACGGCCCGCGCTCCAGCGGCTCGAATCGGCCCGGGAAAGCCCAGCTCATGTCCCGGATCGACCCGGCAAGGCCCCGACTCACGGCCCGGATCGGTCCGGGAAAGCCCAGCTCATGGCCGTCTCGAGCAATTCGTCACCGGAGTCGGTTTGGATTTTCGGCGGGTCGGGAACTTAGCGGTCACGACACGAAGCAGACGGCGACGTGTGACAAATTCGCAGAAGGAGGGCGACCGTGGAGCTCACCGTTTGGGGCATCATCACCGCGCTCATCGTTGGTCTGATCGTCGGCGCTCTGGGCCGCCTGGTCGTTCCGGGCCGCCAGAACATGCCGATGTGGCTGCACATGCTGATCGGCGTGGGCGCCGCGCTGCTGGGCACGATCGTGGCCCGCGCCTCGGGCTTCGCCGACACCGCCGGCATCGACTGGCGCGAGCTGCTGCTGCAGGTCCTGTTCGCCGCCATCGGCGTGGCCCTGGTGGCCGGGGTCGGCCGCCGCCGCGGGGTCTCGCGCTACTGACCATCCGCACCGAAGCGCTCAGCGGGCGCCCGACCACGAGGTCGGGCGCCCGCTTTCGCGTTCACCGTGCTGACCTGCCTGGACAGCACGCCTGCCGCCGGGGCGGGGGGCTGCGATACCGTCGCCACGGCCGCCCGCCGCGACTGCCCCCTGTTGTAAAGGAAATTTTCCTACTAAGGTGCGGCGGAGAAGGTTAGTGCCAAACCGGCGCGAGGGAGATATGGCGTGAACAGGTGGAAGCGGCTGGCCCCGGTCACCGCCATCGTGGCCTCGGCCGCGATGGTGCTCGCCGGCTGCGGTGGCTCCGGCGACGACGACAAGGCCGCGGACAACAGCAAGCTCACGGTCTGGATGATGGGTGAGGGCGGCGACGCCCAGACCAAGTTCCTCGACGGCGTCGAGGCGGAGTTCAAGAAGAAGCACCCCGAGACCGACGTCGTGGTGCAGTACATCCCCTGGCTCGAGGCGCCGAAGAAGTTCCAGGCCGCGCTCGCCGGTGGGGAGGGGCCCGACGTCACCGAGCTGGGCAACACCGAGACCCAGGGCTGGGCGGCCCAGGAGGCCCTCGCCGACGTCACCGACAAGTTCAGCGGCTGGTCCGAGGGCAAGGACATCCTTCCCGGCCTGGTCAAGAACGCCCAGCTCGACGGCAAGCAGTACGGCGTCCCGTGGTACGCCGGCGTGCGGGCCATCTACTACCGCACCGACTGGTTCGCCGAGGCCGGCGTGAAGCCGCCGACGACCTGGGACGAGCTGGTCAGCGTCGCCAAGACGGTCCAGGCCAAGAAGCCGAACACCTACGGCATCGCCCTGCCCGGCAACTCCGAGCTGCCGTTCTACTCGTTCCTCTGGGCGGCCGGCGGCGAGATCGCCACCAAGCAGGGGGACAGCTGGAAGTCCGGCTACAACACGCCGGAGGCGCAGAAGGCGGTCAAGTTCTGGACCGACCTGGTGACCGTGCACAAGGTCGCCCCGCCGGCCGCGGCCGGCTGGAACGAGGTCGACGCCCGGACCCAGTTCGCCACCGGCAAGGCCGCCATGGCGTTCGCCGGCAGCTGGCAGGGTGGCGCGATGAAGAAGGACAACCCGGACATCGAGAAGGTCTGGGGCACCTTCCCCATCCCCGGCCCGGACGGCAAGGCCGCCCCGGCCTTCGCCGGCGGCTCCGACATCGCCCTCTGGAAGGACAGCAAGCGCCAGGACCTGGCCTGGGACTACCTGACCGTGCTGCTGAGCAAGCAGAAGGACAAGGAGTTCGCCAGCAGCCTCGGCTTCTTCCCGGTCTACCAGGACCTGGTCGGCAGCGGTGACTACGCCAACGACAAGGTGATGGCGGCGTTCGCCACCGCCATGCAGAACACCAAGCTGACCCCGCTGACCCCCAAGTGGGTCGAGGTCAGCCGGACCAAGACGGTGACCCAGGCGATGAACAGCTCGGTCATCAAGGGTCAGAAGACGGTCGAGAAGGCCACCGCCGACGCGGCCGCCGAGATGGAAAGCATCCTCAACGCCAAGTGACGACGCTGACCGAGGCCACCGGCACGTCCGCCGCGCGGGAGACCCCCGCGCGGCGGCGTCGCCGTCCGGACCGCCTCCCGTACCTGTTGCTGCTGCCCTGCCTGGCGATCATCGCGGTGCTGCTGCTCTGGCCGCTCGGCCAGGTCGTGATGATGTCCTTCTACAAACTGGACAGCGTCCGGCAGTTGCGGGGGGACCGCGAGTGGCCCTGGGTCGGCCTGGCCAACTACACCCAGATCCTCGGTGACCCGTTCTTCCGTACGGTGCTGCGCAACACCGTGCTCTTCGCCCTGGCCAACGTGGCGCTCACCATGATCCTCGGCACCCTGGTCGGGCTGCTGCTCAACCGGCTCGGCCGGAAGATGGCCACCTTCGTGGCCAGTTGCGTGATGCTCGCCTGGGCCACCCCGGCGCTGACCGGCACCATCGTCTGGAAGTGGATCTTCGACGACACCAGCGGGCTGGTCACCTGGCTGTTCAACAAGCTGCCCGACGGGCTGTCGACCACCCTCTTCGGGCGCAGCGACTGGACCGGCTACGGCTGGTTCAACGACCCGCTGCTGTTCTTCGCGATCCTCACCCTGGTGGTGGTCTGGCACTCGTTCCCGTTCATCGCGGTGAGCGTGCTGGCCGGCCTGAAGAGCGTGCCGAGCGAGTTGCAGGAGGCCGCCCGGGTGGACGGGGCCGGCCCGTGGCGGGTCTTCTGGTCGGTGACCTTCCCGATGCTGCGCCCGGTCTTCGGCATCCTCGTGGTGCTCTCCACCATCTGGGACTTCAAGGTCTTCACCCAGCAGTTCGTGCTCGCCGGCGGCACCCAGGACCGGACCACCTTCATGCTCTCGATCTACTCGTACGCGGAGGCCTTCTCGCCGCCGCCCAAGTACGGTCTCGGCTCGGCGATCGCGGTCATCCTCACCCTGATCCTGCTGGTGGTGACCGCCGTGTACGTCCGCATGGTGCTGCGGCAGGAGGACGAGGCGTGAAGAAGATCGCCCTCAACGGCGCCGGCCTGCTGGTCGCCCTCTTCGCGGCCTTCCCGGTCTACTGGATGGTCGCCACCTCGCTGAAGCCGAACAAGGAGATCTTCTCGGCCACCCCGCGCCCGGTGCCGGCCGAGCCGACCCTGGACCACTACCGGGAGATCCTCACCGGCAACCTCATCCCGGGCGTCACCTTCACCGACTTCTTCCTCAACAGCGTGCTGGTCGCGGTGGCCACCGTGCTGCTCAGCGGGCTGGTCGCGCTGCTCGCCGCGACCGCGGTGGCCCGGTTCCGGTTCCGGCTGCGCACCACCTTCCTGATCCTGCTGCTGGTGGTGCAGATGATCCCGCTGGAGGCGCTGGTCATCCCGCTGTTCCTGATGATCCAGCGGCTCGGGCTCTACAACACCCTGCCCAGCCTGATCCTGACCTACCTGGGCTTCTCGCTGCCGTTCGCGGTCTGGATGCTGCGCGGCTTCGTGGCCGCGGTGCCCAAGGAACTGGAGGAGGCCGCGGCGATCGACGGCGCCAGCCGCGCCCAGACCTTCCGCAAGGTGCTCTTCCCGCTGGTCGCACCCGGCCTGGTGGCCACCAGCATCTTCTCCTTCATCACCGCCTGGAACGAGCTGATCTTCGCGCTGACCTTCATCAACGACCAGCACCGGTACACCCTGCCGGTGGCGATGACGTTCTTCTTCGGCCGGGACGACACGGCCTGGGGCTCGGTGATGGCCGCCTCGACGCTGTTCACCCTCCCGGTGATCGTCTTCTTCCTGCTGGTGCAGCGCCGGATGGTCTCCGGCCTGGTCGCCGGGGCGGTCAAGGGCTGACCGCCGGGCGGGCCCCGGTCGGGCCCCGCCACTAGGCTGGCCGCCATGACGGGCAGGTTGGCGGCGGTGAACCTCGGCGTGATCACCGAGGCGGAGTGGGCGGGCGACCCGAGCGGGCGCAGCGGCATCGACAAGCAGCCGACCGACGGGCCGGTGGCCGTCCGGTTCGCCGGACTGACCGGCGACTTCATCGGCGAGCGCGCCCACCACGGCGGCCCGGACCAGGCCGTCTACGCGTACGCGGAGGAGGACGCCGCCCGGTGGTCGGCCGAGCTGGGCCGGGCGCTGCGGCCGGGTGCCTTCGGCGAGAACCTCACCACGTACGCCGTGGACGTGACCGGCGCCGTGATCGGCGAGCGGTGGGCGGTCGGCTCCGCCCTGCTCGAGGTGACCAAGCCGCGCACCCCGTGCGCCACGTTCGCCGGCTTCTGGGGCATGCCCGACCTGATCAAGCGGTTCACCGCGCGGGCCGCGCCCGGGGCGTACCTGCGGGTGCTGCGCGAGGGAGCGGTGGGCGCGGGCGACCCCGTCGAGGTGGTCGAGCGGCCGGCGCACGGGGTCACCATCGGCCAGGTGTTCCGGGCCACCACCCTGGAGCCCGACCTGCTGCCCGCCCTGCTCGACGTGCCGGAGCTGCCCGCGGCGCTCCAGGAGAAGGTCCGCCGCCGGCTCGGCGTCACCCCCGCCTGACCGCCAGCCGGCCCGCGGCCCCCGCCGTCCCGCTGCGGCCCGCTCGGGTCGCGGTGTCACGCGGCGCCCCGCTGGCCCGCTCGGGCCGCGGCGTCACGCGGCGTTCCCGCTGGCCCGCTCGGGTCGCGGTGGCACGCGGCGTTCCCGCTGGCCTGCTCGGGTTGCGGTGGCACGCAGCGGCGGTCAGGTGGCCGCGAAGACCTCCGCGAGCACCTGGGTCGGTGCCGAGCGGCCGGACTTCACCTTGCTCCACGTGCCGTGCTCGGCCGTCCACTCCAGGTCGCCGAAGCGGACCCGCTTCACGCCGTGGTCGTCGGCGTGCGAGACCAGCCAGTGCGCGTACCGCCAGCCGTTGCGGCTGTCCGAGGCGGGCACCGCGAAGTCGGTCAGGTCGACCGGCGCGGCCAGCCCGGCCAGCCCCCAGTCCAGCGCCAGGTTCTGCGCCAGCGCCGCCGCCGCGGCCGGGCCGCGCATCGTCGGCGTCGAGCCGACCGTGCAGGCCACCGCGCCGGTGGCGTGGCCGAGCAGGGCCCGGCTGAGCACCTCCGACTTCACCGCCCACTTCTGGTACGCCTCGGGGTAGGCCGACCGCTGCACCCGCTGGGCGGCCTCGGTGACCCGCAGCTTCTCCCAGCCCTTGACCTTCTTCAACGCGGCGTAGAACTTCTCCGCCGCGTAGCGCGGGTCGCGGATCTGGGCCGGCGTGCCCCAACCCTGGCTCGGGCGCTGCTGGAACAGGCCGAGCGAGTCCCGGTCGCCGTGGGCGATGTTGCGCAGGTGCGACTCCTGGTACGCGGTCGCCAGCGCCACCACCACGGCCCGCTCCGGCATCCGCCGCTGCACCCCGATCGCCGCGATGGTGGCCGCGTTCGCCATCTGCTCGGCGCTGAGCACGACCTCGCCGTCGGCCTCGACGGTGCAGGTGCGGCTCGCCATCGGCAGCCCGATCTGATGGCCGAACTGCTTGGCGACGAACCAGACACCGAGCAGCGCCAGCACGCACACGGCCACCCCTGCTGCCACGATCGCCGCCCGAGTTCGCACCCGCACCTCCTGTCCCGACAGTCCGCAAGCGTACGTGTCCGGATGGGTGGATCGGGTCGTCCGACCGGTTGCCTCCCGGTCGGTCACGCCGTGGCCACCCACCGCAGCCGCGGGCGCCCTCAGTCTCCCGTCGGCACCCAGGCGGCGGGGCGCTTCTCGCGGAACGCCAGCACACCCTCCCGGCCCTCGTCGGAGAGGAAGTACCCGGTGGAGAGCGCGGCCAACTCGGCGATCTCCGCGCGCAGGTCGCCGGCGGCCGGGCGGCGCAGCAGCTCCTTGGCGCCGGCGAGGGCCGTCGGCGCACCCCGGACCAGCGAGGCGCAGTAGCGCTCCACCGCCGCGTCCAGCCCGTCGGCCGGCACCGCGGCGGTGACCAGGCCGATCTCGGCGGCCCGCCGGCCGTCGAAGGTGTCGCCGGTCAGGTAGAGCTCGGCGGCCGCCCGGGGCAGCAGCCGGGGCAGCACGGTCGCCGAGATCACCGCCGGGATCACCCCGATCCGGACCTCGGTGAACGCGAACGTCGCCTGCTCGGCGCAGACCGCCAGGTCCGCCGCGGCGATCAGGCCCAGCCCGCCGGCCCGCGCCGGACCGGCCACCTTCGCCAGCACCGGCTTCGGGCACTCCCGGACCGCGACCAGCACGTCGCCCAGCATCCCGGCGGGCACGCTCCCGCTGGCGTACGCGGCGGCGGTCTCCTTCAGGTCCGCCCCCGAGCAGAAGACCGGACCGGTGTGGGCCAGCACGATCGCCCGGACCGCGTCGTCGGCGACCGCGGCGGCCAGCCCGGCCAGCAGCTCGGTCATCAGCGGGGTGGAGAGCGCGTTGCGGTTGTGCGGGCTGTCCAGGGTGAGGGTGGTCACCCCACGGGCCGTGGCGACCCGCACGAGAGCGTCCGGAGAGGTCATGCCGGGCACACTAGTGGCCATGCCCGGCGCTCTTCCAGAAGGCGAGTCCGTCCCGCGCGACGGATCGCTGCCCGCTGCCGCCCGCCGCGCCGTCGGCGCCCGCGGCTTCGGCGTCTATGTGCACGTCCCCTTCTGCGCCAGCCGCTGCGGCTACTGCGACTTCAACACGTACACCGCCGCCGAGCTGGGCGGCGGCGTCAGCCGGGAGACGTACGCCGACTCGGTGCTGGCCGAGCTGGCGCTCGCCCGGCGGGTGCTGGGCGACACCCCGCCGCCGCGGGTGGACACGGTCTTCGTCGGCGGCGGCACCCCGACCCTGCTCCCCGCCGACGACCTCGCCCGGATCCTCGACGGCATCGACCGGACCTGGGGGCTGGCCGCCGACGCCGAGGTGACCACCGAGGCCAATCCGGAATCGGTCAGCCCCGCGTCGCTCAAGGCGCTGCGGGCGGCCGGCTACACCCGGATCTCGCTGGGCATGCAGTCCGCCGCGCCCGGGGTGCTGGCGATCCTGGACCGGACGCACAGCGCCGGCCGGGCCACGGCCGCCGCCCTGGAGGCGCGGGACGCCGGGTTCGACCACGTGAACCTGGACCTCATCTACGGCACCCCGGGGGAGACCGCCGAGGACTTCGCCGCCTCGCTGGACCAGGTGGTCGCGGCCGGCGTGGACCACGTCAGCGCGTACGCCCTGATCGTGGAGGACGGCACCCGGCTGGCCGCCCGGATGCGCCGGGGCGAGCTGCCGTACCCCTCCGACGACGTGGCGGCGGACCGCTACCTGGCCGCGGAGGCGGCCCTCGGCGCGGCCGGCTTCTCCTGGTACGAGGTCTCCAACTGGGCCCGTTCCGAAGCGGCCCGGTGCCGGCACAACCTGCTCTACTGGACCGGCGCCGACTGGTGGGGGCTCGGGCCGGGGGCGCACAGCCACGTCGGCGGGGTGCGCTGGTGGAACGTCAAGCACCCGGCCACGTACGCGCAGCGGCTCGCGGCGGGGGAGTCGCCCGGCCTGGCCCGGGAGGTGCTCACCCCCGGTGAGGCGCACATGGAGGACGTGATGCTGCGGCTGCGGCTCGCCTCCGGCCTGCCCCTGGACGTGCTGGACGAGGCGGGGCGGGCGGCGGCCCGCCGCGCCCTGGCCGACGGCCTGCTGGACGCCGACCGCCACGCGGCCGGGCGGGCGGTGCTCACCCTGCGGGGCCGGCTGCTGGCCGACGCGGTGGTCCGCGACCTGCTGCCCTGAGCACGATCCCGGCCGGCCCACCGGCCGACCGGGATCACCTTGTCGCCCGGGTCACTTGGTGAAGCTGTAGCTCATCGGGTAGCGGTAGAGCACCCCTTCGTTGGCCTTGACCCCGGCGATGATCCCGAAGATCAGCGGCACGATCCAGACCAGCATCGGGATGAAGAACAGGATCCCGCAGGTCACCAGGGTGAGCACCCAGCTCAGCACGCCGACGATCGCCCAGGTGATCTGGAAGTTCAGCGCCGCGACGGCGTGCGCCCGGACCGTGGGCGACTGCTGCCCCCGGGTCATCAGCGCGATGAGCGGGGCCACCCAGCCGAGCAGGCCGGCACCGACGACCACCCCGACCGGACCGCCGAAGTGCGCGATCAGGGCCCAGGTCTTCTCGTCGTTGTTGGCGTAGCCGGGCGGTGGCCCGTACGAGCCGCCGGTCGGGTAGCCGACACCCGGCGGGGGCTGGCCGCCCGGCGGAGGGTAGCCACCTGGGGGCGGGTAGCCGCCCGACGGAGGCTGGCCGCCAGGAGGCGGCGGATAGCCACCGGGCGGGGGATAGCCGCCCCCGACCGGCGGCCCGGACAGTGGTGCGGTGGGGGGCTCGTCCGCTGGCGACGAGCCGTATGGGGCCGACGGCGGGGTCGCCTCCGGCGGCTGGGCGCCGGGGTCCCCCGCTCCGGGAGGGCGAGGTGGTTCAGTCATGGGGGTCACGGTAGGTGCGGCACGCAAGGCCGCACCAGAGCGGTAACGACCGGGATGTCCGGCTGATCGGCCCTGGCGGAGTGTGCCCGGGGCCGCACGAGGGGTCCGTCGCTGATCATCGCGTCAACGGGCCCGCCGACGTAGACTGGCACTCGCTACAGTCGAGTGCCAGGCCGCCTGGCCGGTGCGCCGGCGGGTCGAGGTGCGTCAGGGAGGTGGGGGAGATGGGTCTCGACGACCGCAAGCTCGCCGTGCTGCGCGCGATCGTCGAGGACTACGTCGCCACGCAGGAGCCGGTCGGCAGCAAGGCCCTGGTCGAGCGCCACCAGCTGGGCGTCTCCCCGGCCACCGTGCGCAACGACATGGCGGTGCTGGAGGAGGAGGGCTACATCCGGCAGCCGCACACCAGCGCCGGCCGGGTGCCCACCGACCGCGGCTACCGGCTCTTCGTCGACCGGCTCTCCCGGGTCAAGCCGCTCAGCCCGGCCGAGCGCCGGGCGATCGAGCGGTTCCTGGTCGGCGCGGTCGACCTGGACGACGTGGTGCACCGCACGGTCCGGCTGCTGGCCCAGCTCACCCGCCAGGTCGCCGTCGTGCAGTACCCGAGCCTGGCCCGCTCCAAGGTGCGCCACCTGGAGCTGGTGCCGATCTCCACCACCCGGCTGATGGTCGTCATGATCGCCGACACCGGCCGGGTCGAGCAGCGGCTGGTGGAGATGCCCGGTCCGATCCCCGCCGAAGACGTCACCGACCTGCGCCGGCTGGTCAACGAGAAGCTGGTCGGCAGCCGGCTCTCGGAGACCCCGCCGCTGGTCCAGGCGCTGGTCGACGAGTCCACCCCGCAGCTGCGCCCGGCCATGGCCACGCTCTCCACCGTGCTGCTGGAGACGCTGGTCGAACGGCACGAGGAGCGCATCGCGCTGGCCGGCCAGGCCAACCTCACCCGGGGTGGCCTGCTCGACTTCCAGGGCTCGCTGCGGCCCATCCTGGAGGCGCTCGAAGAAGAGGTCGTGCTGCTCAAGCTGATCGGCGAGACGGAGCCGAGCACCACCCGGGTGCTGATCGGCGACGAGAACCAATTCGACAACCTGCGGGCCGCCTCGGTGGTCAGCACCGGCTACGGACCGGGCCACACCATCGTCGGTGGGCTCGGTGTGCTCGGGCCGACCCGGATGGACTACCCCGGCAACATCGCCATGGTGCGGGCCGTGGCACGCTACGTGGGCGAACTGCTGGCCCAGAACTGACCAGTCAGGGCCGACGGCCGACCTGCGGCCGACGCGGCGCAACGCGAGACGAAACACGAGGACACCGAACGCAGTGGCCAGGGACTACTACGGCATTCTCGGCGTGAGCCGGGACGCCTCCGACGACGAGATCAAGCGCGCCTACCGCAAGCTGGCGCGGCAGTTCCACCCGGACGTGAATCCGGACCCGGAGGCACAGGAGAAGTTCAAGGACATCAACGCCGCGTACGAGGTCCTCTCGGACGACCGGAAACGGCAGATCGTCGACCTGGGCGGCGACCCCCTCGCGCCGGGCGGCGGGGGCGGCGGCCCGGGCGGCCCCGGCGGCGCCGGCCCGTTCGTCGGGTTCCAGGACATCATGGACGCGTTCTTCGGCGGCGCGGCCGGCGGCGCCCGTGGCCCGCGGCCGCGCACCCGGCCGGGCGCCGACGCGATTCTGCGGCTGGAGCTGGACCTCAACGAGACCGCCTTCGGCGTCGAGGCCCCGATCACGGTGGACACGGCGGTGCTCTGCACCACCTGCTCCGGCGCGGGCACGGCGGCCGGCACCCACCTGGCGACCTGCGAGGCGTGCGGCGGCCGGGGTGAGGTGCAGTCCGTCCAGCGGACCTTCCTCGGCCAGGTGGTCTCCGCCCGGCCGTGCACCGTCTGCCAGGGCTACGGCACCACCATCCCGCACCCCTGCCCGACCTGTGCCGGCGACGGCCGGGTGCGGACCCGGCGCTCGCTCACCGTCAAGATCCCGGCCGGGGTCGAGGACGGCATGCGGATCCGGCTGGCCCAGCAGGGCGAGGTGGGCCCGGGCGGCGGCACCGCCGGCGACCTCTACGTGGAGATCCACGAGCGGCCGCACGACGTCTACTCCCGCAAGGGCGACGACCTGCACTGCCGGGTCACCGTGCCGATGACCGCCGCCGCGCTCGGCACCCGGCTGACCATCAAGACGCTGGACAGCGAGGAGACCGTCGACGTCAAGCCGGGCACCCAGCCGGGCAGTACGCTGCGGCTGCGCGCCCGGGGCGTACCGCACCTGCGGGGCACCGGCCGGGGCGACCTCTACGTCCACCTGGACGTGCGGACCCCCACCAAGCTCGACCCCGACCAGGAGCGGATGCTGCGCGACTTCGCCAAGACCCGGGGCGAGGAGGTCGCCGAGCTGACCAAGCAGGGCGGCTTCTTCTCCCGGATGCGCGACGCCTTCAACGGGCACGCCTGACGTGTCCGCCCCGCTGTTCCTGGTCGAGGCGCTGCCCACCGGGGACACGCTGACCCTGGACGGCCCGGAGGGGCACCACGCCGCGACCGTGCAGCGGCTGCGCGCCGGCGAGGAGCTGCTGCTCGCCGACGGGCGGGGCGGCACGGCCGCCGCGGTGGTCACCGCCGTCGGCCGGGGCACCCTCGACCTCGCCGTCACCTCCCGGGGGTACGTCGACGCCGCCGTGCCCCGGCTCGTGGTGGTGCAGGGCATCGCCAAGGGCGACCGGGGCGAGTTGGCCGTGCAGGCGATGACCGAGGTCGGGGTGGACGAGATCGTCCCCTGGGCGGCGTCCCGCTCGGTGGTGCAGTGGCGTGGCGAGCGGGGCGTACGGGCCCGGGAGAAGTGGGCGGCCACCGCCCGGGAGGCGGCCAAACAGGCCCGCCGGGCGTGGCTGCCCGTGGTGGCCGGTACGCCGGACGAGTCGACCGGCACGGTGACCCGGCGGATCGCCGGGGCGGCCGCCGCGTTCGTCCTGCACGAGGAGGCCACGGACCGGCTGACCACCTCGGCACTGCCGTCGACCGGCGAGATCGTGCTGGTGGTGGGTCCGGAGGGCGGCATCGCCGGGCCCGAGCTCTCCGCCTTCCGCGAGGCCGGCGCCCGCCCGGTCCGCCTCGGCCCCTCGGTCCTGCGCACCTCCACGGCCGGCGTGGCCGCCCTCAGCGTCCTCTCCACCCGCCTCACCCGCTGGTAACCCCGCCCCCGCCCCCCGCCCCCCGCGCCCCCGCGCCCCCGCGCCCCCGCGCCCCCGCGCGTCCCGCGCCCTCGCGCGTCGATCATGGAGCTGTGGCGCCCATTCGGTAGTGATATGCCCGCTTTGTGAGGTGCCATAACTCCATGATCGATGGGGGCGGCGGCAGCGAGACGCGGGGGTGGGGAGCGAGGGTGGAGGTGGGGGTGGGGGTTAGGTGCGGAGGTAGGAGGCGCCGTTGAGGTCGATGATGGTGCCGGAGGCCCACTCGGCCTCGGGGCTGGCGAGCCAGTGCACGGCGGCGGCGATCTCGTCGGGGCGGGCGACCCGGTTGAACGGGCTCTGGGCGCGGATCGCGGCACCCCGCTCGCCGCTGAGGTGCGTGGTGGTCATGTCCGTCTCGACGAAGCCGGGCGCGACCGTCGCGACCGCGATGCCGTAGGGCGCCAGGGCCAGCGCCAGGGACTGCCCGAGCGCGTTCAGCCCGGCCTTGCTCGCGCCGTACGCGGGCTGCTCCGGCTCGCCCCGGAACGCGCCCCGGGACGAGACGTTGACGATCCGGCCGCCCCGCCCGCGCATGTGCTGCGCGGCGCACCAGGTGACGTTGGCGGCGCCGGTCAGGTTGGTCTCCAGCACCAGCCGCCACTGCTCGCGCCACTGCTCGTAGGTGTTGCCGAAGACCGGGTGCGGGAGGTCCCGGGGTCCGTACACGCCGGCGTTGTTGACCAGCACGTCCAGGCCGCCGAGCCGGTGGGCCGCGTCGTCGACCATGGCCCGGACGGCCTCCGGGTCGGCGAGGTCGGCGCGGACCACCAGGTGACCGTCCCCGGGCAACTCGGCGCGCAGCGCCTCGGCCAGCTCCGCCGAGTCCCGGTGGTGGATCGCCACCCGGTCGCCGCCCGCCGCGAACGCCCGCGCCACCGCCCGGCCGATGCCGCGCGAGGCCCCCGTCACCAGTACCGCCCGTCCCGCCATGCCGGCCATCCTGCCCCACCCGGCCTGCGTGTCCGGCACGGGCCCTTCCCGGCGTACACCGCGTTGACCGGGTCCTTCCTTACACTGCCCGGATGGGAACCGACTGCCTGTTCTGCCGGATCGTCGCCGGGGAGATCCCGGCCACCATCGTGCGGGAGACCGCCACCACCCTCGCCTTCCGGGACATCGACCCCAAGGCGCCCACCCACGTGCTGGTGATCCCCAAGGAGCACTACGCGGACGTGGCGACGCTGGCCGAGGGCGACCCGGCGCTCGCCGCCGACGTGCTGGCCACGGCCGCCGTGGTGGCCGAGGAGGAGGGGTTGACCGCGGACGGCTTCCGGCTGATGTTCAACACCGGCCCGTACGGCGGCCAGGAGGTCTTCCACGTGCACGCGCACCTGCTCGGCGGCGCCCCGCTCGGTCCGATGCTCTGCCGCTGAGCGGCTGCCTAGACTGCCCACATGATCACGGTGCATGACCGGCTCGGCCGGATGGTGCGGCAGGCGCAGGCCCAGGGGCGGATCCCGGCGGTGTCGGTGGCCCTGCACCGGGCCGACCGGCCGCTCTGGACCTGCACGGTCGGCGGGACCGGCAACGACACCCCGCTCGACCCGGAGACCGTGTTCCGGATCGGCTCGGTCACCAAGACCTTCACCGCGGTGCTGGTCATGCAGTGCCGCGACGAGGGGCTGCTCGACCTGGACGACCCGATCGGGCGGCACCTCGACCTGCCGGCACACGGCGAACTGACCGTACGCCGGCTGCTGTCGCACACCGCGGGCCTGCAGCGCGAGCCGCACGGCGACGTGTGGGACAGCCTGCGCGCCCCGGCCGTCGACCAGCTCCTCGCCGACCTGGCCCGGGTGGAGCGGGTGCTGCCCACCGGGCGGCGCTACCACTACTCCAACCTCGGCATGGCGCTGCTGGGCGAGCTGGTCGCCCGGCGGCGCGGCGGGACCTGGGCCGAGGTGCTGGCCGACCGGGTGCTGGCCCCGCTCGGGCTCACCGCGACCCGGCCCGAGCCGGGGCCGCGGGCGGCGACCGGGTACCTGGTCGACGCGTACTCCGACGAGGCCCGGCCGGAGCCGCCCACCGACTTCGGCGCGGTGGCCCCCGCCGCGCAGCTCTGGAGCACCGCGACGGACCTGGCCCGCTGGGCGGCCTTCCTGGCCGACCCGGCGGCGCTCGACCCGGCCGGCGCGGTGCTCGCCCCGGCCACCCTCGACGAGATGCGCTGGCCGCTGACCAGCACCGACGAGACGGTGTGGGCGGCCGGTTTCGGCCTCGGGCTGATCCTGGTGCCGCAGCCGGGGCGGGTGATGCACGTGGGGCACGACGGGGCCATGCCCGGTTTCCTGGCCGCCGCCTACGGCCGCCGCGGCGGGGACGGTACGGCGGGGGCGATGAGCTGTGCGGTGCTGGGCTCCTCGGGTACCGGCGTGGCGGTCTTCGACCTGCCGCACCGGCTGCTCGCCGCCGCGGCCGAGCACGACCCGGCCGACGTCGAGCCGTGGGCGCCCGGTCCGCCCGCCCCGGAGCACCTGCGCGGCGTGCTGGGCCGCTGGTGGGGCGAGGGCTTCGAGTACGTCTTCTCCTGGCACGACGGGGCGCTGCGGGCCCGGGGCGCGGACGACCCGGCCGGCAAGCCGCCCGCCGTGTTCACCGCGCTGCCGGACCGGCCGGACGTGTTCCGTACCGTCGCCGGCCGGGAGGTGGGCGAGCTGCTCCGGCTCACCCGCGACGAGCGCGGCGCGGTGGTCCGGATGCACTGGGCCACCTACCGCTTCACCCGGGCCCAGGAGACCTTCGAGGGGTACGACTTCCGCACCGGTAGTTGACCTTCGACCACGGGAAATGGGCGCGGTGCGTGTGGTGTTGACCCGATACGATGGATGAGTCGTCCGCCGCGCCAGCAGGGGCCCGGCGCCGAGATCGAGAGCAGGTGGCGCAGGGCCGGACGGCCCGAGCTATGACGGACACCCCACCTCCCGCCCCGCCCCGGGTGCAGACCAGGATCACGGTCCCCGACCAGAAGATCATGGTGAACCTGCTCGGTGCGGGCGACGAGATCCTCCGGCTTGTCGAACGCTCCGTCAACAGTGACGTCCACGTGCGGGGCAACGAGATCACCATCACCGGCGCCCCCGGGGACAACGCCCTCGCCGAGCGCCTCTTCAGCGAGCTGCTCGAACTGATCGAGAAAGGCGAGACCCTGACCACAGACGCCGTCCGGCGTACCGTCGGCATGCTCGAGCAGGGCAGCGCCGAGCGGCCCGCCGAGGTCCTGACGCTCAACATCCTCTCCCGGCGCGGCCGCACCATCCGCCCCAAGACCCTCGGGCAGAAGCGCTACGTCGACGCGATCGACGCGCACACCATCGTCTTCGGCATCGGCCCCGCCGGCACCGGCAAGACCTACCTGGCGATGGCGAAGGCGGTCCAGGCGCTGCAGGCCAAGCAGGTCAACCGGATCATCCTGACCCGGCCGGCGGTCGAGGCGGGGGAGCGGCTGGGCTTCCTGCCCGGCACCCTGAACGAGAAGATCGACCCCTACCTGCGGCCGCTGTACGACGCGCTGCACGACATGCTCGACCCGGAGTCGATCCCGAAGCTGATGGCCGCCGGCACCATCGAGGTGGCGCCGCTGGCGTACATGCGGGGTCGGGCGCAGCCGTACGACGCCCGGGTCCTGACCCCGGAGGGCTTCAAGCCGTTCGGGTCGCTCCAGGTCGGTGACCTGGTCATCGGTTCGGACGGAACGCCTACGCCGGTGATCGGGATCTACCCGCAGGGGCCGAAGCAGGTCTACCAGGTCACGACCCAGGACGGTGCGTCCACGCTCTGCTGCGGTGAGCACCTGTGGACCGTCGCCACACCGGACGACAAGCGGCGCGGGCGCCGGCGCACGATCGAGACACAGGAGATGATCGGCAAGGAGTGGCGAGGCCACACCCGGCGCTACGAACTCCCGCTCGTCGCGCCGGTGCAGATGGAGCCGCGGGCGGTTCCGCTCGACCCGTACGCGCTCGGGCTGCTGCTCGGCGACGGCGCGATCTCGTGCCGGACCACGCCGTCCTTCTCCACCGCCGATCCGGAGTTGGCGGTCGCGCTGGAGGAGGCGCTTGTCGACGTCGAAGTGGTCCGCAAGGGTGACTACGACTACGCCCTCCGTAACGTCAACGGGCATCGGGGCGGCGTGATCGTGGCGAACCCGGTGACGCTGGCCATCCGCGAATTGGGCCTGGCGGGCGCGACGTCGGGGACGAAGTTCGTGCCCGAGGTGTACAAGAACAACAGCGTCGGCGTCCGGCTGGCGGTCCTGCAGGGACTGCTGGACACGGACGGCGGGCCGGTGATCCAGGCGGGGCGTAGCTGCCGCGTGCAGTACTCGACGACGTCGACCCGGCTGCGGGACGATGTGGTTCACCTCGTCGAATCGCTCGGCGGGGTCGCGACGTACCGGGTCCGCGAGGCCGAGGGGCGGCGGCCAGGTCTGGCGAAGGGCCGTCCGGTTCCGTACCGTTCCGACGCCTATGTTGTGGAGATCCGGCTTCCGGCTGGCGTTGCGCCGTTCCGCCTGTCGCGCAAGCGCCGGGTCTACGACGAGCACGGCGGTGGCCGGCCGATGCGGTTCATCGACTCGATCATCCCGGCCGGGGTGCGGGAGACGATGTGCATCCAGGTCGCGGCGGAGGATTCGCTCTACGTCACCGACGACTTCCTGGTCACCCACAACACCTTGAACGACGCGTTCATCATCCTGGACGAGGCGCAGAACACCACGCCCGAGCAGATGAAGATGTTCCTCACCCGGCTCGGCTTCGGTTCCAAGATCGTGGTCACCGGTGACGTCACCCAGGTGGACCTTCCCGGCGGGACGACCAGCGGCCTGCGGGTGGTCCGGGACATCCTGTGCAACGTCGAGGACGTGCACTTCGCCCAGCTTTCCAGCGCCGACGTGGTCCGCCACAAGCTGGTGGGCGAGATCGTCGACGCGTACGCCCGCTGGGACGCCGAGCGGGAGAACCAGCAGGCGCAGAGCGTGCACGCCGTGCCCGGGCGGACCGCCCAGGGCGGCCGGGCCGGCCGGCGCCGCTAACCACCAGAGGAAGACAGTTGTCCATCGAGATCGCCAACGAGTCGGGTGTCGAGGTCGACACCGACGCCGTGCTCGCCGTCGCCCGGCACGCCCTCGACGAGATGGGGGTCAACCCCCTCGCCGAGCTCTCCGTGCTGCTGGTCGACATCGACTACATGTCCGAGCTGAACCATCGCTGGATGGGTGGCGACGGCCCCACCGACGTGCTCGCCTTCCCCATGGACGAGGGCAGCGTCGACCACGGCCCGGGCGAGAGCGGCCCGGCCGGCGGTGAGCCGGCCCTGCTCGGCGACATCGTGCTCTGTCCGGAGGTGGCGGCCAAGCAGGCGGCCACCGCGGGGCACGCCACCGCGGACGAGTTGCACCTGCTCACCGTGCACGGCGTGCTGCATCTGCTCGGCTACGACCACGCCGAGCCGGAGGAGGAGCGGGAGATGTTCGGTCTCCAGGCCCGGCTGCTGGACAGCTGGCGGTCGACCCGGTCGCGGTGATGACCACCCTGGCGGCCGTCGCCGCTCCCGCCGACCTCCCCGATCTCCAGCTCATCGCCGTCGCGGCCGCGCTGGTGGTGCTGGCCGGGCTCATCGCGATGACCGAGGCCGCGCTGGCGGCCGTGTCGCCGGCCCGGGCCGCCGAGCTGGCCCGGGACGGGGCGCGCGGCGCGCGTACCCTCCAGGCGGTCGCCGGTGACGTGGTCCGCCACCTCAACCTGCTGCTGCTGGTCCGGCTGCTGGCCGAGCTGACCGCCACCACGCTGGTCGCGCTGGTGGCGGTGGACAGCTTCGGCGCCGGCTGGCGGGCCGCCCTGGTCACCGCCGGGGCGATGACCGTGGTCAGCTTCGTGGTGGTCGGCGTGGCGCCGCGCACCCTGGGTCGGCAGCACGCGTACGCGGTGGGGCGCGCGGTCGCCCCGCTGGTGCGCTGGCTGGGCCGGGCGCTCAACCCGCTGGCGTCGCTGCTGATCCTCATCGGCAACGCGGTCACCCCCGGCAAGGGCTTCCGGGAGGGCCCGTTCGCCAGCCAGGTGGAGCTGCGTGAGCTGGTCGACCTGGCCGAGCAGCGCGGCGTGGTGGAGCACGGCGAACGCCAGATGATCCATTCGGTCTTCGCGCTCGGCGACACCATCGCCCGGGAGGTGATGGTGCCGCGTACCGAGATGGTGTGGATCGAGGAGCACAAGACGCTCAACCAGGCGCTGGTCCTCTTCCTGCGCTCCGGCTTCTCCCGCATCCCGGTGATCGGGGAGAGCGTCGACGACGTGCTCGGCGTGCTCTACCTGAAGGACCTGATCCGGCGCACCCAGGGCGGTGACCCGCGCAGCGGGCGGCTGGCCGTGTCGGAGCTGATGCGCCCGGCGACGTTCGTGCCGGAGTCCAAGCCGGTCGACGACCTGCTCTCCGAGATGCAGGCCGCCCGCAACCACCTGGTCATCGTGGTCGACGAGTACGGCGGCACCGGCGGCCTGGTCACCATCGAGGACATCCTGGAGGAGATCGTCGGTGAGATCACCGACGAGTACGATGTCGAGCGCCCGCCGGTCGAGCGCCTGCCGGACGGCTCGGTGCGGGTGACCGCCCGGCTGCCCGTGGAGACGCTGGGCGAGCTGTTCGACACCGACCTGCCCACCGACGAGGTGGAGACGGTCGGCGGTCTGCTCGCCCAGTCGCTCGGCCGGGTGCCGATCCCCGGCGCGGAGGCCGAGGTGGCCAGGCTCCGGCTGCTCGCCGAGGGCACCACCGGCCGGCGCAACCGGATCGACACCGTGCTGGTGAGCCGGGTCGAGCCGAGCGACGCGCCGGACAGCGCCGGGCGCGGCGAGCACGCCGAGCCCCGCGGCAACCCCAACCGTTCCGAGGAGAGGCAACCCGCCGATGCCTGAGTCTTCCGCCGTGCCGGCGGCCCGGCCCACCCCGTCCGATCCGGCCGAGCTGAGCGCCGAGGACGGCAAGCTGGTCGTCCTGGCCCGCGGCGCGCGGGGTCGGGTCGGCGCCGTGGAGGGCGCCGCGGTCCGGGACCAGGACGGCCGGACGTACGCGGCGGCCAGCGTGGCGCTGCCGTCGTTGGCGCTGACCGCGCTCCAGCTCGCGGTCGCCTCGGCGGTGGCCGCCGGGGCCAGCCGGCTGGAGGCGGCGGTGGTGGTGACCGAGGCCTCGACGCTGGACGGCGCCGGGCACGCCGCCGTCCGGGACCTCGCCGCCGACGCGCCGATCCACGTGGCCGCGCCGGACGGCACCGTCCTCGGCACGGTGGTCGAGTGACCGGGCAGCGCACCTGGCCGGCGCGCGGCGGCGCGGGGCGAAGCGGAGCGGTGGCATGAGCGCGACCGGGCTGCCGGATCCGGAGGCGCCGCGCCCGTACCGGGCCGGGTTCGCCTGTTTCGTCGGCCGGCCGAACGCCGGCAAGTCGACGCTGACCAACGCGATCGTCGGCACCAAGGTCGCGATCACCTCGAACAAGCCGCAGACCACCCGGCATGTCATCCGGGCGGTGCTGCACCGGCCGGACTCCCAGCTCGTGCTGGTCGACACCCCCGGCCTGCACCGGCCCCGGACGCTGCTCGGCGAGCGTCTCAACGACCTGGTCCGGGAGACCTGGAGCGAGGTCGACGTGATCGGTCTCTGCATCCCGGCGAACGAGCCGATCGGCCGGGGCGACCGGTTCATCACCGGCGAGCTGGCCAGCCTCAAGGCCACCGTGCTGGCCGTGGTCACCAAGACCGACCTGGTGGACAAGCGGCGGCTGGCCGAGCAGCTGCTCGCGGTCAGCGAGCTGGGCGAGTTCGCCGACGTGGTGCCGGTCAGCGCGGTCTCCGGGCACCAGGTGGACACGCTGGTCGACGTGATGACCGGCTACCTGCCGGAGTCGCCGCAGCTCTACCCGGACGACATGCTCACCGACGACCCGGAGCAGGTGCTGGTCGCCGAGCTGATCCGCGAGGCGGCGCTGGAGGGGGTCCGGGACGAGCTGCCGCACTCCATCGCCGTGGTGGTGGAGGAGATGATCCCGGAGGGCAACCTCACGAAGATCTACGCCGACCTGTACGTCGAGCGGTCGAGCCAGAAGGCGATCGTCATCGGACACCGGGGCAGCCGACTCAAGGAGGTCGGCACCACCGCCCGCCGGCACATCGAGGAGCTGATCGGCGGCCGGATCTACCTGGACCTGCACGTCCGGGTCGCCAAGGACTGGCAGCGGGACCCGAAGCAGCTGCGCAAGCTCGGCTTCTGACCGCGTCCCTGCGCTCCGCCGGCCCCGGGCCGGAGGAGCGCGTCAGGCCGTGACCGGCCTGGTCAAATTCAGTCTGCTCTATGGGAAGTCTCACTTTCGGCCCGGCCCGCGGGCCGGTTCGCCGGGCCGGCCCGGAGGGTAGGGGAAACCTGTTCCCGCCCCCGGACCCAGATGCAGGCTGATGCGAAACCGATACCTTGACCTGCTCCGCTCCCTGGCCATCGTCCGAGTCGTCGTCTACCACGTGACCGGCTACGCCACGCTCACCCTGGTGTTCCCGGCCATGTCGGTGATGTTCGCGCTCGCCGGCTCGCTGATGGCCGCCTCGCTGGACCGGACCGGCGCGCCGGCCGTGCTGCGCCGGCTGCGTCGCCTGCTGCCGTCGCTCTGGGTGCTCGCCGCGGTCTTCGTCCCGGCCATGCTGCTCACCGGGCTGCCGTTCACCCCGAAGGTGCTGCTCTGGCTCTTCCCGGTGAGCGACCCGCCGGCCAACTACTGGGGTGGGCTGGCGCTGAGCCCGATCTGGTACCTGCGGGACTACCTGTGGTTCGTGCTCGCCTCGCCGCTGGTGCTCTGGCTGTTCCGCCGGGCGCCGCTGCCCGTGCTGCTCGCCCCGTACGCGCTGCTCGCGGTGATCGAGTTCGGCATCTTCCCGGACGCCCCGACCATGCTGCGCGAGTTCGGCCTCTACTTCGGCGCCTGGCTGCTCGGCTTCGCCCACCACGACGGGCTGCTGCGCCGGATGCGAAACCGGGTGCTCGTGCCCACCGCGCTCGTCCTCGGCACGGCCGGCCTGGCCTGGATCGTCACCCACCCCGGCCCGCGCGGCCACGACCTGAACGACATCCACCTCGGCAACGCGCTCTGGTCGGCGGCGTTCATCCTGGTGGCGATCGGCCGGGCGCCCGACGGGGCGGCCTGGGTGGACCGCAACCCGGTGCTGAGCCGCGTCGTGACGGTGCTGAACCGGCGCGCCCTCACCTGCTACCTCTGGCACATGCCCTTCGTGGTGGCGCTCACCCCGCTGGTCGGCCTGGTCGGCTGGACCCCGCGCGACCCGCTCGGGCTGGCCGTCCGGGTGGTGCTGGTGTTCGTCCTGGTCGGCGTGGTCACCCTGCTGGTCGGCTGGGTGGAGGACCTGGCGGCCCGGCGTACCCCGGAGCTGTTTCCCGGCCGGCCCCGGCGGACCGGGGCCGAACGGGCGGCGACCGCGCCGGCCAGCCCCGCGCCGGCCGGTGCGGCGGCCGAACTGGTCGGCGCCGGCCGGGTCCCCGCCCCGCGCCGCGCCCCCGAGCCGACCGAGTCGCGCGCGGACCGCCTCAGCGCCGGATGATCCGGACGTTGCCGCTGGTGGCGGCGACGTCCAGCAGCAGCGACGCGGCCGGGTCGTCGGGCACGCCCAGGTTGGTGTCGCCGGACCGGGCGCTGGCCCGCACCCGGTAGCGGTCGTCCGGCACGGTGAGGTCGATGTCGCCGCTGGACGCCCGCAGCCGAACCGTGGCCGGCCGGTCCAGCTCGACGGTGACGTTGCCGGAGCTGGCCTCCGCGTCCACCCCGGCGCCCAGCCGGCGCGCCTCGATGTCGCCGGACGACGCGCGCAGCCGGACCGCGCCGGCCGCGTCGACCACCCGGATGTTGCCCGAGGTGGTCTCGGCGCGGACATCGCCGCGTGCCCCGCTCACGCTGAGATCCCCCGAGCGCAGGGTGAACTCGACGGTGCCGACCTGGGCCAGCTCGACGTTGCCGGAGGAGGTCTCGCCGCGCACCGCCACGCCCGCCGGGGCGGTCACCTCCCAGGAGACGGTGCACCGGGCGCCGCAGTCGGTCGGCAGCACCAGTTCGTCGCCCTTGATCTGGTACCGGGTGTCGGGCTGCTGCCCGCCCTGGTAGCGGACCACCCGCTTGATCCGCACCTGGCCGGCGGGCCCGGTGGCGCGGACGGCCACGTCGCCGGCGCCCCCGGACGGCACGGTGATCCTGCTGATCCCGGTCGCCTCGGTGTTGTCGTAGTCCAGCCGTCGGAACGACAGGTTGTCGCACCCGCAGAGGAGAATGAGCGAGGCCGCGGCGGCGGTGACGGCGACGGCGGTCCGGTGCAGAGCCATGGCGAGCACGCTACGACCCACCGCCCGGGTGGCACATCCGGGATCCACCGCCGATCCACCCCGAGCCGACCCTGAGATCGCACCCCGAGGGAGAATGGCCCGATGGCCGGGTACCGCCGACAGCTCTACCGCGACGACGCGGTGGTGCTGCGCGTGCAGAAGCTGGGTGAGTCCGACCGGATCATCACCCTGCTCACCCGCCGGCACGGCCGGCTGCGCGCGGTGGCCCGCGGCGTGCGGCGCACCACCAGCAGGTTCGGCGCCCGGCTGGAGCCGTTCGGGCACGTCGACCTCCAGCTCGCCGGCGACCCCAAGGGCAATCAGGGCAGCTCGCTGCAGAGCATCAGCCAGGTCGAGGGGATCGACCTGTACGGCAAGCGGTTCCTCGGCGACTACCCCCGCTACACGGCGGCCAGCGCGATCGCCGAGACGGCGGAGCGGCTCACCCCGATCGAGCGGGAGCCCTCGCTGCGGCTGTTCCAGCTCACCCTGGGCGCGTTGCGCTCGCTGGCCACCGGCGAGCACGCCACCACCCTGGTGCTCGACGCGTACCTGCTGCGCGGCATGTCCTTCGCCGGCTGGGCGCCGGCGCTGACCGCCTGCGCGGTCTGCGGCACCCCGGGGCGGCACCGGGCGTTCTCGGTGCCGGCCGGCGGCGCGGTCTGCCCGGACTGCCGGCCCCCCGGCGCCGCCCACCCGGCCCCGGCCACCATCGACCTGATGTCCGCGCTGACCACCGGCGACTGGGCGTACGCCGACGCCACCGAGACCGGCGTGCGCCGGGAGTGCAGCGGCCTGGTCGCGGCGCACCTCCAGTGGCATCTGGAGCGCGCGCTACGCTCGCTGCCGCTGGTCGACCGGGGCGCCCCGGCGGCCGGCGCGGGGCCGGGTGTGGTACCGCCGGGTGCCGGCGCCGGACCGGCCACCGCTGGCGCGAACAGGGAGATTAGCGAGTGATCCGATCGATGAGGGCCGGCCGGCGCGAGCCGGTGCCACCGACTCCGCACCCGTCGGGCGCCCGGCCCCCGGCCCTGCCGGCCGACGCGCTGCCGCGGCACATCGCCGTGGTGATGGACGGCAACGGGCGCTGGGCCAAGGAGCGCGGCCTGCCCCGCACCAAGGGTCACGAGCAGGGCGAGCACAGCCTCTTCGACACCATCGAGGGCGCCATCGAGCTGGGCATCCCCTACCTGTCGGCGTACGCCTTCTCGACCGAGAACTGGCGGCGCTCGCCGGACGAGGTCCGCTTCCTGATGGGCTTCAACCGGGACGTGATCCGTCGCCGCCGCGACCAGCTCGTCGACCTCGGCGTCCGGGTGGTCTGGTCCGGCCGGGCCGGGCGGCTGTGGAAGAGCGTCATCTCGGAGTTGCAGACCGCCGAGGAGATGTCCCGCGGCAACTCGACGCTGACCCTGCAGTTCTGCGTCAACTACGGCGGCCAGGCGGAGATCGCCGACGCGACCGCCGCGATCGCCCGGGACGTCGCCGCGGGCCGGCTGCACCCGGACCGGATCACCGAGAAGACCATCGGAAAGTACCTCTACCACCCGGAGGTCCCCGAGGTGGACCTCTTCCTGCGCCCCTCCGGCGAGCAGCGCACCTCCAACTTCCTGCTCTGGCAGAGCGCGTACGCCGAGCTGGTCTTCCTGGACACCCTTTGGCCGGACTTCGACCGCCGCCACCTGTGGTACGCGTGCGAGCTGTACGCGCAGCGGGACCGCCGCTTCGGCGGCGCGCTGCCCAACCCGGTGGCGCCGACCGGCTAGGTGAGGCTTACCGACGCGACGCACTGGGTACCAGAACGTACAGCAGACGATCGCGGAGGTGAACCCACATGATTCAGAAGCGGATCGCGCAGTGGGCGGTCATGGCGGTCGCCGTGCCGCTGGCGGCGGCCGGTGCGCGCCGGCTCAGCCACACTCTGGAGGCCCGTCGCGGGCCGAGCGGGGCGAGCCGGTTGCTCACCAGGGGCGCCGACATGCTCCGGCCGCAGAAGGCCAAGCGGCGTCGGTTCTTCTGACGCCGGCGGCCCGGCGCAGCGTCGCGGCGGGCCATCCCTCGGGCGCCTCGCATCCGGCTTTCGGGCCGGGGGCGGGGCGCCCGCGCGTACGATCGGCGCAGGGCGCGCCGCCGGGACGCGCCCGCCACGGGGGTGGGAGATGAGCGATCTCCGGTTCAAACTGATCATGGCGTTGAACGCCGCCGACCTGGGCGATCCCATCTGCGAGCAGGTGGCCGAGATCTGCGCGGAGATCGCCGAGCAGCACTGCGCCGAACTGGGCCACACGCCCGCCCTGCGCACCGGCGAGATCGGTGAGCTGGCCACCGGCGAACCGGCGCTGACCTGGGCACCCACCGAGACCGGGCAGCGTGCCTGGTGACCGCGGTCGCCCCCGCCCCGGCGGTGGACGTACGCCGGGCCGCTGACCGGTTCGCCACCCGGCTGTCCTGGCTGGACTCGAAGCACTCCTTCTCGTTCTCCCGGCACTACGACCCGGCCAACACCCACCACGGCCTGCTGCTGGTCAACAACGACGACGTGGTGCGCCCGGGCACCGGCTTCGAGACCCACCCGCACCAGGACATGGAGATCGTGACCTGGGTGCTGCGCGGTTCCCTGGTGCACCAGGACTCGACCGGGCACTCCGGCGTCATCTACCCCGGCCTGGCCCAGCGGATGAGCGCCGGCACCGGCATCCTGCACTCGGAGAAGAACGACTCGTGGCGGTTGGACAACACCGCCCCGCACCGGGACCCGGTCCACTTCGTGCAGATGTGGGTGCTGCCCGACGAGGAGGGCGTCGACCCCGGCTACGAGCAGCTGGAGATCGGCGACGAGCTGCTCCGCGGCGGGCTGGTCCCGGTCGCCTCCGGCATGGACCGGTACGACGGCGCGTCCGCCATCCGGATCCGCAACCGCTACGCGACCCTGCACGCCGCCCGGCTCGCCCCCGGCGACGAGGTCGACCTGCCCGACGCGCCGTACCTGCACCTCTACGTGCCCAGCGGCGCGGTGACCCTGGAGGGCGCCGGGCGGCTGGACGAGGGGGACGCGGCGCGGATCACGATGACCGGTGGGCAGCGGGTGGTCGCCGCCGAGCCGGCGGAGATCCTGGTCTGGGAGATGCACGCCACCATCAGCGGCGCCTGACCGGCGCTCACGCCGGCACTTCGGAGCGGTCGCCGGCCCAGAGCGTGTGGAACGCCCCCTCCCGGTCCACCCGGTGGTAGGTGTGCGCCCCGAAGTTGTCCCGCAGGCCCTGGATCAGCGCGGCCGGCAGCCGCTCGGCGCGCAGCGCGTCGAACCAGGCCAGCGACGACGAGAAGGCCGGGGCCGGCACGCCCGCCCGGGCCGCGTCGGCCACCACCCGCCGCCAGGCCGGCACCCCGGCGCTGACCTGCTCGGCGAACCACGGGGCGACCAGCAGCGTGGACAGCTCCGGCTCCGCGTCGTACGCGGCCCGGATGCGGTCCAGGAAGCGGGCCCGGATGATGCAGCCGCCCCGCCAGATGGTCGCGGTGCCGCCCAGGTCGATGCCCCAGTCGTACTCCCGGCTGCCGGCCCGGATCTGGTCGAAGCCCTGCGCGTACGCGACGATCTTGCTGGCCAGCAGCGCGCGCCGGACGTCCTCGACGAAGCGCTCCCCGTCGTCGACCTGCCACTTCTCGCCGGCGTCGGGGAACGCGCGGCGGGCGGCGGCCCGCTGGTCGGCGTGCCCGGACAGCGACCGGGCGAACGTGGCCTCGGCGATGCCGGTGATCGGGATGCCCAGGTCGAGGGCGCTCTGCACGGTCCACCGGCCGGTGCCCTTCTGTTCGGCCTGGTCGAGCACGATGTCCACGAACGGGCGGCCGGTCGCGGCGTCGGTGTGCGCCAGCACGTCGGCGGTGATCTCGATGAGGAAGGACTCCAGCTCGCCGCCGTTCCACTGCCGGAAGATCTCCGCGAGCTCCGCCGGGCTCGCCGACAGGCCGGCCCGCAACAGGTCGTACGCCTCGGCGATGAGCTGCATGTCGGCGTACTCGATGCCGTTGTGCACCATCTTGACGAAGTGGCCGGCCCCGTCCGGGCCGATGTGCCGGCAGCACGGCGTGCCGTCGACCTGTGCGGCGATCTTCTCGAAGATCGGGCCGAGCGTCCGGTACGACTCGTCCGAGCCGCCCGGCATGATGCTGGGCCCGTGCAACGCGCCCTCCTCGCCGCCCGAGACGCCGGTGCCGACGAAGTGCAGCCCGTGCCCGCGCAGCGCCTCCTCCCGCCGGCGGGTGTCGACGAAGTGCGCGTTGCCGCAGTCGACCACGATGTCCCCCGCCTCGAGCAGGGGAACCAGTTCGTCGATCACCGCGTCGGTCGGGGCGCCCGCCTTCACCATGACGATCACCGCGCGGGGGCGTCGCAGCGAGGCGACGAAGTCGGCCATGGACTCCGCCGGCACGAAGGCGCCCTCGGCCCCGTGCTCGGCGACGAGGCTGCGGGTGCGCTCGGGCGAGCGGTTGTGCACCGCCACGGTGAAACCGTTCCGGGCCAGGTTCCGGGCCAGGTTGCGGCCCATGACCGCGAGGCCGGTGACCCCGATCTGCGCCGTCGCCCGCTCTGCCATGCGTACCGCCACCCTTCGGTCCGACCTGCCCGTGCTGCGACCGTATCGCGGTCCGCGCGGGCCCGGGCCGGGACGTCGACGGCCGGTGACCGTGCTGTCACTCCCGGACCGGGGGCGTCGTGGCGGTCGGACCGACCAGGTCACCCACGGACTCACCCACGCCCGGCGGGGTGATCGAGAACGCGATCAGCATGTCCTCGATCGGGCCGGTAATTCGGGTGCGGGGCGGCGGGCCGCGGGTTAGCCTGCTGGCATGCGTAACTGACGCCCTTCCTCCGAGCCCGGTCCACCGCCGTACGCGCCGTGGACCCGTCCCGCTCCGGGCGTCCGCATCCTTCTCCCCGCCGCCGTCGGCCGGGTGTCTTCCTGATCGGACCTGCCGGAGCCCTCGCGCCGGGGCCGCGCCCCGGCACCCGACAGTCAGGAGGTACGCGGATGCCCGCCAAGCGCAGTCCGAAGAAGTCCCGTAAGCCGTCGCCGTCTCTGCTGGAGGTGACCCCGATGGACCTCGACGCCCTCACCGTGGCGCCGGCGGAGCCGGTGGCCGTGCCGACGCCATCCGGGGCGGCGAAGCCGGCCCCGCCGAAGGCCGGCCCGCCGGCCGGGCGCGACGCCCGCCTCGCCGGGCGCAGCCAGCGCGCCGGTCAGACCCGGTTCTACGCCTTCCGGCGCAGCTGATCGCGCCCCTCGCGGCCCGGCCCGGCCCGCACGCCACGCGGTCCGGGCCGCGCCGCCCGACCCCGTCACCCCACTCTGGTTGCGCCGCCTGACTCGGCTGCGCGGCCTGGTTCGGCTGCGCGGCCTGGTTCGGCTGCGCGGCCTGGTTCGGCTGCGCGGCCTGGTTGGGCTGCGCAGGACGGTTGGCTGGCTCGCCTGACGTGGTCGCGCCGACCAATCTGGCCGCGTCGGGCGGGGAGGCACAGCGCTGTCTGGCGATATGCCACTGCGGCATCTTCATGCCTGGTGGGCAGATTCGGTTTGGGGGATGTCGGGCCGCCGGCGGTTGCCGTGGTGCCGGTCGGGTGGTGCCGGTCCGGCCGGGGAGACGCGGCGCGTGCCGGGCGGGGCGGTGCAGCGCTTTCGAACGATATGACGCAGAGGCATCTTGCGGCTCATCGGCGGGTGATGGGAGGGCGGCGGTCAGCCGAGCAGCGGGCGGAAGGTGCCCAGCAGCACGCTGGCCGCCAGCGCCGCGGCGCCCAGCGCCCCGGCGGCCACCACCAGCAGGGTGTCCGCCCGGGTGAAGCGCTGCCGCCGGGCGACCGTGCGCGGGGTGCCCGCGTCGAAGCCGCGCGCGTCCATCGCCACGGCCAGCCGGGTACCGCGCCGGATCGCCCCGACCAGCAGGGCGAACGCCGTCGACGCGAAGAGCCGCAGCTTGGCCACCGGGTTGCGGCCGGCGTCCACGCCGCGGGCCCGGCGCGCCATGCTGATCATCCGCCATTCCTGTTCGAGGAGCGGCACCAGCCGGAACGCGGCCAGCGCGCCGAGCGCGAACCGGGCCGGCGCCTTCGCGTTCTGGATCAGCGCGTCGGCCAGGTCGGTCGCGTCGGTGGTGGCGAACACGATGATCCCGGGCAGCGCCACCGCGAGCATGCGCAGCACCAGGCCCAGCGCGGTGACCAGCACCCCCTGGGTGACCAGCACCGGGCCGGCCGCGAGCAGCACCGGGCCGGACCGGTCGGCGGCGAAGAGCACCAGGGTGACCAGGATGCCGCCGGAACCGGCGAGCAGCGGCCAGGCCCGCCGGGCCAGCACCCGGTAGCGGATGCCGAACAGCGGCAGCACCGCCAGCTCGATCGCGATGGCGATCGCCGGGGCGACCGGGTCCAGGGTGGCGATCAGCAGGAGGGAGAAGAGCAGCGCGGCGGCGAGCTTCGCCACCGGGTTGCGCCGGGCCAGCGGCGCCCCGGCCGCCGCGATCGGCTCGACGCCGATCACCGCCGGCCTCCGGTCGCCCGCCGGCCTCCGGTCGCCCGCCGGCCTCCGGTCGCCCGCCGGTCACCGGCGACGGCCCGGCCGAACCGGGCCGGGGATCCCGCGGCGGCGCTCATCGGCGCTCCAGGGTGACGGTCCGGTCGGCCAGCGCGGCCACGAAGTCCGGGTCGTGGGTGACCGTCACGACTCCGTGGCCGGCGTCGCGCAGCTCGGCGAGGAGGTCGACCAGCTCCCGCCAGGTGCGCCGGTCCTGGCCGAAGGTCGGCTCGTCGCAGATCAGCAGGCGGGGCGCGGTGGCCAGGGCGGTCGCCACGCTCAACCGCCGCGCCTCGCCGCCGGAGAGGGTGTACGGGTTGGCCCCGGCCAGCCGGTCCAGGCGCAGCCGGGCCAGCAGGGCGTCCACGGTCGCCGCCACGGCCGGCTCGGGCTGGCCGGTGCGGCGCGGCCCGAGCGCCAGCTCGTCGCGGACGCTGCCGGTGACGAACTGGTGCTCCGGGTCCTGGAAGACCGAGCCGATCCGCCGGGCCAGGGCGGGTGCCCGCCAGCGGTGCGGGGGAGCGCCGGCGTCCCGGCCGGCCAGCGCCTCGCTCGCGGTGACCGCGCCGGCGCCCGGGCGGAGCAGCCCGCCGAGCAGCAGGGCCAGGGTGGACTTGCCGGCGCCGTTGGGGCCGAGGACGGCGAGCGCCTCGCCGGCGCGTACCTCGAGGTCGGTGGGGGCCAGCCGCGGCGGCAGGCCGAGCCGGTCGGCGGTGAGCAGCACCGCGCCGGGCGTCGCGGTGGCCCGCCGGGGCGGCACGGTGCGGCCGGGCACCCAGACCCCGGCGTCGGCCAGCGCGTCGCCGTGCGCGGCGAAGACCGCGTCGGGTGCCCCGTCGGCGCGCACCCCGCCGCCGGGCTCCAGCACCACCACCCGGTCGACCAGGGGCAGCGCCTCGGCGACCCGGTGCTCGACCAGGACCAGCGTGGTGTCGGCGTCGACGGCGTCCGCGACGGCCCGCCGGACCAGCGTGGCGCCGGCCGGGTCCAGGTTGGCGGTCGGCTCGTCGAGCAGCAGCAGTCCCGGCCGCAGGGCCAGCGCGCCGGCCAGGGCGAGCCGCTGCTGTTCGCCGCCGGAGAGCGCGGCGGTGGGCCGGTCCCGGTGGTACGGGAAGCCGACCCGGCGCAGCGCCTCGTCGACCCGGGGCCAGATCTCGTCGGCGGGCACCCCGCGGTTCTCCAGCCCGAACGCGACGTCGTCGCCGCAGCGGGCCATCACGAGCTGGCTCTCCGGGTCCTGGAAGACGATGCCGACCCGTTCCCGGGCCTTGCGCGGGTCGAGCCCGTCGATCTCGACGGTGCCCTCCTGCTCGCCGGAGTCCTCGGGCAGCAGGCCGGCCAGGGCGGCGAGCAGGGTGCTCTTGCCCGCCCCCGACGGCCCCAGCAGCAGCACCCGCTCGCCGGCCTCGACGCGCAGGTCGACCCCGCGTACGGCCCACTGCTTGCGGCCGGCGTGCCGCCACCCGAACCCGCGCAGGTTCACCGCACCCACCCCCGCACCCCTCCCTCCGGCCCGCACAGGCCCCAGCTTGGTTGATCAAGGAGTTTGCGTCCGCGGAACCGCCTCGGCCGACGCAAACTCCTTGAGATCAACGCGGTCGGCGGGGACGGTCAGACGGTGGCGCGTTCCCGGCCGGCGGGGAAGCGGTCCAGGACACCGGTGTTGGCCAGGGCCCGGGTGAGGGCGACACCGCCCAGGCCGGCCACCACCAGCGAGCTGGCCGCGGTGAGCAGGATGTACGGCAGGCGGAAGCTGCCCCACGCGGTGCCCGGGTACCAGACGAAGACGTCGTAGATCGACGCGGCCAGGCCGGCGAACGTCGCGGCCAGCAGCGCCACCGGCAGCCGGTAGCTGCGGTACGCGAACAGCGCGAAGGCCAGTTCGGCGGCGGCCGCCTCCAGCGGACCCTGCACGACGATCGTCCAGCCCCAACTCGTGCCGAACGCCACCGACACCAGCGCGGCCAGGGTGAGCGTGAAGAGCGCCGCGCCCGGCTTCCGGACGACCAGCGCGCCCAGCACGGCCGGCACCAGCCAGACGCCGTACAGGACGGCGCGGCCGGGCAGCGGGATGGCGTCCGCCGGCCCGTTCCAGAGCAGGCCCCAGGCCCAGAAGATGATGCCGAAGGCCACCCCGAGCACGGAAGCCACGACGATGTCGATGGTGCGCCACCGGTTGGTGCTGTCCATGGTTGCTCCCAGTTCCGTCAGGCGAACCAGGAGAAGACGCACGCCGCGCCCGGATCACCGGACGGCGGCGCGGCTGGAGGTCGACCGAACTCCCTGCGCTGGCATTACCCAGATCAGGTTCGAGGGTCTGCGGGCACCGGCCCGCACTCTCAGCGCTGTGCGCTCCCCTGTCGGATGTGAAGTTGTCTCGTCGCAGACGCTAGCACCGACCCCCACCCGCGGCCCAGCAGGGCGATCACCGGGCGGACCGGTGGGTAGGGTGGCGATCATGCGGGTCGAGGCGCGAGGTCTGACGTTCGAGGTACGCACCGGCGGCCCCGAGGACGGCGACCCCGTCCTGCTGCTGCACGGCTTCCCGCAGCACGCAGGCGAGTGGGACGACGTGGTGCCCGCCCTGCACGCCGCCGGGCTGCGCACGTACGCCCTCGACCAGCGGGGCTACGCCCCGGGGGCGCGACCGGCGGCGGTCGAGGCGTACCGGATCCCGGAGCTGGTGGCGGACGCGGCCGCCGTGCTCGACGCGCTCGGGGTGACCCGCGCGCACCTGGTCGGCCACGACTGGGGCGCGATCGTGGCGTGGGGGCTGGCGGCGGCCCACCCGGAGCGGGTCCGCACCCTCACCGCGGTCTCGGTGCCGCACCCGGCTGCGATGGGGCACGCGCTCGCCACCGACCCGCGACAGAAGGCCCGCTCCGCCTACATCGCCCTGTTCCGGCGGCCCGGCAAGGCGGAGAAGGTGCTGCTCGCGCTGCACGCCACCGCCCTGCGCCGGATGCTCTCCGCGGTCGGCGACGCCGCCCGGGTGGCCCGCTACGCCGACCCGATGCGGGAGCCGGGCGCGCTGACCGCCGCGCTGAACTGGTACCGGGCCATGTCGGGCGCGGACATGAAGGCCGTCGGGCCGGTGGACGTGCCGACCACCTTCGTCTGGAGCGACCGGGACATCGCGATCGGCCGGACCGCCGCCGAAGCCTGCGCCGGCCACGTGACCGGCGACTACCGCTTCGTGACGCTGACCGGCGTGACGCACTGGATCCCCGACGAGGCCCCGGCGCCGCTGGCCGAGGCGATCCTCGCCCGCGCCGGCCGGTGAGCGCCACCGCCGGGCCGGCCCGCCCGCACACCCGCGCGTCGCTCGCCGCCCAGTTCCGCGCCCTCGGCGTACGCCCCGGCGGGACGGTCCTGGTGCAAGCCGCCCTGCGCCCGCTGGGTTTCCTCTGCGGCGGCCCGGAGGCCGTGCTGCTCGCCCTGCGCGACGTGCTCGGCCCGGACGGGACGGTCGTGGTGCCCATCCACACCCCGGAGAACAGCGACCCGGCCGGCTGGACCAACCCGCCGGTGCCGCCCGACTGGTGGCCGGTGATCCGGGCGGAGCTACCCGGCTTCGATCCGGCGGTCACCCCGAGCCGGTTCATGGGCGCCTTCGCCGAGCAGGTCCGCACCTGGCCGGGCGCCCGGCGCAGCGCGCACCCGTACGTCTCGTTCGCCGCGCTCGGGCCGGCCGCCGAGCGGATCGTGGCCGGTCACCCGCTGGCCGACATGCTCGGCGAGCGTTCCCCGCTGGCCCGGCTGTACGAACTCGACGCCGACGTGCTGCTGCTCGGCGTGGACCACGGCAGCAACACCTCGCTGCACCTGGCCGAGTACCGGCAACCCGCGCCACCCCGGGAGCGGTGCGGCGCGGCCGTGCTCACCGCCGACGGCGGCCGGGACTGGGTGTGGTGGGACGACGTACGCCTCGACGAGGAGGACTTCGACCGGCTCGGCGTCGACCTGGAGGCCACCGGCGCGGTGCGGTCCGGACCGGTCGGCGACGGGACGGGACGGTTGATGCGGCAGCGGGCGGCGGTCGACTTCGCGGTGGACTGGCTGGCCCGGAACCGACGGACGGAGGAAGCATGAGCGTGAGCGCCGAGGCGTACCTGGCGGTGGTGACCGAGACGATCGGGCGGGTGGCCGCCGGGCAGCGGGAGAACGTGGCCCGGGCGGCCGAGCTGATCAGCGGATCGTTGCGCGCCGACGGGGTGGTGCACGCGTTCGGCACCGGGCACTCCGAAGCCCTCGCCATGGAGATCGCCGGCCGGGCCGGTGGGCTGGTCCCGACCAACCGGATCGCCCTGCGGGACCTGGTCCTGTACGGCGGGGAGCCGGCCGACGTGCTCGGCCCGAAACTGGAACGCGAGCCCGCCGTGGCGCACCGCCTCTACGAGCTGGCCCCGGTCCGCCCGCAGGACGTCTTCGTGCTCGCCTCCAACTCCGGCGTCAACGGGGCGATGGTGGAGTTCGCGGCCATCCTCAAGGAGCGCGGGCACCCGCTGGTCGCGATCACCTCGGCCGCGCACTCGGCCCGGATGACCTCCCGGCACCCGAGCGGCCGCAAGCTCGCCGACTTCGCCGACGTGGTGCTCGACAACGGCGCCCCGTACGGCGACGCCACCCTGCCGCTGCCCGGCGGCGGCGCGGTCGGCGCGGTCTCCTCGATCACCGCCGCGCTGCTGGCGCAGCAGATCGTCGCGGAGGTGGTGGCCCGGCTGCTGGCCGCGGGGGAGCAGCCCCCGGTCTACCTGTCGGCCAACATCACCGGTGGCGACGAGCACAACGCCGAGCTGGAGGCCCGGTACGCCGGCCGCATCCGCCGGGGGGCGTGAGCGCCGGCGGTTTCCTCGCGAGCCCCGGGTGGCGTGGTCGGGGGTGGTTTCGTCGCGAGTTCGGGCGGCGTGGTCGAGGGTGGCCGGCGGTGGTTTCGGCGGGAGCCCGGCGGCGTGGTCGGGGGTGGCGGGCGGTGGTTTCGTCGCGAGCCGGAACGGGCAAACCGTGTGCTGCCGGTGGGCGACCCCCACCGGCGTCAGGCGTCTCGCCCGGAGGTGATGGGTGTCCAAGGAGACCGAGAAGCAGCGCTGGCAGCGCAACTTCGCCGACCTGCTCCAGGAGCTGCGGGTGGCGCAGACCGGCGTGCAGATCCTCTTCGCGTTCCTGCTCACCCTGCCGTTCAGCAACGGATTCACGAGGACCACGCCGTTCCAGAAGGACGTCTACGTCGTCGCCCTGCTGGCCGCCGCCGGGGCCACCGCCATGATCATCTCGCCGGTCGCCTTTCACCGGGCGCTGTTCCGGCAGGGCCGCAAGCCGGAACTGGTCCGCTTCGCCCACCTCATGGCCACCGGCGGCCTCGGGCTCATGCTCGTCTCAATGGTCAGCGCGGTCCTGCTGATCACCGACTTCGTGCTCAGCCGGCCGATCGCCTTCCTGCTCAGCGGGATCACCGGGGCCTGGTTCCTGGCCTTCTGGGTGATCCTGCCGTTCGCCCGGCGCAACTGGGGTGAGGACGACATCGACGACGAGGAGGACGATCCGCGGGTGCTGGTCGGCGACTGAGCCGCCTGGCACGGCCGCGCTCGCGCTGCCCGGCCCGGTGGTGGTCGCCGTCGTCGGGCTGCCCGGCGGACCGTGCTCGCCGTGCTCGCGCTGCCTGGCCCGGTGGCGGTCGCCGTCGTCGCGCTGGCTGCCCGGCGGGCCGTGCTCGCCGTCTCCGCGCTGCCTGGTCCGGTGATGGTCGCCGTGCTCGCGCTGCCTGGCCCGGTGGTGGTCGCCGTGCCCACGGCGTGCGGGGTGCGCCCGGTCCCGCCAAATCGGACGTGCCGCTGACGCTACCCCTGGGTAACACCCGGGAGTAGCGTCGATCTCGTCGCACGTCGACGCAGCCGGACCGAGGTCTCCAGGAGGCAGCCGTGACCACGACACAGAACAGCCGACCCGACCCCGCCGGACACGGTGGCCCCACCGGGCGGGTGGCGCCCATCGACGATCAGGGACCGCCGGCCGGCAGCGCCGCGGCCGTTGACGCCGCGGGCGGGGCCGGCCCGCTGCCCTCCGAGGCCGGACAGGTCTCCGAGAAGGAGGCCCGCCAGGTCGCCGAGGCGGCCCGGGAGGCAGCCTGGGACCGGCCCAGCTTCGGCAAGGAACTCTTCCTCGGCCGGTTCCAGCTCGACCTGATCAACCCGTGGCCGCGCGCCGACCCGGACGACACCGCCCGGGCCGAGGAGTTCCTCGCCGCGTTCGGGGCGTACCTGGACGCCGAGGTGGACGGTGCCGCCATCGAACGGGACGCGCGGATCCCCGACGAGGTGTTCCACGGGATGGCCCGGCTCGGCGCGTTCGGCATGAAGATCGACCGCAAGTACGGCGGCCTCGGGCTGAGCAACCTGCACTACTGCCGGGCGCTGATGCGGGCCGGCTCGGTCAACCCGGCGATCGGTGCGCTGCTCTCGGCGCACCAGTCGATCGGCGTGCCGCAGCCGCTGAAGATGTTCGGCACGCCCGAGCAGAAGCAGCACTTCCTGCCCCGGCTGGCCGCCGGTGAGGTCTCCGCGTTCCTGCTCACCGAGCCCGACGTCGGCTCCGACCCGGCCCGGCTGGCCACCACGGCCGAGCCGACCGAGGACGGCACCGGCTACCGGCTCAACGGGGTGAAGCTCTGGGCCACCAACGGCACGGTCGCCACCCTCCTCGTGGTGATGGCCCGGGTGCCGGCCGCCGAGGGGCGGCGCGGCGGCATCACCGCCTTCGTCGTGGAGGGCGACAGCGAGGGCATCACCGTGGAGCGGCGCAACGAGTTCGTCGGGCTGCGCGGCCTGGAGAACAGCCTCACCCGGTTCCACGACGTCTTCGTGCCCAAGGAGAACGTCATCGGCGGCGAGGGCAAGGGCCTGAAGATCGCCCTGACCACGCTGAACACCGGCCGGCTGTCGCTGCCGGCGATGTGCGTCGGAGCCGGCAAGTGGGCGTTGAACGTGGCCCGCGAATGGGCCGCCGACCGGGTCCAGTGGGGACGGCCGGTCGGCGAGCACGAGGCGGTCGCCAAGAAACTGGCCTTCATCGCCGCCACCACGTACGGCATGGAGAGCATGCTCGACCTCAGCTGCCTGCTCGCCGACGACGACCGCAACGACATCCGGATCGAGGCCGCGCTGGTCAAGCTGTACGCCAGCGAGATGGCCTGGAAGATCGCCGACGAGCTGATCCAGATCCGGGGCGGACGCGGCTACGAGACGGCCGACTCGCTGGCCGCCCGGGGCGAGCGGCCGGCCGCGGTCGAGCAACTCCTGCGTGACCTGCGGATCAACCGGATCTTCGAGGGCTCCACCGAGATCATGCACCTGCTGATCGCCCGGGAGGCGGTCGACGCGCACCTCTCGGTGGCCGGCGACATCATCGACCCCGACGCCGGGCTGGGCCGTAAGGCGAAGGCCGGTGCCCGGGCCGGCGCCTTCTACGCCAAGTGGCTGCCCACCCTCGCCGTCGGCCGGGGCCAGGCGCCCGGGGCGTACCACGAGTTCGGCCCGCTCGCCGGGCACCTGCGGCACGTCGAGCGGACCTCCCGCAAGCTGGCCCGATCCACCTTCTACGCGATGTCCCGCTGGCAGGGCAAGATGGAGCGCAAGCAGGCGTTCCTCGGCCGGGTGGTGGACATCGGCGCGGAGCTGTTCGCGATGTCGGCGGTCTGCGTCCGGGCCACCGCCGAGCGGGCCGAGCACCCCGAGAACGTGGAACTGGCCGACCTGTTCTGCCGGCAGGCCCGGCTCCGGATCGACGAGCTCTTCACCGGCCTGTGGTCCAACACCGACGCGGTCGACGTGGCGGCCGCGAAGCGGATCCTCGCCGGCCGGTACGCCTCCCTGGAGGAGGGGGTGGCGACCCCGTCCGCGGAGCAGCCCTGGGTGGCCCGCTGGCAGCCCGGCCCGTCGACCGCCGAGGACGTCCGCCGCCGCATCCCGCCCGCCAACTGACCCGCCCCCGCCCCGCCCGCCCGGCCGGCCCACCCCACCGACCGGGCGGGCGGGGCCGGTCTGGGCGTCGGCCGGCCGCAGCGACTCCACGAGGTGCGGCACGTTGTGGCTTCCGGGGCGCGGGATGCGCCGAGATGCCGCATCCTGCTGCCACGCGCTGGGCTGGGCGCGGACCGAGGGAGGGCGCGGGCCGACGAAGGGCGCGGGCCGACGAAGGGCGCGGGCCGACGAAGGGGCGCGGGCCGACGGAGGACGCGGGCCGTGGCGCGGGTGCGGCGAGGTGCGGCATGTTGTGGCTTCCGGGGCGCGGGAAGCGCCGGGATGCCGCATCTTGCTGCCACGCGGCGGGCTGGGCACGGGCCGACGGAGGACGCGGGCCGACGAAGGGGCGCGGGCCGACGGAGAGCGCGGGCCGTGGCGCGGGTGCGCCGAGGTGCGGCATGTTGTGGCTTCCGGGGCGCGGGAAGCGCCGGGATGCCGCATCCTGCTGCCACGCACTGGGCTGGGCGCGGGCCGAGGGAGGACTCGGGCCGACGAAGGCGTGGGGGGCGGGCGGATTCGCGGGATGCGGCATGTTGTGGCTTCCGGGGCGCGGGATGCGCCGGGATGCCGCATCCTGCGCCGCCACGCGCCGCCACGCGCCGCCACGCGCCGCCACGCGCCGCCACGCGCCGCCACGCGCCGCCACGCGCCGCCACGCGCCGCCACGCGCC
>NZ_JBFAJK010000021.1:0-8505 GCF_040655175.1 Micromonospora sp. NPDC050495 | reverse complement strand
GCGCCGCCACGCGCCGCCACGCGCCGCCACGCGCCGCCACGCGCCGCCACGCGCCGCCACGCGCCGCCACGCGCCGCCACGCGCCGCCACGCGCCAGCCACGCGCCGGCGTCGGGACGGCCACACGCCGGGGTCGGGACGGTCTCGCGCCGCCAGGCGTGGGGACGGTCTCGCGTTGGGTGGGGCCGACGGTGGCGCGGGAGGCAGGTGGGTCAGCGGGCGACGGCCCAGGCGATCACCCCGGCCAGGATCAGCCCGTTCAGGCCGGCCAGCACCAGGTACGCGGCGGGCGGGATGCGGCGACCCTTGCGGAGGAAGCTCACCAGGACGCCCGCGTAGATCAGCAGCAGCACCGCGACGACGATCAGGAAGTACAGCACCGGCACACCTTAGCGGCCCGCCCTCAGGCCGAGGCTGCGCAGCTCCAGCTCGGCGAGCGCGTCGACGGTGGCGTCGTCGCCACGCCGCCACGCCTCGGCCACGTCCGGGTCGATCCGGGTCAGCCGGCCCAGCGGTTGCCCGGCGAGCGCGCGCAGCGCCAGCAGGTCCCGCCCGGCGGGTGCGCTGGCCAGCCGCTTCGCCGCGCCGGCCCGGCGCATCCAGCGCAGCCGCGGCGGCAACCAGCCGACGAGGACCAGGCCGAGTGGGATGACCAGCACCGCGATGCTCAGCCCGAGGGCCAGCTGGCCGACGAGTTCCTGCTGGTCGTGGCCGGCCTCGGCGACCGACCGGGCGGCGTCGGCGGCCCGGTTGAAGGGGGCGGTCAGCTCGTCGCCGACCAGCGGCACCCGGCCGACCTTGCCGCCCGCCTCGGCCAGGTTGTCGGCGAGGCTGCCGCCGGCTCCCTCCAGCTTCTGTCCCGGTACGGCGAGCTTCTCGATGAGGTCGTGCAGCCAGAGCGCGAAGCGGATCGAGGCGTACACCCAGGCGACCACGAGCAGGTCGGTGAGGAGCTGACGGAGGGCGATCGGAAAGCGATCAGCGTAGATCTTCACGCCGGACAGCGTGCCACGCTCCGGCCCCGCCGGCACGATCCAGCTTCAGCCGGCGCAGGCCGGGCAGCTGCCGAAGATCTCCAGGGTGTGGCTGACCTCGGCGTACCCGTGCTCGGCGGCGACCCGCTCGGCCCAGCTCTCCACCGCCGGGCCGGCCACCTCGACGGTCCGCCCGCAGTGCCGGCAGACCAGGTGGTGGTGGTGGCCCTCGCTGCACCGCCGGTAGAGGTGCTCGCCGCCCGGCGGGCGCATCACGTCGATCTCGCCGGCGTCGGCGAGCCCCTGCAACGTCCGGTAGACCGTGGTGAGGCCGACCCGCTCGCCGCGCTGGCGGAGCATCGCGTGCAGGTCCTGGGCGCTGTGGAAGCCTTCCACCTCGGCCAGCAGCGTGCTCACCGCCGTCCGCTGCCGGGTGTTGCGCAGCGCTCCGTCGGTCACGCCGCCACCTCCCTCCGGCCGCCCCGGGTGGGCCGCCCGGTCATCGCGGTCCTTCCCCGGCGTGGCTGACCGCGTCCGCGACGATGTGCGCGACGTGCTCGTCGACCAGCGCGTACGCGATTTCCCGGCCGCGGCGGGAACCCCGCACCACGCCGGCGCCGCGCAGCACGCGCAGGTGCTGGGAGACCAGTGGCTGGGGCGCGCCCAGCTTCTCCACCAGCTCGTGCACGCAGCGCTCACCCTCGGCCAGCTCGCTGACGATCGCCAGCCGGATCGGCGCCGACAACGCGCGCAGCAGCTCACCCGCGCCTTCGAAGGCGTCGTACCCGTTCGTGGCGGTCACCCCGTAACGGTAACCAATGCCAGCAGGACCGGCCCGCGGCGGCTCACGGGAGCGCCACCTCGTGCTCCGGCGGCTCGGCGAACGCCTCGGTGACCGGCGCGGCGGCCGGCCGGGACCGCCGGCGTACCGCCCGCCAGCCCGCCGCGGCCAGCGCGACCACCAGGAACGAGGCGATGGCCAGCAGCACCACCGAGGCGCCGGGCGGGGTGTCCGCGCCGGCGGCCACCGCAACGCCCGCGCCGGCGGCGAAGAGCCCGAGCGTCATGGCCGCCGCCATGGTGCTGGCGAACCCCCGGGTGACCTGCTGCGCGGTCGCCACCGGCACCACCATCAGCGCGCTGATCAGCAGCACCCCGACCGAGCGCATGGCGATGGTCACGGTCACCGCGGTGGTCACCGCGAGCAGCAGGTTGAGCGTCCGGACGGGCAGCCCGGAGACCCGCGCGTACTCCTCGTCGTGGCAGACCGCGAAGAGCGCCGGGCGCAGGGCCACCATCGCCACCAGGACGGCCAGGCCGAGCAGCAGGATGGTGACCAGGTCGCCCCGGGAGGTGGTGATCAGCGACCCGAACAGGTACGAGTTGAGCGAGGCGCTGCTGGCGTCGGAGAGCCCGACCAGCAGCACGCCGCCGGCGATGCCGCCGTAGAAGAGCAGCGCCAGGGCCAGGTCCCCGGAGGTACGCCCGCGCGCGCGGACCAGCTCGATCACGATCGCGCCGACCGTCGCGGCGAGCACCGCCACCAGCACGGGGGAGCGGTTGAGCAGCAGCCCCGCGCCGACGCCGGTGAGCGCGACGTGCCCGATGCCGTCACCGATCAGCGCCAGCCGCCGCTGCACCAGGTAGATGCCGAGGGCCGGCGCGGCCAGCCCGATGACCAGCGCGCCGACCAGGGCGCGCAGCATGAAGTCGTACTGGAAGAGATCCATCAGCTGCTCCACAGCCCGGCGGGCTCCTCGTCGCAGTGCGGGTGCACGTGGTCGTGGCCCGGTTCGGCGTGGTGCCCGGCCGGCTCGGGCACCGCCCCGTCATGGCAGATGCCGCCCTGGTGCACGACGACGGCACGGCTGATCAGCGGCCGCAGCGGCCCCAACTCGTGGGCGACCAGCAGCACGGTGCCGCCGTCGCCGACGAAGCCGTGCAGCGCGCGGGCGAACGCCTCCTGGCTGGCCATGTCGACCCCGGCGGTCGGCTCGTCCAGCACCAGCAGTTCCGGGCGGCCGGCCAGGGCCCGGGCGATCAGGGTGCGTTGCTGCTGGCCGCCGGAGAGGGTGGCGACCGGGTCGCCGGCCCGGTCGGCGAGGCCGACGGCGTCCAGTGCCGCGGCGACCGCCTCCCGGTCGGCCCGCCCGGCCGGGCGCAGCACGCCCCGGCGGGCCAGCCGGCCGGAGGCCACCACCTCGTTGACCGTGGCCGGTACGCCGCTGCCCGCGCCGAGCCGCTGCGGGACGTACCCGATGCGGTGCCACTGCCGGAAGCGGCGCTGCGGTGCGCCGAAGAGGGTGACCGACCCGGCGCCGAGCGGGACCAGGCCCAGCACGGCGCGGATCAGGGTGGACTTGCCGGAGCCGTTGGCGCCGAGCACGGCGACCACCTCGCCGGCGGTGACGGTGAGCGAGACGTCCCGCAGCACCGCCCGGCTGTCGTAGCCGACGGCGGCGTGCGCGACCTGGATCACGGGTGTGGTCATGAGCAGTCCAAGGCGGTCCGCAGGGTCTGGAGGTTGGTACGCATCGCGGCGAGATAGTCGCCCTCGGCGGGCGGGCCCTCGATCGGGTCGAGCACGGCGGTGCGCGCGCCGACCTCCCGGGCCACGGTCTCGGCGACCTTCGGGCTGACCAGGGTTTCGAAGAAGATGGTGGTGGCCCGGTGGGCCCGGGCCTCGGCGGCCACCGCGGTGAGGCGCTTCGGGGAGGGCTCGGCCTCCGGGCTGAGGCCGGTGACGCCGATCTGGTCGAGGTGGTAGCGGTCGGAAAGGTAGCCGAACGCGGTGTGGCTGGTCACGATCTCCCGGCGCTGGCAGTTCCGCAGGCCCTCGGCGTACTCGCCGTCGAGCCGTGCCAGGTCGGTGCGGAGCGCCGTGGCCCGGCTGGTGTAGTCGGCGGCGTGGGCGGGGTCGGCCCGGCCGAGCCGGTCGGCGAGCCGGTCGCCGATGGTGGCCAATCGGCCGGGGTCGAGCCAGACGTGCGGGTCCCGGCCGCCGCCGTCGGCCTCGTGCTCGGTGCCGTCCGCGTGCCGGTGACCGGCGTCGGCCCGCAGCGGCTGCACGTCGGCGACGTCGAAGGCCCGGTCACCGCCGTTCTGCGCGACGGCCTCGTCCACGGCCGGCTGGAAGCCGCCCAGGTAGACGACGAGTTCCGCGTCGACGACCTGGCCGACCTGGCGGGGGTTGAGCTCCAGGTCGTGCGGCTCGGCGCCGGGCTTGACCAGGTTGGTGACGGTGACCGTGGGTCCGCCGATCCGCTCGGCGAGGAACTGCAGCGGGTAGAACGCGGCCACCACGTCCACCCGACCCGGGTCGTGCCCGCCGCCGCCCTCGGTCGAGCAGGCCGCGACGCCACCCAGGGTGAGCAGGGCGGTCGCGGCGGCCAGGGCGCGGGCGATGCGGACGGTCATGCCGTCAACTGTCCGCGATAACGAAATTGATTGTCAAAAACGCATGATTGCATGTCCGCCCGCGCGGGCGGCTCACAGCAGCTTGGCCAGCGCGACCGCGAGCAGCAGCGTCAGCATCACCAGGCGCAGCACGCGCGTGCCCACCGCCTGCACCGGCCAGGTGACCACCATCAGCCACACCAGCACCGCGGCCAACGCCAGCAGCACGCCACCGCCGAGCGCGCCGGGGGCGAAGAGCCCCACCAGCACCACGACCAGAGTGGCCAGGAACACCACCGTCGGGTTGAGCCGGGACAACCGGGCCAGCAGGGGGGTCTGCGTACGCTCCATCCCACAGACTTTACGAGGAGGAAGCCGGTGCTGGTCACCAACCGGTTCGTGGTCGCCCCCGAAGGCGCGGCCGAGTTCACCGAACGGGCGCACGCCGCCCTCACCGCGCTCGCCGCCCGCCCCGGCTACCGGCGCGGCGAGTTGCTGCGCGCGTTCGACGACCCGGCCCACTGGTGCCTGCTCACCGAATGGGAGTCGGTCGGGGCGTACCGGCGGGCGCTGGGCGGCTTCGACGTCAAGGTCACCGCCGTGCCGCTGCTGGCCCAGTCCGTCGACGAGCCGTCGGCGTACGAGACCCTCGCCAGCGCCGCGCCGGAGGGCGAGATCGTCATCGTCGCCAGTGATCGGGCCGCAGGTCCTTACCGGTGACGCGGAGGGCACTACCCTCTGGCGTATGACCGCACCCGGCCCGGCCGCCCCACCCCCGCATCCCGTGCCGTCCGACGCGCCCGCGGCACCGGACTCGCCGGCGGACCCCGGCGTTCCCGCACCCCCGCCCGGTCCCGGGGTCGCCCCGCCCTTCGCCGCCCCGCCCACCGAGGGCCGGCGGGCCCGCCTCTGGCTCGGCCTCGGCGTGGGCGCGCTCGCTGTGCTGCTCTGCTGCGGCGGTGGCGGCGCCGCGGTGGTCGGGCTGGCGGTGAGCAACGTCCAGGCCGTCGAGGAACAGGGCCGGGCGGTCACCGACGACTACTACCAGGCCCTCGTCGAGAAGGACTGGTCCAAGGCGTACGACCAGCTCTGCGACGACGCCCGGCGGCGCGAGTCCCGCTCGGAGTTCGAGCAGCGGGTGGCCACCGAACCGCAGATCTCCGGCTACCGGGTCGGCGAGGTGGACCCGCAGACGCTGACCGTGCCGGTCGACGTGACCCTCTCCGGCGGCAAACGGGAGGCCCAGACGGTGACCCTCGCGCCGGACCAGCAGACGGGCGGCATGGAGGTGTGTGGGGTGAGCTGACCGGGCCCCGGTATTCTGCTGGGCTCGGGACTCCGGCGGTCGTACCGTTGTCCCGAACCGTCCGGTTCCACTCACATCGCCCCCGCCGACCGCCAGCCGGCGTAGGAGGAAACATGCCAGCCGACCGTATCGACGCCGTCGTCAGCCTCGCCAAGCGCCGAGGCTTCGTCTTCCCCTCCAGCGAGATCTACGGGGGCACCCGGTCGGCGTGGGACTACGGTCCGCTCGGCGTGGAGCTCAAGGAGAACGTCCGCCGACAGTGGTGGCGGACCATGGTCCAGCAGCGCGACGACGTCGTCGGCCTGGACTCGGCGGTCATCCTGGCCCGCCAGGTCTGGGAGGCCAGCGGCCACATCGCCGAGTTCGTCGACCCGCTGACCGAGTGCCAGTCCTGCCACAAGCGGTTCCGCGCCGACCACCTCGAAGAGGCGTACGCCGAGAAGCACGGCAAGCCGCTCACCTCGCTGTCCGAGCTGAACTGCCCGAACTGCGGCAACAAGGGCACCTTCACCGAGCCGAAGATGTTCAACGGCCTGATGAAGACCTACCTGGGCCCGGTGGAGAGCGACGAGGGCATGCACTACCTGCGCCCGGAGACCGCCCAGGGCATCTTCGTCAACTACAAGAACGTGGAGACGGTCGCCCGCAAGAAGCCGCCGTTCGGCATCGCGCAGACCGGCAAGTCGTTCCGCAACGAGATCACCCCGGGCAACTTCATCTTCCGGACCCGCGAGTTCGAGCAGATGGAGATGGAGTTCTTCGTCGAGCCGGGCACCGACGAGCAGTGGCACGAGTACTGGCTGCGGGAGCGCTGGAACTGGTACCTCGACCTGGGCCTGTCCGAGGAGAACCTGCGCTTCTACGAGCACCCCAAGGAGAAGCTCTCCCACTACTCGAAGCGCACCGTCGACATCGAGTACCGGTTCCAGTTCGGCGGCTCCGAGTTCGCCGAACTGGAGGGCATCGCCAACCGCACCGACTTCGACCTCTCCACGCACAGCAAGCACTCCGGGGTCGACCTGTCGTACTTCGACCAGACCAAGAGCGAGCGCTGGATCCCGTACGTGATCGAGCCGGCCGCCGGCCTGACCCGCGCGGTGCTCGCGTTCCTGCTCGAGGCGTACGACGAGGACGAGGCGCCGAACACCAAGGGCGGCGTGGACAAGCGCACCGTCATGCGCTTCGACCCGCGGCTGGCCCCGGTCAAGGTGGCGGTGCTGCCGCTGTCCCGCAACGAGGCGCTCTCGCCCAAGGCCAAGCAGCTCGCCACCGACCTGCGCAAGCGCTGGGTGGTCGAGTTCGACGACTCGCAGGCCATCGGCCGCCGCTACCGCCGTCAGGACGAGATCGGCACGCCGTTCTGCGTGACCGTCGACTTCGACACCCTGGACGACAACGCGGTGACCGTGCGGAACCGGGACACCATGGCCCAGGAGCGCATCTCCCTGGACCAGGTCGAGCGCTACCTGATCGAGCGCCTGCCCGGCTGCTGACGCTGGTCACGGGGCCCCGGCCGGCGCGCCGGGGCCCCCGTACACTTGTCCGGTGACTGCCCCGACCCTGCCTGCGCTGACGATCGGGCCGCACCGGGTGTGGCCGCCGGTGGTGCTCGCGCCGATGGCCGGGATCACCAACGTCGGCTTCCGCCGGCTCTGCCGGGAGCAGGGCGGCGGCATCTACGTGTGCGAGATGATCACCACTCGGGCGCTGGTCGAGCGGAACCCGAAGACGCTCCGCATGATCGCCTTCGGCGCCGAGGAGCACCCCCGCAGCCTCCAGCTCTACGGCACCGACCCGGAGATCACCGCCGCCGCCGTGCGGATCGTGGTCGAGCGGGACCTCGCCGACCACATCGACCTCAACTTCGGCTGCCCGGTCCCGAAGGTCACCCGGCGCGGCGGCGGCTCGGCCCTGCCCTGGCGCCGCCGGCTCTTCGCCCGGCTGGTGCGGGCCGCGGTGGACGCCGCGTCACCCGCCGGGGTGCCGGTCACCGTTAAGATGCGCAAGGGCATCGACGACGACCACCTGACGTACGTGGAGGCGGGGCTGGCCGCCCAGGACGCCGGCGTCGCCGCGGTCGCCCTGCACGGGCGTACGGCCGCGCAGCGCTATTCGGGAACCGCCGACTGGGACGCCATAGCCACCCTGAAGCAGGCGCTGGACGTGCCGGTGCTGGGCAACGGCGACATCTGGGAGGCCGACGACGCGCTGCGGATGGTCGACCACACCGGGGTGGACGGCGTGGTGATCGGGCGCGGCTGCCTGGGCCGGCCGTGGCTCTTCGCCGATCTGGAGGCCGCCTTCAAGGGTCGTAGCGAGCGGCGGCTGCCGAGCCTCGGCGAGGTGGCGGTGACCATGCGCCGCCACGCCGAACTGCTGGTCGACCAGTTCGTGGCGGGTGCCCGCAACCCGGCTCGGGGCGAGCGCGACGGCTGCACCGACTTCCGCAAGCACGTCGCCTGGTATCTCAAGGGGTTCCCGATCGGCAGCGAGCTGCGCCGCTCACTCGCCATGATCGAGAGCCTGGCCCAGCTCGACGACCTGCTCGGCAAGCTCGACCCGGCCGTACCGTTCCCGGTGGAGAACCTCGGCCAGCCGCGCGGCCGCACCAACTCGCCGGGCAAGGTGTTCCTGCCCGACGGCTGGCTGGCCAGCCGCGACGACGACACCCCGCCCGACGGCGCCGAGCTGGACGACTCCGGCGGCTGACGCGCCGAAAGGGCCCGACCCCGGGTGGGATGCTGTTGGTTAATTCGGGTTCTGCTGCTTCGCCCCGTCGGATCTATCCGGCGGGGCGAAGTTGTGCGAAGTGGCTGATGCGGGTGGCGGC
>NZ_JBFAJK010000020.1:20490-106013 GCF_040655175.1 Micromonospora sp. NPDC050495 | reverse complement strand
CCTGTCGCCATTGCGGGCTATGTTCCGTAGGGGTCCCAGTGAGCGGCGTAGTGCAGCAGCGAGCGTGCCAGGTCGGGGTGGGCGGCGGCCCACCCCCCGACGGGACGCCGGCCCGGAGCCGGTACGGTCAGCCGCTGATCCGGCCGGTGCCGGCGCCGGCGGTGACCGTCGACTTCACCGTGCTGGCCGCGTCCAGGGTGTAGGCGTACGGGACGGCGGCCACGCTGCCGGCCGTCTGCGGGGTGCCCGAGTTGACGTACAGGTTGTTCCGCTCGACCAGGTTGCCGGCCGGCGAGGAGCCCTCGCCGACGTGCGTCGGGTCGGTCATGTTCTCGAAGTAGTTCCCCTCGACCAGCACGCCGGCGCCGCAGGTGGTGGCGATGCCGTAGCTGTAGGACGGGTTGGCGGTGGTCACGTAGTAGTTGTTGAACACGTGCACCGGGTTGCCGAAGCGGACCCGCGGGTTGCGCTGGAAGCAGTTGCTGAACGCGTTGTGGTGGTAGGTGACCTTCAGCTTGCCGGTGTCCTCGCCGGAGTTGCTGTCGCTGTGCCCGACCAGCGAGCACTTCACGTGGTCGTGCAGCCGGTTCCAGGAGACGGTGACGAAGTTGGACCCGTGGGTGATGTCGAGCAGGCCGTCGTAGTAGTCGGTGCCGCTGGTGGTGTCGCTGGACAGGTCGTTGTGATCGATCCAGACGTTGGTGGAGTTGTCCAGGTGGATGGCGTCGCCGTTGCCGACGCCGGCGCGTACCTTGGCGATCCTCAGGTTCCGGATGATGATGTTGCGCGCGTCCCGCAGGTTGAGGCCGCAGCCGGTCAGGCCGGCGCTCGACCCGACGCCGATGACCGTCTTGTTCGAGCCGACCCGGATCTCGGTGGAGCAGCTGAACGCGCCGTTGACCCGTACCGTGGTCGCGGTGTCGCCCGCCACCGCGTTGGCGAGCGCGCCCGCGTCGCTGACCGTGACGGTGCCGCCGCCGGCCCCGCCGGTGGTGCCGCCGTTCTGGGCGGCCCAGCCGACCAGCCCGGTGGTGGGCGCCGGGGTCGTCGGCGGCGCCGTGGTCGGCGGGGGCGTGGTGGGCGGCGGCGTGGTCGGCGCGGCGGTCGGTGACGAGGTGGTCGGCGGCGTGCTCGGGGTGCCGCCGGCGCCGTCCACCACGACGTCGTCGAAGACCGCGCTGGCGTACGCGGTGACCAGCACGATCCGCCCGGCCGAATAGGCCGGGTCGGTGCCGGCGCCGATCTGGGCGCCGTTCACGAAGCCCTTGATCGTGTTGCCGGTGGCCTCGATCCGCAGCGTGTACCAGGTGCCGGTGGTGACGGCCAGTGCGGTGGAGCCGAGCACGCTGAGCTGGCTGCCGTTGACCATCTGGAGTTCGGCCCGGCCCGCGTTGGTCAGCGCCAGCCGGTACATCTTGGTCGAGCTGGTGGAGCGGGAGGCCAGGCCGACCAGCCGGTTGCCGCCGTTGAACGACAGCGGCTTGACCCGGGCCTGCACCCGGTAGTCCGTCCAGCTGGTCTGGCCGGCGAAGGCGCGGGCCAGCTCGCTGGCGTTGTTGCCCTGGCGGTAGGCGGGGGAGCCGTCGGTGACCACCGACCAGTCCCCGCCGGACTTGGACCAGCCGTCGGCGTTGCCGTCGTCGAAGGTGTCGGTGAACAGGGTGGCCGCGGCGGCGTTGCCGGCCATGCCGAGGGTGAGCAGCACGGCGGTGAGGCCGGCGCCGGCCGTGGCCAGCAGACCTCGATGGTGGTGTCGGAGTCGCACGGTGCTTCCTCCTGTGCTGGTGGGCGCGAGGCCCGGGGACGTGGTGGGCGGGGTGGTGCCGTGGTGGTGCGGGCCGGACGCCGCGGGCTGGTCGGCGGCCGGCTCCGGCCGGTCCGGGACGGACGTGCCCGGGACCGGACGAGGGGAGGCGGGCGGCGGGTGCGGGCCGCGCTGGGGCGGGTGCGGTGCTGGCCGGGCCGCCTAGCGCGGCAGCCGGCCGGCGCCGGCGAAGGCGTCCACGACGAGCGGCACCAGCGGGGTGGGCAGCACCGGGGCGGCCCGCAGGGTGGGCGTCCAGCCGGCGTCGCCGCCGAGGTCCGGGTCGTGTGCCGCGTTGTACGCGCCGAGCAGGTCGACCGGGCGCGGCCGGTCGGCGCCCTGCCGCAGCCAGCTGCCCCGCTCGGTGAGCGCGGTGCCGCCCCAGTCGTGGATCAGGTCGGCCGGGGCGACGTCGCCGGCCAGGGTGAAGTAGTTGTTCTCCGCGTACATGGCGGACTGCACGCCGACGCCGAGGGCGTACTCGAAGCCGGGGCCGCCGAGGCGGTAGTGGTTCTCGTGCACGTCGACCTGGCCGAAGCGGACCCGGGGCAGCCGCTGGAGGTCGCCGTCGAAGAGGTTGTGGTGCACGGTGACCTTGAGCCGGCCGACGTCCGGGCCGACCGTGTTGGAGGAGCCGACCAGCATCAGCTTGTCCCGGCCGACGAACCGGTTCCAGCTGGCGGTGACCAGGCTGGCGGTGTGCGTGACGTCGAGCGACCCGTCGTGCACCTGGTAGGGGCGGCCGAAGTAGCGCGGCTGGGCGGCGTCCGGGTTGTCGCCGTCGGTGAAGGTGTTGTGGTCGACCCAGACGTGCTCGCTGCGCCGTACCGAGATCTGGTCGTACTGGGAGTTCCAGTTGCCGGCGTCGCCGTCGGTGGGGGACCAGGCCGGGAAGCAGTCGCGGGCGTCGGCGAAGGTCAGGTTGCGCACGATCACGTTGCTGACCTTGTCGATCATCAGGGTCAGCCCGGTGAGCCGGGCGCCGGGCAGCCCGACGAGGGTGGTGTTCGCGCCGACGTTGAGCTGGGTCTGCCGGGTCTGGTTGGCCACCGAGCGCACCCGTGCCGCCTCCAGCGGACCGTCCGGGTTCACCCGCCCCCACACCGCCGGGTCGTACGCGGCCAGGTAGCCGTCGAGTGAGTACGCCGGGTCGGCCAGGTCGGCGCAGTCCAGCAGGGCGCCGTCCGGGCCCTCGAAGCCGTCGATCGTGCCGGCCACGTACACGATCTTGGGGGTGGCGTCGGTGGAGTTGGTGGCGTTGTCGCCGCCGAGCGCGTCGACCAGCTCGGCGCGGGTGTGCGCCACCCGGATGCGGTCCGGGGCGGCGGCCGCGCCACCGGTGGTGCCGGCGCCCTCGGCGGCCCAGCCGTCGTTCGCCGGCAGCGCCTGGCGGCCCAGCTCCCAGGCGGGCCGGGGCAGCGGCCCGCCGGCCGGGGCGGCCGGCGCGGGTGCGGCGGTGGTCACCGCGAGCGCGGCGGCGAGCAACGCGACGCCCGCTGTTGTTCTACGCATGACTATTACCGTCCTGTCAGCTTTTGGTGGCCGATATCTGTGACGGTAAGGACATTCTTTTATAAGAGTCAATGCGTATTGTGTGCAGGTTTGTTGCAATAGCGGAATGCGGGGGGTATTGCCCCGGCCGGTACCGGCCGGGATAAGCGGGCATCTGTCCGGAACGCCCGGGACCCGGCCCTGCCGGGATGTGCACTACCGTTGCGGCGCCTCCTCGACCCGGTAGGGCGCGACCGCCCACGGCACCCCCGTCTCGGAGGGCAGCGCGCCGGTCTCCGCGACCTCGCGCAGCACCGCGTCGACCCCGCGGATCACCCGCTCCCGCCGTGGCCCGTCGCCCACCGTGCCGACCAGCGCGCCGCCGAGCAGGGTCGGCTCGGGCGCGGCGCGCAGCGCGTCCAGCACCCCGGTGAACGGCGCGGTACGCGCCAGCGGCGCGATCAGCGGCGTCCCGTCGGCCCGGTGGTCGAGCAGGTTCTCCAGCAGCCCGCGCCGGCCGGGCACCACGCGCGGCGCCGGCTCGCCGGGCAGCAGCAGCCGGTCGGTCGGGTATTCGAGCACGGCCCGGCCCCGGCCGCCGGTGACGATCACCTCGCCGGGCACGAAGTCCTCGCCGGACAGGGTGAGCGCGGCCAGCACCGGCGGCCCGCCCCGTGGCGTCACCCGCAGCACGGCGGTGTCGTCCACCTCGATGGGACGCACCCGGTACCGCTCCACCTCGATCCGGGCCGGCCGCACCGGCGCCCCGGTCACCGCCTCGGCCACCGCGAGGCACTGCATCACCGCGTGCGCGAGGGGATTGGCCAGCGCCCCGTCGAGCACCGGTCGGCCGTCGAGGGATCGCCGGCCGGCCCAGGGGGACCGCGCGTAGTAGCCGTCGGGGCGGCGCCAGGCGGCCACCGCGGCGATCCGGCTGACAGCGCCGAGCCGCCCGGCGGCCAGCGCCCCGGTCAGCTCGGCCAGCGCCGCCGAGCCGAGCGCCTGGAAGCCGACCTGCACCGCCCGCCCGCTGGCCGCCGCCGCGCCCGCCAGGGCACGGTGCTCGGCCAGGTCGAGCACCGGCGGCTTCTCCAGCAGCAGGTCCGCGCCGGCGGCCAGCACGTCGAGGGCGATCGGCAGGTGGGTGTGCGGCGGCGTGCAGACCACCACCACGTCCGGGCGTACGGCGGCGAGCATCGTCCGGTGGTCGGTGAAGGTGCGCGCCTGCGGCGGGACCGGGGCGGCCGGCTCCTCCTCCAGCGGCCGGACGTCGACCAGGCCGGCCAGGCACAGCCGGCCGGCGGCGTGCAGCGGGGCGATCGCCCGCCGGTGCCACCGCCCGTGCCCGTTCGCCCCGACCAGCGCCACCCGCGGCGGCCGCCCCCCGTCGGTCACGTCGCAGCTGCCAGGGTGGCCCGGACGCCGTGCCGTTCCAGCGCGGCCAGCCAGCCGGTCACGTCGGCGCGGACCTCGTCGTCGGCGGCCAGTTCGGCGGGGAAGACCTCGCGCAGGGCGAAGAGCGCGTCCACCACCCCGGCAGGGGTGTCCCGGCCGGCGGCCAGGGCGGCCCGGATCCGCTCGGCGAGCGGGTCGTCCAGCGGCAGCGGACGGCCGTCGTCGGCGTACCCGAGCAGGAAGCGCATCCACGCGGCGACCACGAGCGACGCCCACCGGGCCGAGCGGCCGGCGGCCCGCAGGTCGGTGATGGTGTGCAGCACCCGCTGCGGCAGCTTCTGCGAGCCGTCCATGGCGATCTGCAGGGTGCGGTGCCGCATCGCCGGGTTGGCGAAGCGGCCCAGCACCTCCTCGCCGTAGTCCGGCACCGAGACGCCCGGCGGTGGGGCGAAGCTGGGCGCGACGTCCTCAGCGACCAGCCGGCGCAGCACGGCGGTCAACCGCGGCAGCGCCAGCGTCTCGGCGACGGTCTCCGCGCCGGCCAGCGCGCCCAGGTAGGCGGCGGCCGAGTGCACCCCGTTCAAGGAGCGCAGCTTGAGCCGCTCCCACGGGCCGGCGTCGTCGGTGAGCACCGCCCCGGCCCGCTCCCAGGCGGGCCGCCCGCCCGGGAAGTCGTCCTCGATCACCCACTGGGAGTACGGCTCGGCGGCCACCGCCGCCAGGTCGCTCACCCCGAGCGCCCGCCGGGCGGTGTCCAACGTGTCCGCGGTGGTGGCCGGCACGATCCGGTCGACCATCGTGCCCGGGAAGCTGACCTGCTCGGCGACCCAGCAGGCCGCCGCGTCGGGCACCCGGGCCACCGCGAGCGCCTGGGTCACCAGGCCGCGCAGCCGGCGGCCGTTGGCGGGCAGGTTGTCGCAGCTGACCAGGGCGAGCGGGCCGGCGTCGGCGGCCGCCCGGGCGAGCAGCCCGCGCACCAGCAGCCCCGGCACGGTACGCGGCGGCCGGTCGGTGGTCAGGTCGGCCAGCAGGTCCGGATCGGCCTGCAGCGCCCCGGTGACCGGGTCGAGCTGGTACGCCTTCTCGGTGACGGTCAGCGTCACCATCCGGATCGCCGGGTCGGCGAGCAGGCGCACCACGGCGGCCGGGTCGCTCGCGGCGTGCCGTACCCCGGACAGCGCACCGACCACCCGGGTGGCCGCCCCCTCGGCGGAGAGCGTGGTGACGCTGAACAGGCCGTCCTGCGCGGCCAGCGCCTCGACCACCCCGGTGCTGCGCGGCGCGACCCCGATGATGCCCCAGTCCCCGCCGGCCGCGCCGACCGCCGCCTCGGTGTGCACGGCCTGGTGGGCGCGGTGGAACGCGCCCAGCCCCAGGTGCACGATGCCGGCCGGCACGGTGCCGGGGCGCAGCAGCGGGCGGCACTCGACGGGCAGCCGGCGCAGGGTGGCCAGGCCGAGCCGGTCGGCGCCGCCGGTCAGTGCCATGCCGGGCCGTCCGGGAAGCGGAACCGGGCGATCGACTCCGGCCGCATGGTGCTGCTGTAGCCGGGGGCGGTGGGCAGCAGGTAACGGCCGCCCCGGGTGCGGACCGGGTCGACGAAGTGCTCGTGCAGGTGGTCGACGTACTCGACCATCCGGCCGTCCAGCCTGGCGCCGACCCGCAGGTAGTCGAAGATCGCCAGGTGCTGGACGTACTCGCAGAGGCCGACGCCGCCGGCGTGCGGACAGACCGGCACCCCGAACTTCGCCGCCATCAGCAGCTCGGCGAGGACCTCGTCGACGCCGGCGACCCGGGCGGCGTCGACCTGCATGACGCCGATCGCCTCGGCCTGCAGCAGCTGCTTGAAGATCACCCGGTTGGCGGCGACCTCGCCGGTGGCGACCCGGCACCGGCCGCCGGTCAACTCGGTGACCGCCCGGGCGATCCGGGCGTGGCCCAGCACGTCGTCGGCGTGCGTGGGCTCCTCGATCCAGTACGGGTCGACCTCGGCCAGCGCGGTCATCGCGGTGATCGCCTCGTCGACGTCCCAGACCTGGTTGGCGTCCATCATGAGCAGTGCGTCCGGGCCGATCTCGGCCCGGATGATCCGGGCCCGGCGCAGGTCGTCCTCGGGCGGGCCGCCGACCTTCATCTTCACCGCCCGCCAGCCGTCGGCGTACGCGGCGCGGGTCAGCGACCGCACCTTGTCGTCCGGGTAGCCGAGCCAGCCGACCGACGTGGTGTACGAGGGGAAACCGTCGCGCTCCAGGACGGCGAGCCGGTCGGCCAGCCCGTCGCGCCCCTTGTCCAGGATGGCCGCGGCCTCGTCGGGGGTGAGCGCGTCGGTGATGTGGTGGAAGTCGACGGCGGCCACCAGGTCGTCGGTGGGCAGCTCGGCCAGGTACCGCCACAGCGGCTTGCCGGCCAGCTTGGCGCGCAGGTCCCAGACGGCGTTGACCACCGCCCCGGCGGCCAGGTGGATCACCCCCTTCTCCGGGCCCAGCCAGCGCAGCTGCACGTCGGCGGTGAGCGAACGGGTGAACGCCACCGGGTCGGCGGCGATCTCCTCGACGGTGCGCCCCCGGACGTGGTGCGCGAGCGCGTGCACGGCCGCGCAGGTGATCTCGTTGCCCCGGCCGTTGGTGAAGGTGAACCCGGCGCCGGTCGGACCGCCGTCGGTGGCCAGCTCGACGTAGCTGGCCGAGTAGTCGCCCCGGTTGATCGCGTCCGAGCCGTCGCCGCTGGCGGCGGTGGGGAACCGTACGTCGTGCACGGTGACGTCGGTGATGGTGGTCATGAGCTCTCCCCGAACTTGAAGACCCGCTTCGGTAGCCGGTACGCCAGGTCGACGATGGTCTCGGCGGCCTCGTCGAGGGGCAGCCGGTGCTCGGCGACCAGCCGGGCCAGGAAGCCGGCGTCGACCCGGCGGGCCACGTCGTGGCGGACCGGGATGGAACAGAACGCGCGGGTGTCGTCGACGAACCCGGCGGTGTTGTAGAACCCGGCGGTCTCGGTGACCGCCTCGCGGAATCGGCGCAGCACCTCCGGCGAGTCCAGGAACCACCAGGGCGCGCCGAGGTAGAGGGCGGCGTAGCCGCCGGCCAGCGGGGCGAGTTCCCGGGTGAAGGTGTCCTCGTCCAGGGTGTACAGCACCACCCGCAGCCGCGGCTCGTTGCCGTACGCGTCCAGCAGCGGGGCGAGGCCGTGCACGTACTCGGTGGCCTGCGGCACGTCGCCGCCCACGTCGCGGCCGTGCCGGGCGTACAGCCAGCGGTTGTGGTTGCGCACCGCGCCCGGGTGCAGCTGCATGACCAGCCCGTCGTCCAGCGACATCCGGGCGAACTCCAGCAGCATGTGCGCCCGGAACGCCTCGGCGTCGCCCGGGTCGGCCCGCCCGCGCCGGCCCCGGTCGTAGAGCGCGGCCGCCTCGGCCGGGTCGAGGGCGAGGGTACGGGCGGTCGGGTGCCCGTGGTCGGTGGAGGTGGCCCCGGCCGCGACGAACGCCGCCCGGCGCTGCCGCAGCGCCGCCAGGTAACCGGCGTACGTGCCGGTGTCCTCCCCGGAGACCTCGGCGAGCCGGTCCACGTTGGCCGACCAGTTGTCGAACTCCATGTCCACCACGTCGTCCGGGCGGAACGTGGTGACCACCCGCCCGCCCGGGCCGCCCCACCCGTCGGCGGCGAGCTTCGCGTGCTGGCCCAGGTCGTCCAGGGGCGACTCGGTGGTGGCGAGCACCTCGATGTGGAACCGGCTGAACAGCGCCCGGGGCCGGAACTCCGGCTCGGCCAGCCGGGCGGCCAGCGCGTCGTAGACGGTGTCGGCGGTGGCCGGGGAGAGCGGGGTGTGCACCCCGAACACGTCCCGGAAGGTCTGCTCCAGCCAGAGCCGGGACGGGGTGCCCCGGAACAGGTGCCAGTGCGCGGCGAAGCGCCGCCAGATGGTCCGCCCGTCGGTCTCCGCCGGGCTGCCGTCGACGCTGGGCACGCCGAGGTCGGCCGGGGGCACGCCCTGGCTGAGCAGCATCCGGGTGAGGTAGTGGTCGGGCACGATGAGCAGCCGGGCCGGGTCCGGGAACGGGCGGTCCTCGGCCAGCAGGGCGGGGTCGACGTGCCCGTGCGGGGAGATGATCGGCTGCTCGGCCGCCAGGGCGTACAGCTCGCGGGCGAGTGCGCGCTGGCCGGGTTCGGCGGGCAGGAGCAGGTCGCTGCGGGAGATGGTCGGCACGGGGGCGGGCTCCTCGATCAGGGCAGGGTGAGCAGGTCGGCGACCCGGACGGGCGCGCCGGTGTCCAGCGAGCGGTTGGCGGCCAGGCCGGTGAGCAGGGCCAGCGCCCCGTCGTACGCGGTGGCCGCCCGGCCCAGCGGGTCGGGCTCGCCGCCGAGGAGCACCCGGGTCATCCGGGCGTCCGCGCCGCCGTGGCCCTGCCGGGTCCAGCCGTCGACGGGCACGTCCACCGGCGGCGCCCAGAACGGGCGCAGGGTCAGCCGGGCCGCGCCGTGCTCGGCGGCGGCCTGGTCGCCGTGCAGCGCGGCGCCCTTGAGCGCCCCGGCGCCGGCCGGGCTGACGTGGTCGCTCTCGGTGACCTCCAGTTCGAGGCGGCCCCGGCTGCCGTTGACCATGACCCGGTAGCCCTCCCAGGGGGCGTACGCGGTCAGGTGGTAGGTCATGGTGGCCCCGGTGGAGTAGCGGGCCAGCACGGCCAGGTCGTCCTCGATGGTCACGCCGGGGGCGAAGACGTTGCGGTCGCGGTGGTAGCCGTCCTCGGCCTCGGCGTCCAGGTAGAGCTCGCGCAGCCGGGGGTGCTCGGCCAACCGCAGGGCGAACGGGTCGTCGGCGGCGGCGGGGGAGCCGTGCGCCCGGTCGTAGTCGCGGGCGTAGCCGTGCCGGCGGCCCGAGTCGCCGTAGAAGAACAGCCGCCCGGCCGCGTGCACCTCGACCGGCCGGGCGTCCAGCCACCAGTTCACCAGGTCGAAGTGGTGGCTGGCCTTGTGCACCAGCAGCCCGCCCGAGACCGCCTTGTCCCGGTGCCAGCGGCGGAAGTAGTCGGCGCCGTGCCGGACGTCGAGCAGCCACTCGAAGTGCACCGAGCCGATCTCGCCGACCGCGCCGTCGGCGAGCAGCCGGCGCACCTGCTCGTGCAACGGGTTGTAGCGGTAGTTGAAGGCGACGGTGACCCGCCGGCCGGTCTCCGCCACCGTGTCCAGGATCCGCCGGCACCGTGGCGCGTCGACGGTCATCGGCTTCTCGGTGATCACGTCGCAGCCGGCCCGCAGGGCGGCCACCACGTACTCGTCGTGGGTGACGTCGACGCTGGTCACCAGCACCACGTCGACCCGCTCCGCGGCGAGCATGGCGGCGAAGTCGGCGGCCGGGTACGTCGGCACCGGCGGGTGCCCGAGCGCCGCCAGCCAGCGGTTGTGCGCGTCCATCCGGGCCTGGTTGACGTCGGCGAGGGCGACCAGCTCGGCGGTGTCGGCGTGGTCGCGGGCGAGCGCGCGGACGAACATCTCGGCCCGCGCGCCGGCGCCGACCAGGGCGTGACGGACCCGGTCCCGGGCGGGTGGTGACACGGTCGGCCTCCCCGGAGTGCTGCAAAGGTTTGCAGCGAAGTAACCACGCCGACGAATACAACGTCAACGGCCAGCGGCAAAGCCGTTACCTTTGCCCGCATTTGGGCCGGCACCGCGCCGGGCGGCCAGCCTCACCGCAATCGAGCCGTAACAATGGAGCGTTGACATGGGCGCAACCGTTTGCATTAATTGGCGCACTCACGTGACCGCCACCACATCGGACGAGGGGAGCCCGCCGTGCCAGCCACCATCCGGGACGTCGCGCGCGCCTCGGGCGTGCACATCTCCACGGTCTCCCGCACCTTCTCGGCCCCGCACCTGGTCAACCCGGAGACCCGGGTCCGGGTGCTGGCCTGCGCGGAGGACCTGGGCTACCGGCCCAACCGGGCCGCGCGGGCGCTGATCACCGGCCGGACCCACAACATCGGCCTGATCGTCGCCGACATCGCCAACCCGTTCTTCCCGCCGCTGATCAAGGCGGCCGAGGGGCAGGCCCGGCACCGCGACTACCACGTCTTCGTGGCCGACACCAACGAGGACCCGGTCGCCGAGGAGGAACTGGTCCACGCCCTGGCCAAGCAGGTCGACGGGGTGCTGCTGTGCAGCCCCCGGATGAGCAACAGCCTGATCGAGCAGGTCAGCCGGGAGGTCCCGGTGGTGGTGATAAACCGCCAGGTCACCGGCCTGCCGTGCGTGATGATGGACGTCGGTCAGGGCGCCCGGCTCGCGGTCGAGCACCTGCTCGGCCTCGGGCACCGCCGGATCGCGCTGCTGGGCGGTCCGCGCGGCTCGTGGACCAACCGCGAGATGCGCCGGGTGGCCGGCGCGGCGGCCCGGGCCGGCGGCGCCGACCTGACCGTCCTGGGCCCCAACCCGCCCACCGAGACCGGCGGTGGCGCCGCCGCCGAACAGGTTCGCCGCAGTGGCGTCACGGCCGTGCTCGCCTACAACGACCTCCAGGCGATCGGCCTGATCGAAGGGCTCGACGCGCTGGGGCTGCGGGTCCCGGCCGACGTCAGCGTCGTCGGCGTCGACGACATCGCGCTGAGCCGGCTGACCCGCCCCAAGTTGACGACGGTGGCCACGCCGACCGCGGCCGCCGGCCGGACGGCCGTCGACATGCTGCTGCAACACGACTCCGAGGGGCCACGCGGCGCCCGGGGCCGGAGCGCCGCGGCCGGCGACCGTCGCACCACCGCACAGGTAATGCTCCAGACCGAACTGGTCGTCCGCGACTCGACCGGACCCGTCCCACCGTCCGGTCGGGACGCCCCCGGCGCCTGACGTGGAGGCCCGGGCCCGCATCGCCGTGCGGACCCGGGCGGCCCGCGGCCAGCCGTCGGTGACGTCGTCGCCTTCCACAGCCGAGGAGTGAGCGCAGATGCACCCCGCAACGTCCCCCACCGCCGGCGCACCCGCCGGGCGGCATCACCGTACCCCGCTGACCCGACGTCGATTCGTCCGCGGCCTGGCCGCCGTGGCGCTGGCCGCGCCCCTCGCGCTGGGCGCCGCGGCCTGCGGCGACGACGGCGCCGGCGACGACGGTCAGGTCAAGCTCTCCATCTTCTGGTGGGGCGGCGACGCCCGGGCCAAGCTCACCGAGGACGCCCTGGCCCTCTACACCAAGAAGCACCCGAACGTGACCTTCGAGAAGACCTGGCAGGCCAACCAGGGCTACTTCGACAAGCTCGCCACGCTGACCGCCGGCGGCAACCCGCCCGACCTGTTCCAGATCGACGACAACTACCTGGCCGAGTACGCCGGCCGCAGCACCACCCTCGACCTGGGCAGCTACCGCGACTCGGGCAAGCTCGACGTGACGAAGTTCCCCAAGAGCCTGCTGGACTACGGGGTGGTCGACGGCAAGCTCGCCGGGGTGGCCGCCGGGGAGAACACCCAGGGCCTGGTCTACAACAAGACCCTGCTGGTCAAGAACGGGCTGCCGGAGCCGACCACCGGGATGAGCTGGGAGGAGCACATCGCCTGGGCCGAGCAGGTGGCGAAGAAGACGAAGGTGCCCGGCACCCAGGACCCGAGCGCCGACTACAAGGCGCTCTGGGTCTGGCTGCGCCAGCAGGGCAAGGACCTGTACCAGGGCAACGAACTCGGCTTCACCGTCGAGGACGTGACGAAGTGGTTCGAGCTGTGGAAGGGCGCCCGCGACCGGGGCGCCACCCCGACCGCGGACGTCATCCACCAGGGCAACGCCACCGACATCACCAAGCAGCTCGTGGTCACCGGGAAGGCGGCTACCTCCTGGGTCTGGGCCAACCAGATGCCGGACCTGAAGAAGAACACCAAGGACGAGCTGGGCGTGGTGGCGTACCCGGGCGACCCGAGCGCCCAGTGGGCCCGGGCGTCGATGTACTGGTCGGTGTTCAAGAGCAGCAAGCACCGGGACGTCGCGGTCGACGTGATCAACTTCATGGTCAACGACCCCGAGGCGGTGGCGCTGCTCGGCACCGACCGCGGCCTGCCGTCCAACCTGGACCTGCGCACCAAGGTCAGCGAGACCGCCACCGACCCGGCCATGAAGCAGTCCATCCAGGTCGAGTCCGACCTGGCGCAGAAGTTCGGCACCTCCCCACAGGTCCCGATCAAGGGGCACAGCAAGGTCAAGGCCGAGCTGACCAAGGCCGCGGAGAACGCCCAGTACGGCCGGGCCACCCCGGCCGAGGCCGCCGAGCAGTTCATGGCGGCCTGCAAGTCCGCGATCGCCTGACCCGGCCGACGGAAAGGAGCGGCCCCGTGGCCCTCACCACGGCGCCCGACCGGACCCGACGCACCGGTCCGGCCGGCACCCACCCCAGGCGGGGCGGGGCCGGCCGGGCCCGGTACGGCGAAGGACTGGCCGGGTACGTCTTCCTCTCGCCCTGGCTCATCGGACTGATGGGCATCACGGCGATCCCCATGCTGCTGTCGCTGTGGCTCAGCTTCACCGACTACGACATCCTCACCCCGCTGTCCGAGGTGCGCTGGGTCGGACTGGCCAACTACGAGCGGATGTTCACCGGGGACCCGTCGTACTGGCACGCGGTGCGGGTGACGCTGACCTTCGCCCTGGTGGCGGTGCCGCTGAAGCTGGCCGCCGCGCTCGGCGTGGCGCTGCTGCTCAACCGCACCTGGCGCGGCGTCGGGCTGTTCCGCAGCCTGTTCTACCTGCCGTCGCTGCTCGGCGGCAGCGTGGCCCTGGCCATCGTCTGGGTCAACATGTTCAACCGGGACGGCGCGTTCAACTCCTTCCTGGCCCTCTTCGGCGTCGAGGGCCTGCCCTGGGTCAGCGACCCGGACTGGGCCCTGGAGACGCTGATGGTGCTGGCGATCTGGCAGTTCGGCGCGCCCATGGTGATCTTCCTGGCCGGGTTGAAGCAGGTGCCCACCGAGCTGTACGAGGCGGCCGCCGTCGACGGCGCCGGCGCCTGGCGGCAGTTCCGGGCGGTCACCCTGCCGATGCTCTCCCCGGTCATCTTCTTCAACCTGGTGCTGGAGACCATCCACGGCTTCCAGGGCTTCACCGCCGCCTTCGTGCTCAGCAACGGCACGGGCGGCCCGGTCGACTCCACCCTGATGTACACGCTGAAGCTCTACATCTCCGGCTTCACCGACCTGGAGATGGGCTACGCCTCGGCGATGGCCTGGGTGTTCCTGCTGGCCATCGCGGCCATCACGGCGGTCTTCTTCAGCACCGGCCGGTTCTGGGTGCACTACTCCGACGGGGAGGACTCATGACCGCCCTCGCCCCGGCCCGCCCCCGCCGCCGGCCCGGCGGCACCCGGCCGGCCGTTCGGCTGCTGATCCTGATCGCGATCGTCGCGGTGGTGCTCTACCCGCTGGTGTGGATGCTCGGCACCTCGGTCAAGTCGCAGGCCGAGATCGTCAACAACGTCGGGCTGCTGCCCGAGCGGTTCAGCCCCGGCAACTACCACGCCGGCTGGACCAACTTCGACGTCAGCTTCGGCCGGTTCTTCCTCAACAGCGCGATGGTCAGCCTCTTCACCGTGTTCGGCAACGCGGCCTCCTGCCTGCTGGCCGCGTACGCCCTGGGACGGCTGCGGTTCCGGCTGCGCCGGGTCTGGTTCACCGTCATGGTCGGCACCCTGCTGCTGCCCGGGCACGTGCTGATCGTGCCGCAGTACATCCTGTTCCGCAGCCTCGGCCTGGTCGGCGGGGACTGGCCGTACCTGCCGCTGCTGATCCCGCACTTCCTGGCCACCGAGGCGTTCTTCGTCTTCCTCATGGTCCAGTTCATGCGCGGCATTCCGCGCGAGCTGGACGAGGCCGCCAAGATCGACGGTGCCTCGCCGTTCGGCGTGTTCCGGCACGTCATCCTGCCGCTGAGCCGCCCGGCGCTGGTCACCACCGCGATCTTCTCGTTCATCTGGACCTGGAACGACTTCTTCCGCCAACTGGTCTACCTGTCCACCCTGGAGGACTACACCGTCCCGGTGGCGCTGACCCTGTTCATCGACTCCACCAGCCAGAGCGCGGTCGGGCCGATGTTCGCCATGTCGGTGCTGTCCCTGCTGCCGGTCTTCCTGTTCTTCCTGGCCTTCCAGCGGATGCTGGTCGAGGGCATCAACACCAGCGGGCTCAAGGGATGAGCGGGCCCACCGGCCGGCTCGCCGCCGCGCCACCCGACCCGGCCGGCGAGCACGCCGAGCGGCCCCGCCGGGACTGGCGGGACACCCTGCGCGAGGCCACCGACCTGGCGCTGCTCGGCTTCGCGGTGGCCCTGGCCGGCCTGCCGCTGCTCACCCTCGCCCCGGCCGTCGCCACCGCCAGCGCCGCGCTGCACGACCGCGACCGCACCGGGAGCTGGCCCGACGCGCGGAGCACCCTCACCCGGTTCGGCCGCGCGCTCCCGGCCGGGCTGGCGGCCAGCGCCGCCGGGCTCGCCGTGGCCGGCGCGCTCGGCGCCGACCTGCTCGCCCTCGCCGCCGGCCGGGTGCCCGGCGGTGGGCCCGCCACGGCCCTCACCGCCGTGGTCACCGCCGCCCTCCTCGGGTACGCGGGCCTGGTCGTCGTCGCCGTCGGGCGCACCGGCGGCCGCGGCTGGCGGGCCGCCGCCCGGGCGGTCGCGCGGGCCTGCCCGCAGCGGCCCGGCACCTGGGCCGCCGCCAGCGGGGTGTGCTGCCTGGCCGGGCTGCTCGCCGTGCTGGTCACCCCGGTGGCGGTGCCGATCCTCGGCGGGTACGCGCTGGCCGCCCTGCACGTGGTGGCCGCCCGCCGGCCGCTGGCCGGCCCGGAGCCCGCGGCCCGCACCGCCGCCGGCCCCCCGATGCCCGGCCCGGAGCCACGGTGACAGCCGACCGTCCCGACCCCGCCGCCGGCGATGCCGACCGTCCCGGCCCTGGCGCCGGCGAGGCCGACCGTCCCGGTGCCGTCGCCGGCGAGGCCGACGCCCGGCTGGTCGTGGCCGGCGTCGAGGTGGCCCGGTACGTCGTCCGGCCCGACCTCGCGCCCGAGCACGGGCCGCGGCCCTACCTGCACCCGGTGCGTACCCGCGCCGGCACCCTGGTCACCGACGCGCTCCCCGCCGACCATGTCTGGCACCTCGGCGCTTCCCTCGCCGTGCAGGACGTCGACGGGGTCAACCTCTGGGGCGGGCGCACCTACGTGCGCGGCACCGGCTACACCTGGCGGGACGACCACGGCGTCATCGCGCACAGCGGCTGGCGGGAGCGGGCCGCCGACCGGCTGACGCACGACCTCGACTGGCGCGACCGCACCGGCCGCACGCTGCTGCGCGAGCGGCGCCGGCTCACCGCCGCCCCGGCCGGCGCCGACGCCTGGTGGCTGGACGTGTCCAGCACGCTCACCGCCGCCACCGGCCGCGACGTGCACCTGGGCAGCCCGGCCACCAACGGCCGCCCCGGCGGGGCCGGCTACGGCGGCTTCTTCTGGCGGGCGGTCACCGCCGACGAGGCCCGGGTGTTCACCGCCGACGCCACCGGGGAGGAGGCGGTCAACGGCTCGGCCGCGCCCTGGCTGGCGCTCACCGGCACCGGGCCGGGCGGCGGGGCGTACACCCTGGTCTTCACCGGCCTGGGGCCCGGCGACCGGTGGTTCGTGCGGACCGCCATGTACCCGGGCGTCTGCGCCGCGTACGCCTTCGACCGGCCCGCCGTGGTCCGTGCCGGCACCCCCCGGCGCGGCCGGCACCGGGTGCTGGTCGCCGACGGCCACCTGGACCGGGCGGCCGTCGCGGCCCGGCTCGCCGACCCGGCCCGGGACTGACCGTCGGGGTCGCCGGGCCGGCGCCGGCGGCGCGCCGGCGAGGCTGTCCCGGCGGGTCAGGTCGGCGGGGGACCGAGGCTGTCCCGGCGGACCAGTTCGGCGGGGAGGGTCTCCACCCGGTCGCGGCCGTCGGCCGCCTCGAGGGCCAGGGTCATCGCCCGCGCGCCCAGCTCGGCCAGCGGCAGCCGGACCGTGGTCAGTGCGGGGGTCACGTCGGCGGCGACCGGCATGTCGTCGAAGCCGACCACGGAGACCTCCGCCGGCACCCGCACCCCGCGCCCGCGCAGCACCCCCAGGGCGCCCACCGCCATCGAGTCGTTCAGCGCCACCACCGCCGTCAACCCCGGTACGGCGTCCAGCAACTCGGCCATGGCCCGCGCCCCGCCGTCGCGGGTGAAGTCCGCGTACCGGATGTGCTCCGCCGGCAGCGGCTCGGCCAGTCCCTCGTGGAGGCCGGCCAGCCGGTCGGTGGTGGTGGTGAGCGTCGCCGGGCCGGCGATCACGGCGATCGCCCGGTGGCCGAGCCGGCGCAGCTCGCCGCCGATCAGCCGGGCGCCCTCGGCGTTGGCCGGCAGCACGGCGTCGCCCCGGTGCTGGTGCCGGCCCACCACGGCCACCCGCCCGCCGGCCGCCGCGTACGCGCCCAGCCGCTCGTCGAGCACGGCGTTGACGGCCGGGTCGTGGTAGCCGGAGCCGGCCAGCACGATCGCGGCCACCTGCTGGGCGCGGAGCATGTCGACGTACTCGACCTCCCGCTCCGGGTCCCGGTAGCTGTTGCAGATGATGACGAGCCGCCCCCGCTCGGTGGCGACCCGTTGCAGCCCCCGGGTCAGCTCGGCGAAGTACGGGTCGGAGACGTCGTGCACCACCACGCCGACCACGCTGCGCTGCGGCCGGGCCAGCAGTTGGGCGTGCGCGTTCGGCACGTACCGCAGCTCGGCGACGGCCCGCAGCACCCGCTCGCGCAGCTCGTCCGCGACCGGTTTGCTGCTGCCGCTGATGACCCGCGAAGCGGTCGCGGGGGAGACGCCCGCCCGGCGGGCGACGTCGGCCAGCGTCGCCATGCCACCCCCCCTTGCTCACCCGTGGCGAGAGGCTACCGCAGCAGCGGGGGGAAAGCCGTTGCCTGATCGGCCGGCCCGAGCCGCCTCACCGGGTCGAGGCGGTCGGCCGGGAGGTGGTCGCCGTCGTGCGGACGGCCTTCACGATGGCCGGGATGGAACCGATCAGCAGCACCAGCGCCCAGACGATCGCGACCACCGCGAAGACCAGCGCGCCGAGGTCGTCGGTGATGCTGACCAGGATCCCCGGCACCAGCCGGTGCAGGAACTCCAGCACCACCGTGCAGAGCAATGTGGTCAGCGCCAGCAGCACCAGGCCCTTGTTCTGCAGGAAACGCGGCTGGGCGAGCAGCAGCAGGCCGGCCCAGACCAGCTTGAGCAGCAGCACCAGGCCGAGCAGGGCGGCCGCCTCGCCGACCGGGAAGAACCCCCACACCGCCAGGTACGCCAGGGTGCCGAACGGCGCCGCCAGGAACAGCGAGACCATCACAGTCAGTTCGACGAACGCCACGATCAGCAGGACGAAGGAGACGATCAGCAGCACGATCGAGAACACCAGGGTGGCCACCCCCTGCACCCGGCCCTGGATCCGCTCCGGCAGCACCAGGCTCAGACAGAACAGCCCGGTGGTCCAGAGCGCCACCACGTCGATGAGGGCCAGGTAACCGGTGCCCCGACCGGACGGCTCGGTGACCCCGCCGACGTCGCCGAGTTCCACGTCGAGGCGGCCGGCGCTCTCCCGCAGCGCGGCGCCGGCGTCCCCGCCGCCGGTGAGCAGCGCCGCGCCCAGTTCCAGCCCCACCACCAGGGCGACCGCGAGCAGCGCCAGCAGCAGGAACGGTTTGCGCAGCTCACCCATGACGTACCTCCCCGCCGGTCAGGACCGGGCAACGGTGACCGTGCATCCGCCACCTCCCGGGCAGCCCAGGACCACCTCGGTGGCCTTGTCGACGGCCACCTTCGCCACCGCCGTACCGTCGTCGCCCGGCGTCACCTCGTCGCGCACGGTGACGTCCGCGTCCCCCGGCGCCGGGGCGCTCACCACGAACCGCGCCCCGCTGCGCAGCACCAGCGTGTGCAGCCCGCCGGGGTCGGCGACCCGCAGCACGCAGCCGGTGGTGAAGCCGACGGCGGTGCCCTTTGCGGTCGCGGTGGGCGCCGGCGCGGGCGGCGCGCAGTCCACCGTGACCGTGGCCGGGTCGACCGCGCTCCGGTCGCCGCCGAGCCGGCCCAGCCAGCCGGGCCGGGCGGCCGGATCGCCCCGGTCGTGCCGGCCGCCGCCGACCGCCACCAGGTACAGCACCACCAGCAGCGCCGCGAGGGCGGCGAGCAGCAGCTTCTGCCGGCCGCTCACGGGGCCAGCAGTTGGGTGAAGCGGATCTGGTCGATGCCGGCGAAGTACCGGTCGGTGCCCTGCGTCTTGCTCACCACGACCAGGGTGAGCGTGTGCGGGCCCTCGGCCAGCCGGACCGTGCCCACGTCGACGAAGTCGGTCTTCACCACCGTCGCGGTGAAGCCGAGGAAGGTGTCGCCGACCTGCCGGCCGTCCACCAGGAAGATGGTGTTGGCGTAGTCGAACGACGTGGTGCGCGACGCCGACAGCCGCCAGGTCCCCGCGGCGGGCAGGTCGACCGGGACCGTCACCCGGTCGCCGACCGAGCGGCCCTGGAAGAACAGCTGGGCGTTTCCGGACCAGGTCACCTGGCAGCAGTTCGGCTGCGCCACCACGGTCGCCGCGACCGTGCCGCGGGACTGGACGGTGGCCTCGCCCACCAGGCTCTCCGCCTCCAGGGTCAGCTCCCGGGCCTGCGCGGGCGGCGGCGCGTCGCCCCCGTCGCGGGTCACCAGGAAGCCCACCACCCCGGCCACCACCAGCACCAGCGCGGCCGCGGCCGCGATCCACGGCCACGGCGTACGCCGGGGCGGCGCGGCCGCCCGCACGTCGTAGGTCACCCGGCCGCTGGACCGGGAGCTCTCCTCGGGTGCGGTGTTCGCCGAGTACGCGAAGCCGGTCATGTCGTAGCGCCGGGGCGGGGTGCCGGCCGGCACGGCGAGCCGGACCAGGAAGGACACCGAACCCTGCCCGGGCACCACCCGTTGCGGCTCGGCCACCGTGAACCAGGCGCGTTGGCTGCCCTCGCCGGGCGCGACGTCGAAGACCACGGTGTCCGGCGCCACCCCCGGGTTGGAGACGGTGAAGGTCAGCTCCCCGTTGTTGCGGGCGTCGAGGGTGAACTGCTCGGCGGCGGCGACGACCGCCCACTCGGTGGTCATGACGACTCCTCTACGGCTGATCGGGCGGGACAGGGGAGGACACGTGGGCCCGGCCGACCGCGCGGACCCCCGCCACCCCGACGGCATCCGCGCCGGCGGGGTCCGGGCCGGCTGGGTGCGGGCCGGCGGGGTCCGGGCCGGTGGGATCTGGGCCGGTGGGATCTGGGCCGGCGGGGTGCGGGTCGGCGGGGTCCGGGGCCGGGTCGGTGACGATCTCGACGGTGACCGCGGCGGGCTTCTCCGCCTCGACGATCCGGGTGATCACGGCGAGCTGGCCGGCGGCGGCCGGCGGCACCCGCACCACCACGTGGAACGGCCGGTCGGCCGGCTCGTCCAGCCCGAAGCCGGTCACCCCGGTGGCCAGCTCCAGCGCGGTGCGCATCCCGTACGGGGTGCCCCGCCAGCGGGCCAGCAACGCGCCGTGCGCGACCAGGTCCCGCAGCCGGCCCAGCGGCAGCGGCGGCGGCGCGTCGGCGCGGGGCGCGGCCACCACGTGGTCCATCGCCACCCACCGGGTCAGGTACGCCACGAACCCGTCCGGCGTCCGGTAGGGCGCGAAGAGCGAATCGACGTCGGCGAGCACCGCCTCGTCGGGGGCGTGCAACGCCTCCATCACGTCCAGCAGCGCGCCCAGCACGCTGCCCGGCCCGGCGGCCCGCTGGTAGGCCGCGGGCAGCAGCCGCTCAATCGCCGCTCGTCGCATCCTGCCGCACCACCTCGATGTCGTGCTCGCCGGAGCAGAGCAGCCAGGTGCCGGGGACGGTGACCACGTCGGCGGTGGCCTGGTTCGCGCTGGCCGCCCAGTCGACGGCGTCGGCGCTGCGGTGCACGCCGCGCTCGCCGCCGGCGAGGATCAGCCGGGCGGTGCCGCCAGCGCCGCCGGACGGCACGGTCGCGGCGATCGCGTCGACCGGGACGAACCGGGTCCGGTCCCGCAGCGGCAGCCCGCAGTTGACCATCACCGGCTGCCACTGGGGCTGGGCGGCGAGGGTGTCCAACCGGACCACCCCGCCGCTCTGCGTGGCGGCGAGCGCGAGGCTGCCGCTGAAGGCGAGATCCCGGCAGGTGCCGCCGATCCAGCCGGCCTGCACCGCCTGCCACTTGACGTCCGACTCGAACAGCCGGGTCCGGTGGCAGCCCTGCCCGGGCTTGCGCGGGTCCGGCTCCCCGGCGCCGCTCCACAGCAGGGTGGCCGGCCCGTCGTACTGGACGGCGAGCACCCGGTTGTCCACGTTGGCCAGCCCCACGTGGGCGAAGGTGCCGGGGCGGCCGGCCGCCGTGGACAGGTAGACGCCGAAACCGGCCTGCGCCGCGACCGCCACCCCGGGCGCGCCGCGCTCGGAGACGAACGACCCGACCGCGTAGAAGCCGCGGTCGGCGTCGGCCGGGTCGACCAGGATCTGCAACGGCACCGCGCCGGGCAGCAGCGAGACCTCGTACAGCCCGGCGTCGGTGGCCAGCAGCAGCGCCCCGGCGCCGTCCCGGTCGATCCAGGCCAGGTCCCGCACCCCGGAGTCCAGGCCGGTCAGCGGCGTCCACGTCTCGCCCAGGTCGGTGCTCAGGTGCACCCGGGAGCCGCCCGAGTCGCGCGCGGTCACCACCGCCACCGAGCCGGCCCGGGGCACGATGCCCGGCCGGACCGGGGCCGGGGCGGGCACCACCCGCACCACGCTCTCCCCGTCGAACCGGCCGGCCGGCTCCCAGCCGGCCCCGGCGTTGGTGGACCGGAACAGCACCGGGCCCCGTCCGGCGTACCAGGTGCCCGGCTGGTACTGGTCGACGGCGAGGGCGCGGACCTGCGCGTCGGGCGCCTCGTCGACGACGAACCGGACCGACTCGACATAGCGCACGCCCGGCTCGGCGTGCTCCAGCATCCGGTACACGTTGGAGGCGCGCAGCGGCTCGCCGAAGGCCCAGCCGGTCGGGTTGAGCGGGGTGGGCAGCGGGCTCAGCGTCTGGTGCAACCGGTCGTGGATGCGCCGGCGTACCGCGTCCACGTCCTCCTCCCGGCGCACCACCACCCGGGCCTGGATGGAGACCGCCTTGTAGCGGGCCCAGCCGGCCCGGACCGCGGTGCCCAGGGCGCGGCGTCGTTCCAGGTCGGCCGCCACCCCGCCGCGGGCCTCCTCGACCTCGTGCTCGCGCAGCACCTCGATCGGCAGCCGGCCGCCGGGGCGGGCCTGCTCCGGCACGTACGGCACCAGCACCACCTCGACCTCGCCGGGGCGGGCGAAGCTGTAGACGGCCGCCCGGGTGAACGCCCGGGCCCGGGCCACCGCGCCGGAGCCGGCGGCCAGGATCTCGTAGTCCCGGGCGGTGACGGCCCGCTGCTGGGCGAAGAACTCGTACGGCCCGCGGGCCAGCGCCGACTCCAGCGACTCCAGGTCCCGCCCTCCGCCGGCGGGCTCCGGGTTCTCCACCCGCAGCCCGGGCAGCGGGTCGCGCAGGCTGGTCAGGGTGCCCGCCGCGACGTTCCCGGCCGGGCCGCCCCCGCACCGGTACCAGAGCCGCACCTGCCGCCCGGCGGGCGGCACCGCGGCCACCGTGGTCGCCCCGGCCACCGGCGTCGGCCCGGCGGCCCCGGCCGGCGCGGCACCGGGCCCGGGCGTCCCCTCGGCGCCCGGCCCCGGACCGCCGCCGCCCGGCCCGGCCGGCGGGCGCAGGTCCAGCGCGGGCGCGAAGGTGAGCACCCCCGCCGCCCGGTCGACCAGGTAGACCTTCGCCTGCGGGCCCAGGCCGGCGAAGCTGTCCACCGGTCGCCAGATCTCGTACGTGCGCCCGTCGTGCTCGCGGGCCGCCGCGCCCAGCTCCACCGAGCCGGCCGGCACCTCCACGCCGAGCAGCAGGTCCAGCGGCTCCGCGGTCCGGGCCAGCGGCGGCCGGGCCGCCCGGAACACCTGGCCGGCCTGCCCGGTGCCGGTGCCGAGCAGTTCCGCCTCGACCACCTCGCAGTGGTGCAGGCGTACCGTCACCTCGGTCTCGCCGGCGGGCAGCAGGGCCGGCTCGGTGGTGACGAAGACGACCGGCCGGGGGTCGGCGCCGCGGGCGGCGGCGACCCGGGTGCCGGCGGGGATGCGGACCGCGCCCCGGTCGGGCCCGGTCCGGCTGAACCGGACGTCCGCCCAGGCGGCGCTCGGCGGGTGCCGGGTCACCCCGAGCAGGTTCAGGAACGCCACGTACGCCTTCTCCGGCAGTTGGTTCAGCCGGTAGATCATCACTTCGGTGAGGTACGCGAACGCCTCCAGCAGCGCCATGCCGGGATCGTGCGCGGAGAGGTCCGTCCAGTCCGGGCAGGACCGGCGGATCCGTTCCCGCGCCTCGGTGACCAGGTCGAGGAAGGCGCGGTCGTCGAGGTGCGGCACGGGCAGCGTCATGACGTTCCCTCCTCGGCGGGTACGCCGGGATCGTCGGCGGGCAGCAGGTCGACGGAGAAGACCAACTGGCCGGGGGAGAGGCTGGCCCGCACCCGGTAGTCCAGCCGGATCACCAGCCGCCACGGGTCGTCCGGATCGGGCCCGGCGTCCACGTCGATCACCTCGATCCGGGGCTCCCACCGCCGGATGGCCTGCCGGACGTAGTGGATGGCCAGGCCGGCGGTGGTGTCGTCGTTGGGGGCGAAGACCAGCCGGTGCAGCCGGGAGCCGTAGCCGGGCCGCATCAGCCGCTCCCCGGGCGTGGTCGACAGCAGCAGGTACAGCGCCTGGCGTACGGTCTCGTCGCCGTCGGTCATGGCCAGCCCGCCGGCGGCGGTCAACCCCAGACCGCCGGCGCGTCCGGCGTCGAAGCCGGCGCCGACGAAGCGGAACGCCCTCATCCGTCCGCCCCCAGGAAGGTCTGCCGCGGGTCGCGGACGGTGTGGTGGACCAGGCCCGGCGGGGTGCCGTCGGTGAGACCGTCCAGGTTCGACAGCACCACCCGGTGCCCGTCCACCCGCAGCCAGGAGCTGTAGCCGACGGTGACCCGCAGCGTCGTGGCGCACGGCTTGATCGTCGGCCCGTAGTTCGGGCAGGCGGTGATGTCCCGCCCCTCCGGGTCGGCCTCCACCAGCACTGGCACCCCCTGCAGGGTCAGCCACTGCTGGGACGGGCGGTTGGCCACCCGGCCGTCATGGTCACAGGTGATCAGCGAGTCGCGGTGGATCCAGCGCATCAGCCACCTCCGAGAGCGCGGGCGAGGGTGCGGGCCTGGTTGGCGGCGGTGCTGGCGTCCTCCGCCGCCGGGGCGTGCTGGAAGTCGACGGTGCGGGCGCGCACCACCATGGCCCGGCCCGGCGCGGAGAGCACCAGGTCGCCGGCCGCGTGCACGGTGGTCAGCCCGGGGCGCAGCTCGACGAAGCTGCCCTCGTCGGTGGCCATCCGCAGGGTGCGCCCGTCGTCGTCGATGACGATCGACTGGCCGGTGCCGGTCCGCATCGACCAGCGCCGGGACCGGCCGGCGACGATGCCCGCGTCGTACGGCTCGATCGTCCCGAAGAGCGAGCCGAGCACCACCCCGGCGGCCGGCTCGCCGCCGGGCAACGCCACCAGCACGGTGTCGTCCGGGTCGGGCAGCGCCACGATGCCCCGGCCCCGGCCCGCCCCCGGACAGACCACCGCCAGCCAGCCCGCGTCCAGGTCCCCGTACGCGGGCAGCGTCACCCGGGCCCGGCCGAGCCGATCGGGGTCGTCGACGTCGGTGACCGTGCCGAGGGTGACCGTGGCCGGGGCGGGCGCGGCGGGCGGCGGTGGCTCCGGCGGGACCGTGGAGAAGCGGGTCAGGTGGCCGTTCGCGTCGACGGTGTGCACCACCTCGGTCAGCACGTACACCCCGGCGACCGGGTCGGGGACGCCGGCCAGGGCGATCCGCCGGCCGGGGCGCAGCGCCGGGTCTCCCTCTGCGGTGCCCTCGGCGGTGACCAGCGCGGCGACCCGCGCGTCCAGCCCGGCCTGGGCGAGGGCGGCCAGCTCGTCGTCGCTGCGCCCCGGCTGGTCCACCGCGGTACGCACGCCGTCCGCCCCGACCTCACCCGGGTCGGGGCGCAGCGGGACCCGCCGGCCGGAGCGGGCCTCGTCGGCCTGCTGGCGCAGCGGCTCGGCGCGCTGCGGGTGCCAGCCGAGCGCTACGGACTCGCCGCCGGCCCGGTCCAGGTTCTCCGCGATCCGCAGGAGGTGCACGGTCGTGCCGAGGGCCAACGGGACCGGCTCGCCGTACCCGTCGAGGGTCAGCAGGCGCAGCCGGTCACCGTCCACCGCCAGGTGCAGGCCGGCCCGGCCGGTGACCTCGCGCAGCAGCTCCAGGTCGGTGTGCCGGTGCTGGAGCAGCCGGTCCAGCCGCAGCCCGTCGGTGTCGGCGTCGACGGTGAGGCCCACGTCGGCGCAGAGCTCGGCGGCCAGCTCGGCGGCGGTCACCGACTCGAACACCCGCAGCTCCTGCCGCTTGCGCAGCCGGTGCAGCGGGTCGTACGCCCGCACCCGCAGCAGGGCCGCGCCGTCCCCGGCGTACTCCACCTCGACGCCGGTTACCTCGCCGCTGAACAGGGCGTCCGGCTGGCCGTCCAGGCGGACGTCGAGGGCGGCCCCGGGGCGTACCGGCGGGTCGAGGGCGGCGGCGCCGGGCGCGGTGGCGAGGGTGAGTTCGCACTGGGTCGGCTGGTCGAGCCGGGCGGCGACGCGGATCCCGCGCAGCCGCCGGGCGTCGGCCAGCGGGGTGCCGTCGACGGTGACGGTGGCGGCCCGGATCACGGCGCACCTCCCGTCCCGGCGGCGACCCCGGCCCGGGTCTGCGGGGCGCCGGCGGCGGTGAGCGGCGGCACCGCGAGGGCGGTGCCGGCCGGCACGGTCAGCGGGTCGCTGACCCGGTTGTGCTCGGCGAGCAGCCGCCAGCGCAGCGGCGAGCCGAGCGCGTCGTGGGCGAGCAGGTCGAAGCGCACCCCGGACCAGCCCGGCTCGGCCGCGCCGTCGGCGGCGGCCACCACCGCGGACCCGGGCGGCACGGTCGGGGTGCTCGCCGCGGCCAGCTCCTCCTCGAAGCCCGCCTGGGCGGCCTCCGCGTTCTCCGCCATCCGGACCAGCTTCAGCCGCAGCCAGGAGCGGCGGGGCGTGCCGGTGAGGGTGAACGCGTCGAAGCGTTCGGCGATGGCCACGATGACTCCCGGCACGTTCCAGGTCTTGCCCCAGACCAGCCGGACCAGTGGTGGCCGCAGCCAGCCGTGCTCGGCGGTGGAGTTCTCCGCGAGCATCCACAGTGGACGGGTGAGGGCACGGACGTCCTCGGGGCGGACCTGGGACTCCACGAAGTCGATGTCGAAGAGCAGGTCCAGCACCAGTTCGGTGCGCCCGCCACCGGTGAAGACCAGCGGGTCGTCGGCCAGACCGGACCCGGTGAGCCGGCCGTCCGGCGCGCCCCGGGGGCGTACCCCGGCCAGCCGGGTGACCTGCACGGTCTCCGGGTTGAGCAGGCAGTCCACCCGGGTGCCGGACTCGTCCACGAGGAAGGCGACGCGTTCCATCAGCCGCCCGCCTGTTCCCGGTCGAGCCGGCGCAGGTGCGCGGCGTCCGCGGCGCTCGCCGCCGGCACCCACAGCTCCCGGTCGTCGGGCAGCGCCGGCCACGGGTCCCGCACGGGTGTCCCGGGTACGGCCCGCCGCGCCGCCGGCGGACGAGCCTGCCGTGCACCGTCCTCGTCCGGCAGCGCCGGCCACTGTCCGGTCGCCGTGCCACCCCGTGGCGCGACTCCCGGACCGTCGCCACCCGCCGTCCCCGGCTCCGGGGGCGTCTGTTGCTGCCCTGGCGACCACAGCTGCCCCCAGAGACCGGCCGCCGCCGCGCCACCCGCGTACGCGCCGCCGAGCGGGTGCGGGGCGCCGTGGGCGCCGAGCGGGTACGGGGTGCCCGCCGCACCGGACGGCGGTGCGGACCGGTTCACCCGGGGGCCCCGCCCGGCCGCGGTGAGCTGGGCCGAGTCCCAGTCGACGACGTACCCGCCGGCGGGCCCGGGCAGGTCGCCGCCGGTGCCGGCTCGCGCCGTGGCGTCGCCGGGCCGCGCTGCGCGGCTGCCGGGCTGCGCCGTGCCGAGCCCCGGCCGGGCGGTGCCGTCGCCGGGCCCGATCTGCCAGCCGCCGGGCCGGGCCGTCCGGTCGCCCAGGGCGGCTGCGGTTTCCGGCCCGACCACCCCGCCGCCGGACCGGCCGGTCCCGTCGCCGCGCCGAGCGACCCTGCCGTCGGACCCGCCCCGCCGACGTCCGAACCAGCCAGCCCGGTCACGGGACCCGCCAGCCTTATCGTCGGACCCGGCAGCCCAGCCGTCGGACGCGCCGGCCCTGCCGCGAGATCGGCCGGTCGGCGACGTGCTGTCGGACAGCCGGAGCCCTCCGCCACCCGACCGCGCCGCCCCATCGCCGGGCAGGGCCGCCGTCTCGCCGCGCTGATGATCGCCGTCGCCGGGTAGGCCGTCGGCAGACCCGACCCAGCCGCCGTCGTCGCGCCACCGACCGTCGCTGCCGCGCCACCGCCCGCCGTCGCGCCACCGGCCGTCGCCGTCGCCGTCGCTGCCGCGCCACCGGCCGTCGTCGCCGGACCGGCCAACGCCGTCCGCACCGGACCATCCGGTGCCGGCCCCGAACCCGAACCGGGCCAGGAGCCTGCTGAGCCCGGGCCGGGCGTACCGCCCGGGGACACGGCCGTCCCACCGGACGGCGTCGCCGGGCGCGCCGGCACCCGCACCGCGTCGGCCCCGCCACCTGGCACCACCCCGACCACCGGAAGCCGCGGACCGCGCGCCACCCCCCGGCGAGCCGGGCAACCGCCACCACCCCGGGCCGCGACCGCGCCAGGCGCCCCCGCGCCGCGCCGCGTCCCGGTCCGGCCCGCGGCGGCCGGCCGGGTCGCCGGCGGTCCACCGACCGTGCCCGCCGCCCGCGCCGCCGGTGCCCGGCGACCCCGGGTCCGTACCGTCCCATCCCTCCCCGGCGGCGCGGTCACCCGGAACCAGGTGGCTCGCGTCGTCGGGGAACCCGGGGCCGAGCGGGCGGTGCTGACCCGGGGCGTACGGGAGGTCGCGGAGCAGCCCGGGGGCGTGCGCGGCGACCAGGCGCAGCCAGTGCTCCGGCGGGTCGCCGGGCCGGCGGGGCGTGGGATCGCCCGGCGCCGGCCGTCCGGCGGCCCGGCCGGTGGGCGGGGCGAGCTGGTCGGCGGTGACCCGCAGCGCCCGGGCCAGCCAGTCACGCGGGCGTGGGCGCGGCCGCACCGCCGGACTCCAGTTCCAGTCCCTCGTACGCGAGGGTCAGCGCCTCGATGGCGATCTCCTGCGCGAGGGTGTTGAGGTGGGCGCCGCGCCACCGGGTCGGCCACGCGTTGATCATGTTCCAGCGCAGCACCTCGGCGGTGCCGGCCGGGTCCAGCAGCACCACCGAGACGTTGCGTCGGCTCACCGTCCCCTTCGCCGCCGCGTTCACCCAGTCCCACAGCTCGCGGGACACGGTCAGGCCGAAGTGGAGGGTGACCGGGGCGTACTCGACCTGGCCCGGCACGGCCCGGATCCGCTCGTTGCCCGCCTCCCGGTAGCTGACCGACGGTATCTGCACCTCCAGGCCGCTGACCTCGGTGAAGTGCCCGTTGGTGATGCCGTTGATGAGCAGCTTGAAGTGGTAGGCCCGGTACGGGTCGACGGGCGCGCCCGGTTGCGGGGTGGCCGTGGTCGGCATGTCAGCCTCCGATCGTCTCGGTCTCGGTGCCGCCGGCCCACTGGCTCAGCTTGAACACCACGAACTCCGCCGGCTTCACCACCGCGATGCCGATGTGCGCGACCACCATGCCGGCGTCGCGGACGTCGGCCGGGTTGGTCTCCTCGTCGCACTTGACGAAGAACGCCTCCTCCGGCGTACGCCCGAGCAGCGCGCCGTCGCGCCACACCCGGGTGAGGAACGCCCCGATGTCCCGGCGGATCGATCGCCAGAGGGTGTAGTCGTTGGGCTCGAAGACCATCCACCGGGTGCCGTTGGCGATGGCCTGCTCGATGGCGATGGAGAGTCGCCGTACGTTGAGATAGCGCCACTCGCTGGCCTCGGCGGCGAGCGTACGGGCGCCCCAGAGCCGGATCCCCTCGCCGGCGAAGTAGCGGATGACGTTGACGCCCTTGGGGTTGAGCACGTCGTGCTCCGGACGGGTGACCAGGTAGCCGAGGTCCACCGCGCCGCGTACCGGCTCGTTGGCCGGCGCCTTGTGCACGCCGCGCAGCGCGTCGGTCCGGGCCCAGATGCCGGCCACGTGCCCGCTCGGCGGGGTGAGCACCAGCTCACCGCTGATCGGGTCGCGCACCCTGATCCACGGGAAGTAGAAGGTGGCGAACTCGGACTGCCGGGGCCGGTCGCCGGTCGGCCCGTCGTCGTCGTCCGGCTTCGGCCCGCCGTCGGCGGGTTTCGGGGCGCCGTCGGCGGGTTTGCCGGCGGGCTTGCCGGAGCCCGGCGTGCCGACCCGGGTGAGCCGGGAGATGTCGGCCACGTCCGGCGGCGGGTCGCAGATCGCCACCATGGTGCGCAACCGCTCGGCCATGCTGATCAGGGCGTCGTGCGAGACCGGGTCGTGGTAGCCGGGGGCGGCGAGGATCGAGATCTCGTCGACGGCCTCCAGCAGTTGCAGCCCGCCGCGCCGCCCACCGGTGCCGGTGAGCTGCCCACCCTCGCCGACGTTCACCACCCAGCAGCGGGTGCCGCCGTTGTCGAGGAAGCCGAAGACCGCCCGGGCCAGCGGGGTGCTCTCCGGCTGCTCGCCGTCGGCGTACAGGCGGACGAACTCCGACCAGCTGTTGACCGCCAGGGCCTGGTTGACGTGCGCGGTCCGGTTCGGGGCGACGCCGACGAAGGCGGCCGTGCTGGTGCCGACGGGGCCGATCGGGCGGGCGCCGCTGGGAACCTCCTCGACGTAGATGCCGGGGGAGAAGTAGGTGGGCATCGGTCCTCCTTGAGGAGTCAGTCCGGGGCGCAGACGATGACGAGGTCGGGATCGGCGGGGTCGAGGTCGGCGGTGTGGGTCCGGCCCCGCCCGACCAGCCGCACCCGCACCGGCCGGTCCGGGGCGTCCGGGTCGTGCGGGACGCCGACCAGCCGGAACCGTCCGGCGTGGTCGGTCTCCGTGGCGTACGGGGTGCCGGGCACCTCGATCCGCATCGCGGCGAGCGGCTGCGCCTCGGGGCCGACCACCCGGCCGTCGAGGGTGCGCATGCCCAGCTGCCGCAGCCGCAGCGGGTGCCGTACCGGCGGCGCGGCGGGCAGCGGCCGGTCGATCCGGGCCGGCACGTCGAGCAGCAGCGCCGGCCGGGGCGCCACTCCGAACGCCCGCCAGAACGCCGGATCGCCGGTGCCGAGCACCACCTCCGGTTCGCCGGCCGTGGCGGCGGCGGCCAGCACCCGGTCCAGTGCCGGCAGCGCGTCCGGTCCGGCGCCGGCGAGCAGCGACCGGAGCACGAACCGGTACGGCTCGCGCGCCCCGCCGCCGGCCGCGGTCGGCCGGACCGGCCGCAGCTCCAGCGGCCAGACGGTGAGGCCGCCGCCCGGGTCGTCGCGGGGCGGGCCGACCGGGACGGCGGTGCCCGCCGCCCCGGTCAGCCAGGCCGCGAGGTCCGCGACGGCCGCCTCGATCGCGCCGGTCATCGCGGCGGCGTCCCCTGGATCCGGTACGCGATGGCCTCGTTCCACACGTGCGGGTAGACGCCGATCTCGAAGTACCGGGTGAACCGGTTGATCGGGGCGTTGCTGTGGTCGTGCCAGAGCAGCCACACCGGGGCGATGGTGAACAGGACGTAGTTGAGCACGACCAGCGGCAGGTAGAGCGGGCCGAGCAGCCGGGCCTGGAAGACGTGTACGTCCTCGTGGCGCTGGATGCCGGGGCTGGAGCCGGCGCAGACCGTGCCGATCGTGGTGGCGTACCGCGGGGAGACCCCCTCGATCAGGTTGACCCGGCCGCTGGCCTGGGAGATCACCCGGTCGAGCTGGTGCCCGAAGATCAGGTGCAGGGCGAGGTAGAGCGCGCCGACCACGGTGTTGAGCAGGCTCCACGTGTGGTCGACCACGAACAGGAAGATCCCCCGGGCGTCCGTGCCGTACGTGCCGGCCGAGGCGACCGCCCAGCCGAAGGGGGCGCCGAGCAGCAGCCCGACCGCCGCCCCGATGAGCAGGCCGAGGGGGCCGCCGGCGAGCCCGCCGAGCAGGGCGCCGAGGCCGACGTGTACAGCGGCGCTGATGATGCCGAAGACCATGGCGGGTACCTCTTTCAGACCCACGAGCGGATGAAGCGGGGCTCGCGTCCCTGCGCGAGCTGGGTGGGCGAGGCGTTCGTCGCCTGCCGGTTGCCGGGTGGCAGCTGGTTGATGCCGAGGGCGGCGGAGAAGATGACCAGCCCGTTGAAGAACGCGATGATCCACTTTTCCGGTCCGGCGTCGTCGGCGAACCCCGCGGTCAGGTAGGACAGTGCGAGCGCGACGCCCAGCGCGAGCCACTTGCGCGCCTTGTCGCCGCTGGGGCCGAGCAACCCGCCGATGACGTTGGTGGCCAGCAGGGTGGCGGCGCTGGCGCCGGTGAGGCTGCCCAGCGCGGCCCAGGTGAAGAGATCGTTCACGGCGATCTCCCTTCGGGTGGTGCCTACGTGCTCGGGGTGATGGGGGAGGTACGGCGGGCGGGCCGGTTGCGGCCGGTCCCGTCCGCCCGTGGTGCGGCACCGGGCCGGGTCAGGCCGGATGGTCGGCCTGGGGGGCCGGCGCAGGGCTGGCGGCGGCCGGGTCGGCGGCCGCCGGGCTGGCGGCGGTCGGGGCGGCGCCCGGACCGCGGGGGCGGCGGAGCAGGAGGATGACGACCACGGCGACCAGCAGCAGGGCCAGTACGCCGCCGACCACCAGCAGCCAGGGGAAGCCGCCGCCGGCGGGGTCGGCCGCGGCCGGCGCGCCGCCCGGCGCCTCGGCCTCGGCGACCAGCTCGGCCGGCTTGTTCTGGTTGCTGTCCACCTTCCAGGTCACCGAGCGGCCGTTGATCGTGCCGTTGGCGTCGAGGACCCGGCCGGGAAATGTCACCGAGATTTCGAACGACATCAGTTTGACGAAGGTCCGCCGGGTGTCCGCATTTAGTTCGGGCACCTTTCCGGCGTAACCGTCCGGGTCGAGCGGGAAGGAGAAGTGGTAGCGGTCGCCGGTGCGGATCAGTTTCACGCTGTCGCTGGTGAATTGTGACAACGGCTTTTTCCGGTAGCTGACCTGTACGCCGTAGTATTTGGCGTCCTCGTAGCGGCTCTCGTCTCCGGCGGGCAGCGTGGGCAACTGCCGTCGCATGTCGGCGAAGGCCGTCGGTACGTCGGGGTTGCGCCCCTTGAGCAGGCCCTTGTCGGCGGTGACCAGGAGTTGGCCGGTGACCGTGTCGTCGGCGTTCACGGTCAGCCCGAGATTGAGTTGCATGCAGCCGCTCAGCGCCGCCACGAGGGCGAGACACACCGCGAGCGAAAAAACGCGGCTGCGGCGGAGTCTCCTATTCATGTGCACAGTGTGTGTGATCGCTATCACGTCCAGCAGTCAGCGATCAGTCACATGCCTGTCGCCGATCTTACGGGCCGGTCATCCCGTTCGGCTGACGCCGCGAACTCCGCCGGCCGATAACCTGAAGGGTTGACCATTTTCCACAATTGCGCGGCGGCCGCCGCCGTCCGGGCCGCCGCCGTCCGGGCCGCCGCCGTCCGGGCCGCCGCCGTGCGGCCGGCCGGATGCTGGCCCGCCGGCCGGATGCTGGCCCGCCGCGATCCGCCGTGCGGCACCGGCCGGCGTGACCGGCCCCACGGGGTGCACGTGGTGTTCAACGCTGCTGGCCGCCCCGGCGCGACGCAGGATGGTGGGGCGAGGCGACGGGAGGCGGCGATGGTGCGGTGGGGCAGGGGCCGGCGGCGCGGCGGGGCCGGCCCGACGGTGCGGGCCCGCGCCGCCGTCCGGGCCGCCGCCGGGCGGCTCCGCCGCGGCTGGCCGCCGGTGGTCGAGGCCACCCTGGCGGCCACCGTCGCCTGGATCCTCGCCACCCGGCTGGTCGGCCACCCGCAGCCCTTCTTCGCCCCGGCCGCCGCGCTGATCGTCCTCGGTCAGGCCCGCGGCCAGCGGATCCACCGGGCCGTCGAGGTGGTGCTCGGGGTCGCCGCCGGCGTGCTGGTCGGCGACCTGGTGGTGCAGGCGCTCGGGCCGCGGAACACCGGGACGGTCCTCACCGTCATCCTGCTCACCATCACCCTCGCGGTGGCGGTCGGCGCCAGTTCGGTCACCGTCGTGCAGGCCGCCGTCTCCGCCCTCTACCTGGTGGTCGCCGAGCCACCGACGCAGGGGCTGATCCCGTTCCGGTTCGTCGACGCGTTGATCGGCGGGGGTGTGGCCGTCGTGGCCAGCCAGCTGGTCGACGCCCGGCGGCCGCTCGCGCCGCTGGTCGCCGAGTTCCGGCACACCTTCGATGACCTGGCCGGGGTGCTCGACGACATCGCCGGTGCGCTGGACCGCCGCGACGACGCGGCGGCGCTGGCCGCGCTGGAGCGGGCCCGGCACGCCGACGCCGGGGTGGAACGGCTGCGCGGCGCGGTGCGGGCGGCCGGCGAGGCGCTCCGGCTCAACCTGCGCCGCCGGGCACAGCTGGGGCGGCTGCGCTCGGTGGAGGGTTCCATCCGGCAGATCGACTACGCGGTACGCAACGTGCGGGTCCTGGCCCGCGCGGCGGTCACCCTGACCCGTAGCCCGACGCCGGCGCCACCGGAGCTGGGCGACGCGGTCCGGACCCTGGCCGAGGCGGTGCGTTCGGCCGGGAACGCGCTCGCCGCCGACCTGACCGGGCAGGACGCCGCCGCCGACGCCCACGCCGAACGGGTCGACGTGGCCGCCCTGACCGCGGTGCGGGCGGCCGGGCGGCTGTTCACCGCCGGCCAGACGCTGCCGCTCGCCATGATCATCGGCCAGGTCCGGGCCACCGCCATCGACCTGCTGCGCGGGGTCGGGGTGGACGACGACGCCACGGTGCTGAGCCGGGTCGACGCGGCCGTCGCCCGGCCCGGACCCTGACCGGGCTCAGCCCACCAGCCAGTCCACGGCCTGCCGCCGGATCTCCGCCGGCACCTCGTGCCCGCCGGTGAACTCGGCGTACTCGGCCGGGTAGCCGAGGGCGTGCAGGCGGGGCACCAGACGCCGGCTGCATACGTCCACCGGCAACACCCGGTCGTCGGTGCCGTGCGAGACGAACAGCCGCGGCCGGCCCTGGGTCACCAGCGGCGCCGCGAAGCCGGGGGAGAAGGCCAGCACCGCGTCGACCAGGTCGCCGTTGGTCAGGCCCAGGGAGAGGGCGTACGAGGCCCCGTCGGAGAAGCCGCCGAGCGTCACGCCGTCCACCGGATAGGCCGCGAGCGTCCCGGCCAGCAGCGCGTCGATCCGGGCGACGTCCGGGCCGTACCCCTCGGCGATCAGGTCCCAGGTGCTCGCGCTGGCCTGCGGGGCGAGCAGCAGCAGCCGGTGGGCGTCGGCCAGCGGCAGGAGCAGGTCCAGGCCTTGCCGGGCCGACCCGCCGGCGCCGTGCAGCAGCAGCACGAGCCGGTACGGTCCCGGGCCGCCGGACGGCACGTGGCGCAGCGCGGGCGGCCCGCCGGCCGGATCGGGGACCTCGGCCGGGCCGGTCGGGCCGGGCGCCGCCACGGTGACCGGCCGGGCGGTCAGCCGGCCGTGCCGGTACCCCGGCGCCGGTTGCCCCGCTGGCACGGGTCCGGTCACCTCGCCCGCCCCCAGTCGCGGCGGGCGAGCGGCAGGCCCACCCAGAGCAGCAGCAGGACCACCGCGGTCAGGCCGGTGAGCAGCAGCGCGGCGGCCCGCGGGAGCACGAAGTCGGTGATCAGCAGCACCGCGCTGGCCATGGCGATCAGCAGGAAGCCCAGCGCGCCGCTGGACAGCCGGTGCGCGTACCGGACCAGCTCGGACTTGCGGCCCCGGCGGAACAGCGCCGCGTGCAGGGCGACCGGCGCGATGATCAACGCGGTCGCGGCGCCGGCGGAGGCCAGCGCGACGAGATACGCGCCGCGCTGGAACGGGGTCACGCGCGGGAACCCGGCGGTGAACGGCAGGGTGAGCAGGAAGGCGAAGAGGATCTGCACGCCCGTCTGCGCGACGCGCAGTTCCCGCAACTCGTCGGTGAAGTTGCGCTCCAGGCGCTTCTTCTCGGTCTCCCTGGCCATCACCCTGCACCGTCCCGTCCGGCTCGGCCGCCCGGGGCGGGACCGGTACCCGATGCTAGAACGGCGCGGGCCCGCCGCGCCGGTGTTCGAGGTTGGCGGCCCTGGTCACCCGCGGGAACCGGGGTCGCCGACGCCGCCGGGCGCCTGTTCGTGCCGGGACGTTAGGTCCCGCCCCGAACAGGTATAGGGGGACATGGCGACGGCCGGTGGCAGCGGGACGGTGGCGGGTGCGGGAAGGCCGTCCGGGCCGCCCAACATCCTCGTCATCCTGGCCGACGACCTGGGCTGGGCGGATCTCGGCTGTTACGGCTCCACCCGGATCCGTACCCCCCATCTCGACCGGCTGGCCGCCGCGGGCCTGCTGTTCCGGCACGGCTACGCCTGCTCGCCGTGGTGCTCGTCGACGCGCATCGGGCTCTACACCGGGCGCTATCCCACCCGGCTGCCGGCCGGCCTGGAGGAGCCGCTGACCACGCGCGCGGCGGGCAACGGGATCCCCGCCGACCAGCCGACCCTGTCGTCGTTGCTGCTGGCCGCCGGTTACGAGACGGCGATGTTCGGCAAGTGGCACTGCGGGTGGCTGCCCTGGTACAGCCCGCTGCGCATCGGTTTCCAGCGCTTCTACGGCAACTTCGACGGGGCGATCGACTACTTCGAGCACATCAACACCACGGGTGAGGCCGACCTGTACGAGGGGGAGACCCCGGTGGCGGAGGCCGGCTACTACACGTCGTTGATCTCCGACCGCGCGGCCGAGTTCGTCGCGGCGGACCGGGCCGGCCCGTTCTATCTGCAGCTCAACTACACCGCGCCGCACTGGCCCTGGGAGGGGCCGGGGGACCGCGACGTCAGTGCGGAGATCCGCCGCAGGTTCGCCCGGGAGCCGGTGCCCACCCCGCTGATCCACCCGGACGGCGGGTCCCTGGAGAAGTACGCCGAGCTGGTCGAGGAGATGGACGCGGGCATCGGCCGGGTGCTCGCCGCGCTCGCCGGGGCCGGGCGCGCCGAGCAGACCATCGTGGTCTTCACCTCCGACAACGGTGGTGAGCGATGGTCGAAGAACTGGCCGCTGGTGGGCGAGAAGGGGGATCTCGCCGAGGGGGGCATCCGGGTGCCGCTGATCCTGCGCTGGCCGGCCGCCGTGGCCGGCGGCCAGGTCACCGACGCGCCGGTGCACACCCTGGACCTGACCGCGACGCTCGTCGACGCCGGCGGGACCGTGCCGGACGAGCGGTACCCGCTGGACGGGGTGAACCTGGTGCCGTGGCTGGTCGACGGGGCCGACTTCCCCGCGCACGACCTGTTCTGGCGCACCTCCAACCAGGGTGCGCTGCGTCGCGGCCGGTACAAGTACCTGTTCGACCGCCGCGACCGCTCGGTGCTCGGCAACTGGCCGCGCCGCCCGGGCCCCTTCCATCTGCTCTACGACCTGAGCGTGGACGGCCGGGAGCAGGCGGATCTCGCCGGCCACCACCCACGCCTGCTGGACGAGCTGCGGACCACCTGGGCGCGGATCGACGCCGACCTGCTGCCCTTCCCGCCGGAGCATCCGGGCGTGCCGGCGGAGGCGGTCGAGCACAGCGAACCGGACTGAGCCGCCGTGAGCACGGTGCGCGAGTGGCTGTCCGGGCTGGCGAACCTGGCGGTCCTGGTGTTCGCCGTGACGTCGATGCTCTCGGTCGGGTTCGCCTACTCGGCCCGGCAGATCCTCGGCCCGCTGCGGGACGTGCCGAAGTTGCTGCGGGCGTTGCTGGCCAACTTCGTCCTGGTCCCCCTTCTCGGGCTCGCCATCATCCGGCTCTGGCCGCTCGAGCGGCCGCTGCAGGCCGGGCTGGTCCTGGCCGCGATGACCGCCGGCGCGCCCTTCCTGATCAAACTGACCGCGGTGGCCAAGGCCGAGGTCGCGCTCAGCGCCACCCTGCTGGTGCTGCTGCTGCCCGTCACGGTCCTGTACGCGCCGATCGCCGTGCCGCAGGTCCTGCCGGAGGCGGACGTCTCGGTCGCCGGGCTGGCCGTGCCGCTGGTGCTCACCCTGCTGCTGCCGCTCGCGGTGGGCCTGCTGGTGCGCGCGCGCTGGCCCGCGCTGGCCCGGCGTTCGGTGCCGATCGTCCGCCACGCCTCCACCGTCGCGCTGGTGGTGCTCGTCCTGGGCACCACGCTGGCCAACGTCCCGACGATCGTCGAGCTGTTCACCACGGGCGCCATCGTGGCGCCGGTGCTGTTGATCGTCGGCGCGTTCGTGATCGGCTTCCTGCTCGGCGGCCGGGACCGCGACGTCCGGCACGTGCTCGCGCTCGGCACCGCGCAGCGCAACATCTCCGCGGCGACGGTGATGGCCACCCAGGGCTTCGCCGACAACGACACGCTGGTCATGGTGATCGCGACGTCACTCGCCGGCTTCGCGCTGCTCTTCCCGGCGGCCGCGGTGCTGCGCCGGATCGAGTCCGCCGCCGCCGACCGGGACGGTTGAGGCGCCCGGCCGGGCGCGCGGGGCGTGGTCGGTCACTCCACCGCGATCCGTACCACCTGGACGCCCTGGTCGACGCGCACCTCGAGGATCCGGGGCCCCTCGTGGCGTGGGATCACGCTGATGGTGCCGTCCCGTTCCAGGTAGGCGAGCCGCACCCGGGAAAGGTCGGCGTCGCTGCCCTTCTCGTGCAGCGCCTGGTCGAGGTCCATCCGGGAGATGTGCGTGTCACGCAGCGCGGCGGGGTCGGCCCGCCCGTCCTGGACCAGCAGCACCGGATGCCCCTTGACCAGCGGACCGAACCAGTGCAGGTGGTACGCGAGGGTCGCCATCAGCCGGTGCAGCAGGATGAGCACGAAGCCGGCGAGCCAGACGGCGAGCAGTCCCAGGGTGTTCGTGATGGCGCGGCTCAGCACCGAGCCGATCATGATCGCGACGACCAGGTCGAACGCGGTCCCCTTGCCGAACAGCCGCTTGTGGCCGAGGCGGACGATGATCACCGCGACCACGAAGGTCAGCACCGCCCGCACCGCCATCTGGCCGGGGTTGAGGGTGTCCGCGTCGATGCCCAGCACGGACCGCAGAAATTCGATCATCGGACGGGCGCCTTCCCCCGAATGGTCAGAATCGGGACTAACCGGAGGCTACCGGGCGCGACCGCGCGGCGGGGCGAAGCGACGTTCTGCCGTGGGCGGGACGGATCCGGCGGGTGCTCCGAGCGCCCCGGCTGCCGCTACGCGCTCTCCCGGGCCACCAGCCGGGAGGGGAACGCGGTCACCGGCGGCACCGGCCGGCCGTCCAGCACCGCGCTCGCCGCCGCGGTGGCGATCCGGGCCACCGGATGGGTGGCCGTGGTCAGCGCCGGAGCGCTCACCGCCGCGTACGGGATGTCGTCGAAACCGGCCACCGCCACGTCGTGCGGCACCCGGATTCCGCGGCCGCGCAGCGCGGCGATCACGCCCAGCGCGGTGGCGTCGCTGACCGCGTAGATCGCGTCGGTGTCCGGCCAGCGGCGCAGCGCCGTCAGCGCCGCCCGGCCACCGCGCGCGGCGGTGAAGTCGCCGGTCACCAGCCGCACCGGCAGCCCGGCCCCCCGCATGAGCCGCTGGTACGCGGTCACCGACCGCTCGGCGCAGCTCAGCCAGCGCGGGCCGGTGACCATGGCGATCCGGCGGCGGCCGCCGGCGTGCAGGTGGCGCAGCACCGCCTCGGCGCCGCCCGCGTTGTCCACGTCGAACGAGGGGACGTCCGGCGAGCCGGCGCCGATCGAGATGACCCGCCCGCGCAGCCCGGCGGGCACCGCGTCGAGCACCGGCGCGGTGGTGTTGACCAGCAGCACCCCGCAGACGCTCCGGTCGTCGCCGAGGCGGCGCAGCCCGGCCGGGGCGTCCCGCGGCAGCCACTCCAGGGCGACGCCGACCCCGTGCGGGGCGCACACCCGGGCCGCCGCGCCCACCAGGCGGTCCACGTACGGATCGTCGAGCACGGTGGCGTCGGTGCCGGAGACCGCCACGACGAGGCGTACCCCGGCGCCCCGGACCAGCGCGCGGGCGGTGATGTTCGGCACGTAGCCGAGCCGGTCCGCGGCGGCGCGTACCCGGTCCCGGGCGTCCACCGAGGCGAACCCGTAGCCGCCGAGCACCCGGGACGCGGTGGCCCGGGAGACCCCGGCCGCGCGGGCCACGTCGTCGAGGGTCGCCGGTCGGGCGGTCGGTGGCTGCATGTCTGGTCCTCCCCGTGCTGGCCGTTCTGCCGGCATCATGCCCGGTCCGGGCCGGCCGGGGTAAGGGGTGGGGGCGTTTGTGGTGGTAGCGCTCTCAGGTGTGCGATGGTCGTCGGACCAACCCTGGGGGAGAGGACACCAGCACGGTGAGCGGCACCATCAACGCGCCGGCCGAGGCCCGCGGCGCGACCCCGTGGGCGGTCGTGGCCGCCCGCAACGGCGTGGCGACGGTGTTCGCCCTCAACGGGCTGGCGGTGGCCACCTGGTTCTCCCGGGTGCCCGCGGCCCGCGAGGCGCTCGGGCTCAGCGCCGGGCGGCTCGGCCTGCTGCTGCTGGCCATGTCGGCCGGCGCGCTGGTGGCCATGTCCACCGCCGGCCTGGTCACCCTGCGGCTCGGCCCGGCCCGTACCGTGGCGGCCTCGACCGCCCTGCTCGCGCTCGGCCTGGCCGTCGTCGGCCTCTCGGCCAGCCTGGCCGGTTCGCTGATCGGCGTCGTGGTCGGCCTCTTCGCGGTGGGGTACGGCTCCGGCGCCTGCGACGTGGCGATGAACGTCGAGGCCGCGGCGGTGGAGAAGCGCCTCGGCCGGACCATCATGCCCCGGTTCCACGCCGCCTGGAGTCTCGGCTCGGTGGCCGGCGCCGGTCTCGGCGCCGGGGCCGCGCGGCTGGGCGTGCCGGTCGGCTGGCACCTGCCGGTGATCGCGGTGCTGGTCCTGACCGGCACGCTGCTCGGTGTCCGTGCCTTCCTGGCCGCGCCGGCCGAGTCGGCCGATTCGGCCCGGCCGACCGACCACCGCCGCGCGCTGCTGGCCACCTGGCGGGAGCCGCGCACCCTGCTCATCGGCCTCTTCGTGCTGGTGATGGCGTTCACCGAGGGCAGTGCGAACGACTGGCTGGCGGTCGCGTTCGTCGACGGGTACGGGGTGAGCGAGGCCGCCGGCGCCGCCGTCTTCGGGGTGTTCGTGGTCGGGATGACGCTGGGCCGGACCGCCGGCACCGTGGCGATCGACCGGTGGGGTCGGGTGCCGGTGCTGTTCGGCACCATCGGGTTGGCCGTCGCCGGGTCCACCTGCGCCGTGCTGGCCGGCTCCGGCGCCCTGGCCGTGGTCGGCGTCGTGCTCTGGGGCATCGGTGCCTCGCTCGGCTTCCCGGTCGGGATGAGCGCCGCCGCCGACGAGGAGGACCGCGCGCCGACCCGGGTCAGCGTGGTCGCGATGATCGGCTACACCGCGTTCCTCGCCGGCCCGCCGCTGCTCGGCTTCCTCGGCGACCACCTGGGCATCCTGCCCGCCCTCGGTCTGGTGCCGCTGCTCCTGCTGCCGATCCTCGCCCTGGTCCCGGTCCTGCGCCCGCCGGCCCGCTGAGGGGCGGGACGGGCTCCGGTCGGCGCCCGCCCGCCGCCCGTCGCCGGCCGCCCGGTGGGTGGCGGAGAGGGCTCAGCTGACTGTCACCCGGCTCGCAGCGCGTTGACAGGTACCGGTGCTGCACTGGGAGGCACGCCGAGGAGAGGAGCCGGAGATGGGCTGGTTCAGCCGCCGGGCCACCGACCCGACCACCCCGACCAAGCTCGACCGCGAGGCGAACCGGGAGGACCTGGCCGCCCTGGCGGCGTTCGCGACCAGCCGCCGTGGGGTCGAGTTCTACCTGGAGCCGGAGACCACGGCCACCGACACCACGGTGGTCGCGATCGCCCACGACGGCGAGTGGATCCGGCGCCGGACCGGCTCGCCCCGGGTCGCCGCGAAGATCGCCCAGCGGCACGGGATCCCGCTCTACGAGGCGGCCCGCACCGGCTATCCGGAGCGGATGCGGGCCTGGAACCGCGCCCACCCGGAGCGCCACGCCCGCTGACCCGGTCGCCGTCCACCCTTGACGGTGTACGGCGTACACCCTAGCCTGGCCGGAGACGTGTACGCCGTACACCTCAACGGACGGGGTCGCCATGAACTCCACCCGCACCCGGGACTGGCTGGTGCCGGCCGGCCTGATCCTGCTCAGCGCCGTACCGGTCATCGCCGGCGCGGCCCGGCTCACCGAGATCACCGGCGGCGCGACGGTGACGCCGGAAAACGCCCGCTTCCTCGCCTCGCCCGTGCCGGTGCTCGTGCACATCGTCGGCGCGACCCTGTACTGCCTGCTGGGCGCCCTCCAGTTCGCCCGCGGCCTCCGCCGCCGCCGGCCCGGCTGGCACCGGCTGGCGGGGCGGCTGCTGATTCCCTGCGGGCTCGCCGCGGCCCTGTCCGGCGTGTGGATGGCGGCGTGCTATCCCCGGCCGCCCTTCGACCACGTGCTCCTGACCCCGATCCGGCTCGTCGTCGGCGTGGCCATGGCCGGCTGCATCGTGCTCGGCGTCGCCGCCGTCCGGCGTCGGGATCTCGCCCGGCACCGGGCCTGGATGGCCCGGGGCTACGCGCTCGGTCTCGGCGCGGGCACCCAGGTCCTGACCCACCTGCCCTGGATGCTGCTGGCCGGCCAGCCGAGCGGCCTCGGCCGGGTCGCGCTGATGGTCGCCGCCTGGGTGATCAACCTGGCCGTGGTCGAATCGGCGCTGCGCAGGCGGCCGCGACGGCCGGCCCAACCGGTCGGTGCCCCCGCGGCCGTCCTCGCCCGCTGACCCGCCGCGGACGGGAGTCGACGGGGCCGCCGATCGGCACGGGGCGGACGGGATCGGGCATCGTTGATAGCCTCCCGCCATGCACCGCAGCCGACTGGTCGGGATTCTCATCGACACACCTGCCGCGCACGTCGACGCGACCGTGAGCTTCTGGTCCGCGGCGCTGGGTGCCCAGCCCTATCCCGCGCCCGGCGAGGAGCAGTTCACCGCCCTGATCGACGCCGCGCCCGGCCTGTTCACCGTCGTCCAGGCCGTCGATGACGCGCCGCGCTACCACGTCGACATCGAAACCGACGACCTTGAGGCGGAGGTGGCCCGACTGACGGCGCTGGGCGCGGAACTGGTGACCCGCTGGAAGGACGCCTTCACCCTGCGCGCCCCGGGCGGCCACCTGCTCTGCGTGGTGCCCGTGCACAGCGACCCCGAGACGTTCGCCGCGTCGGCGCGGACCTGGCCCTGAGCGCACCCGCCGGCCTCCGTGGCACCGGCGTCGTCAGCCGGTCAGGGCGGCCCGTGCCTCGGCCAGCCGCACCGGCTCGTCGTGCGCCGAGACGTACCAGTCGACGTCGTCGCTGAGCAGGCCGCGCGCCATCGCCAGGTCGGGTCCGTCCTCCGGCCTACGCAGGTGCGCCGGGGGCGGGTACCAGCAGTCGCCGAGCAGCAGCACCCCGGAATCCGGCACCAGCACCACCGCCGAGTCCGGGGCGTGCCCGCCGCCCACGTGCCGGACCAGCACACCGGTGGGCAGGGTCAGCTCGTCGGCGAACGTGCGGGCCGGCGGGAGCACCGCGAACCCGTCCCAGCAGTCCACGGCGAGCGCCCGGGCCCGGAAACTGTGGCCGAGCAGCGGGTTCTCGCGTACCTGCTCGCGGAGGTAGCGGTGGCTCCACGGCCGGGCCGCCTCGGCGCGCAGCGGCGCCACCCCGGCCTCGTGCCCGACGATCTCGACGCCCGGCCACGCGCAGGCGCCCCAGACGTGGTCCCAGTGGTGGTGGGTGTAGACCAGCCAGCGCGGCTCGGGCAGCCCCGCGGCGGCCAGCCCGGCCTGGATCTCGCGGGCGTGCGCCGGGCTCTGGCCCGCGTCGACGAGCGTGCTTCCCCGCTCGTCGGCGACGACCGCCACGGTCGGCCGGACCGCCAGCGGATCCGGGTCGCCGGGAAACAACCAGACCCGGCCGGCCAGCCGCGTGGGTGCGAGAGCGTCGATGGCGGCGACTCCTCTCGGTCGGTGGCGGACGTTCCACAGCCGATGTGGATGCTATCGGTCCGGGTCCGCCCCGCCTCGGGTGGCGTGCCGGCCCGGGCGGGGTGCGGCTGACCCGCGCCGGGGCGCCGGCGGCACGTACCGGCCGGCCCGCCGGCGCCGGTCAGCCGGTGACCGCGCGGGCCAGCGCGTAGCCGACGGTGGCCGCGGCCAGCCCGGCGGCGATGCTGGCCAGCGGGTAGGCCAGGGCCAGCCGGCGGTTGCCGGCCCGGCGCAGTCGCAGCGTCTCGTAGCTCAGCGTCGACCAGGTGGTCAGCGCGCCGCAGAACCCGGTGGCGAGCAGCGCGGTCACCGCCGGGTCGGTCGGCAACGCGGCGACCAGACCGAGGATCAACGAGCCGGCCACGTTCACCGTCAGTGTGCCGAACGGCACGGGCGAGTCGTGGCGGGCCTGCACGGCCCGGTCGGTGAGGTACCGCAGCGGGGCGCCGAGCGCCGCGCCGAGCGCGATCAGCAGCGCGGTCACCGGGGCGCGCTTCCGGCGTGGGCCAGCAGCCGGGCGGCGAGGGCGTCACCGGCGGCGACCGCCAGCAGCGCCCCGACCAGGGTCGCCGCCAGGTACGCCAGCGCGGTGCCGGGCGCTCCGGCCAGCACCGCCCGCTGCCCGTCGACGACATAGGTGGAGAAGGTGGTGAACCCGCCGAGCACGCCGACGCCGAGGAACGGCCGGGCCAGCGGGCCGGCCGGGCGGGCGGTGAGCACCGCCATCAGCACGCCGATCAGCAGGCAGCCGCTGACGTTGACGCCCAGGGTGGCCCACGGGAAGCCGGTCGGCGAGTGCGGGAACAACGCCTGCGCGCCGGCCCGGGCCAGCGCGCCCAGCGCGCCGCCGGCGGCCACCGCGCCGAGCACCGCGGCCGGGTGCGCGGCCAGTTCGCCGCGGTCGGCGGGTACCCGAAGGTCGACGTCGGGATCGACGCGAAGGTCGACGTCGGGATCGACGCGGCGCTCGGACGGTCCGGTCACGGAGCCTCCCCACCAGGACGGGCAGCACTGGCAGGGACCGTCGGCGAGGGTGTCGCGGTTCTCCCGGCCGGTCCCGGGACGGCGGGCCCCACCGCCGGTCCCGCCGAGCATAACGCCGGGCCCCGCCGCCCCGGCCGGGCCGCCCGTGCCACCCGACCTCGCCGCGCCTGCCGGCTCCGGCGCCACCCGACTCCGCCGCGCCTGCCGGCGCCGGCGCTGGTCGAGGCGGTTTCGGGACGACCGGCCCGGGGCACATGCGGGAGGTGATCGACGTGTGACGGAAGGGGGTTCCGTGATGTCGGGAGGCAGCACCACGACCGGCACCCGCTCGGCGCGGTCCCGGGTCACCGGCGGCAACGGGGGTGGCCGCCGGGCCGGGCGGGAGGGCCCGCCGTTCCGCAAGCCGCGATGGCCCAAGGCGTACTCCTTCGCCCTGGTCACCGGGGCGCTGTTCCTGTTCTCCTGGCTCGGCCAGTTCGTCTTCCAGATGGCCGTGGAGAGCAACGAGGCCAGCCAGCACGGGCAGTCCTTCGCCTGGAGCGAGTTCCTGCCCCAGTTCTTCGCCAGCACCTTCGAGAACTGGCAGTCGGAGTTCCTCCAACTGGTCTGGCAGGCCGCCGGGCTGGCCCTCTTCTACTACTGGGGCTCCTCGCAGTCCCGCGAGTCCGACGATCGGATGGAGGCGAAGCTGGACGCGCTGCTGCGCGAGCGCGGCCTCGACCCGGAGAACCCCTGACCGTCGGCGCACCTCCCCGCGGCCCGGCGCCTTCCGCGCCGGGCCGCCGCCCGGATCGGTGGCCGGCGATGGCCGCCCAGCTGACCTGGCAGGACGGGCCGTACGGGCGTACGGTGATCGGCATCGCCCGGCGCGCGGCGGCGTCGGGGCCGTCGCGCAGGAGGCAACCGTGCAGGACCGCACCCCTCGTCCGGAGGAGCTGGAACCCGTCGAACGGGTCGGCGTCGACGAGCTGCGGGCCCGGCAACTGGAGCGGCTGCGCTGGTCCCTGCGGCACGCCTACGAGAACGTGCCGCACTACCGGCGGGCGTTCGAGGCCGCCGAGGTGCACCCGGACGACCTGCGCGACCTGGCCGACCTGGCCCGCTTCCCGTTCACCGGCAAGGCCGAGCTGCGGGAGAACTACCCGTTCGGGATGTTCGCGGTGCCGCGGGAGCAGGTGGCCCGGCTGCACGCCTCCTCGGGCACCACGGGCCGGCCCACGGTGGTCGGCTACACGAAGCGGGACCTGGACACCTGGGCGAAGCTGATGGCCCGCTCGATCCGGGCCGCCGGCGGCCGCCCCGGCGACCGGGTGCACGTGGCCTACGGCTACGGGCTGTTCACCGGCGGGCTCGGCGCCCACTACGGCGCCGAGGAACTGGGCTGCACGGTCATCCCGGTCTCCGGCGGGATGACCGAGCGGCAGGCGATGCTGATCCGCGACTTCACCCCCGAGGTGATCATGGTCACCCCCAGCTACATGCTCGCCATCGTCGACGAGCTGGAACGCCAGGGCGTCGACCCGAGGTCGACCTCCCTGCAGGTCGGCATCTTCGGCGCGGAGCCGTGGACCGAGGACATGCGCCGGGAGATGGAGCAGCGCCTCGACATGCACGCGGTCGACATCTACGGCCTCTCCGAGGTGATGGGCCCGGGCGTGGCCGTCGAGTGCGTGGAGACCAAGGACGGGCTGCACCTCTGGGAGGACCACTTCTACCCGGAGATCATCGACCCGGTCACCGGCGCCGTGCTGCCCGACGGCGAGCGGGGTGAGCTGGTGCTCACCTCGCTGACCAAGGAGGCGATGCCGGTGGTCCGCTACCGCACCCGGGACCTCACCCGGCTGCTGCCGGGCACCGCCCGCAGCATGCGGCGGATCGAGAAGATCACCGGCCGGACCGACGACATGATGATCGTCCGGGGGGTGAACGTCTTCCCGACCCAGATCGAGGAGCTGATCCTGCGGACCCCGGCGCTCTCCCCGCACTTCCAGTGCGTGCTGGACCGGCAGGGCCGGATGGACACCCTCACGGTGAAGGTGGAGCGCCGGCCCGGGGTGGCCGCCGACGAGGCCGAGCGGGCCGGAGTGGCCCTGGTGCAGCAGGTGAAGAACACCATCGGCGTCAGCGTGGCGGTGCGGGTCATCGAGCCGGACGGGGTGGAACGGTCGATGGGCAAGATGCGCCGGATCGTGGACCAGCGGCGGGGTCGCTGAGATGGCGGGGAACGACGGCCGCACCCCGGCCCACGACATGTTCGACGCCGATGTGGCGTCCAAGGGGCTCGGCATCGAGCTGGTCTCCGCCGGTGACGGCGCGGCGGTGGCCCGGATGCGGGTCACCCCGGCCATGCTGAACGGCCACGCCATCGGCCACGGCGGGTTCGTCTTCCTGCTCGCCGACACCGCGTTCGCGCTGGCCTGCAACAGCCACGGACCGGTGACCGTGGCGGCCGGCGGCGAGATCAGCTTCCTGCGCCCGGTCCACGAGGGCGACCTGCTCGAGGCGCGGGCCACCGAGCGGGTCCGGCACGGTCGCAGCGGCATCTACGACGTCACCGTCTGGCGCGACGGCGAGGTGGTCGCCGAGTTCCGCGGCCGTAGCCGCACCATCGCCCGCGGCTGACCGGCGTGCCGGCCGATCGTGTCGGTGGGGTGCGACAGGATGGGCCGATGGCACACATCCTGCTCCTGCACTCCGTCTACGGGCTGCGGCCCGCGGTGTCGGCCGCCGCCGACCGGTTGCGCGCCGCCGGTCACCAGGTGACCACCCCCGACCTGTACGGACTGCCCGCCGCCGACACCGTCGAGGAGGGTTTCGCGCTGCTGGAGAAGGTCGGCCGGGACGCCGTCCTGGAGCGGGCCCGGGCGGCGGCGGCCGAGCTGCCCGCCGCGGCCGTGCTCGCCGGCTTCTCGATGGGTGCCGGCGTCGCCGGGGCGCTGCTCGCCGAGCGGCCGGCCGCCGCCGCGCTGCTCCTGTTGCACGGCACCGGCGGCGACCCCGAGTCGGTCCGCCCCGGCCTGCCGGTCCAGCTGCACCTCGCCGACCCGGACGAGTACGAGCCGCAGGAGGAGGTGGACGAGTGGCAGCGTGCGATGGCGGACGCCGGCGCGGTGGTGTCCGTGCACCGCTACCCGGGCCCCGGCCACCTCTACACCGATCCTGACCTGGCCGACCACGACCCGCTCGCGGCCGCGCTCACCTGGGACCGCACGCTGGCCTTCCTCGCCGAGCGCTGACTCCGCAACCGCCGCCGGCGCACCGCGTGCGGCGCACGGCCGAGCCGTTCCGTGCGGTCGGCCGCGTCCAGTCGGCGCGGGTCCGCCGCCGGCCGCGCCGTGTCGCCGGCCGGACGTGCCCCGTGGCCGGCCGGTCGGCGGCGTCCCGCCGTCCGCCCGGCGTGGTGCCCGGGTCGGAGTGGCCCCGTGCCCGCTCCGACCCGGGCGCCGGCTCAGGCGGCCCGTGCCGGATCGCCGCCGGTGTCCCGGGTCCGCGCCGCAGGCCGGCCCGGGCGCGCCGCCCGGGCCGGCCGGCGCTGCCGGTCCGGCGCGGGCGGCCCGACCGTCGGAGGTCGACCGCCCACCGCCGCGACCGGCACACCCACCGGTGCCTCCGCCCCGCGGCCTTCCCCCGGCTCGACCGGGGCGACCGCTTGCCGGGCCCCCCTCGGCCCGGCCGGGGCCACCGCTTGCCGGGCCCCCGTCGGCCCGGTCGCCGGCACCGCCCGCAGCGCGGCCCCCGGGCCGGTCGGCCCGGGCACCGGCGGCACCGCCGGTGCGCGCCCCGGCCCGGCCGGCTCGCGGCCGTCGGGCCGTAGGCCGTGGGCCGCGCCGGTCGCCTCGGCGGGCGCACCCCCGGCCCGCCGGCCGGCCCGGTCCGCCGGCCCACCGGGGTCCGGGACCGGAGCCGAGCCGTCGGCCCCATCGGCGGCGGCCCCCACCCGTGGCCGGTCGCCCGGCCCGGGTCGGCCAGAGCCAGCCGTCCGGACCGGTGCCGCCCCCTCAGTCGGCACCGGCCCGCCCGGGCGGCCCGCGACCGCCAGCCCCGCTCGACCCCGGACCGCGCGCCGGGCCCGGCGCACCCGGTCCCCACCGGCGGCGCCGGCCGCCGCGGTGGCGCGGGTACCGGCCCGACCCGGGCAGGACCCGGGCTCGGCGTGGCACGCCGGCCGCACCGGCCCGCCCTCGGCGCCCGCCGGCACCGGGTGCGGCCCGTCCGGCAGGCGGCGGGTGAACTCGGCGCGCAGCGCGCGGGGCAGCCGGTCCCGGGCCACCCGGCCCACCGCCGGTTCGGCGACCGCGTACCCGCCCGGGACGCGGCGCAGCAGACCGGTGCCGGCCAGCGCGCGCAGCACCGGCTCGGCGTCCGCCGCGAGCCAGTCGAGCAGCCGGGCCACCAGGTGCGCGTCGGCGGTCGCCCCGTGGTGCGCCACCGCCATCAGCGCGGCCCGCTGCTCCCCGTCCAGCCGGTCCAGCCGGACGTCCACCAGGCGGCGTACCGGCTCCGGTACGCCGGCCGGCACGCCGTCGCGGTCCAGGGCCGCCACGTACGCGCCCGCCACGGCCGGGTTGCCGCCGACCAGCGGCAGCAACCGGTTGGCCAGCGCGGCCGGACGGTCCGCCCGGGTCAGCAGGTGGCGCAGCAGCCGCCCGGTGTCGACGGCGCCCAACGCGGGCAGCGGCACCCGCCGGCGCCGGCCGGCCGCGCCGGGGAGCAGGTCCGCCCAGCCCGGCCCATGGGTGGCCACCACCGCCAGCGGCAGCGACCGTCGCGTCGCGGCGGCGAACAGCAGGTGCAGGAACCGGTTCAGCGGCGCGGCCGCCCGGTCCAGGTCGTCGACGGCCACCACGACCGGCTGCTCCGCCGCCAGCGCGAGCAGGACCTCCCGCCACGCCTGCGCGCCGCGGCCGGCCGCGGTGTCCGCCTGCGCGGTCACCAGGTCGGCCAGGGCCTGCACCGCCTCGGCCCGCCCGTGCGGCGCCAGCAGCCCGTGCAGCGCCCCGGCCAGCCGCCGCCGTACCGTTGCCGGCGGATCGCCGTCGCGGAGCCCGGCGAAGGCGCGGACCATGTCGGCCAGCGGCGCCAGATCGCCCCGCGGGTACGGCGGGCAGTGCGCCACGTACCAGCGGACCGGCCGGCCGTCCACCGTCGACACCGCCCGGGCCAGCTCGTGCAGCAGCCGGCTGCGCCCGCTGCCACCCGGGCCGACCAGGGAGACCCAGCGGGGCCGGCGGTCCCGCACCGCGCGGCTGATCTCGTCGCCGGCGGTGGCCAGCTCCCGCCGGCGGCCGACCAGCCGGCCCCGGTGGCGCGGCCGGCGGGGCCGGGCCAGCCCGGCGACCCGCCAGACATCCAGCGGCGCCGGCCGGCCGGCGAGCGCCATCGCGGCCGCCGGGCGCAGGTCGAGCAGGCCGACGGTGGCCCGTTGGGTGGCGGCGCAGACCACCACCCCGCCCGGCGGCGCGTACTCCTGCAGGCGCGCCGCGGCGGTGATGACCGCGCCGCTGGCGGCCCCGTGCCCGCCGTCCCGGGTGCCGGCCAGATCCACCAGGACCTCGCCGGTGGCCACCCCGACCCGGACCCGCAGCCGGACGCCGGCCGGTGCCCGCCGGGCCAGCGCGTCCTGGATCTCCAGCCCGGCCCGCACCGCCCGGTACGCGTCGAAGCCGTCCGAGCCGTGCACCCCGAACAGGGCCATCACCGCGTCGCCGACGTACTTCTCCACCACGCCGTGCCACCGGCGCAGCACCCCGGCCACGGTGCCGAAGTACGCGCGCTGCAGCGCCCGGACGTCCTCCGGGTCGAGCCGTTCCACCAGCCCGGTCGAGCCGACGATGTCAGCGAAGAGCACGCTGACCGTCCGCCGCTCCTCGGGCACCGGCCAGCGCGTGACGGCATCCCGACACCCCACGGTCGAGGTCATTGGCATCGTGCCCACCCTTTCCCCCCGTCCGCTGCCTGACGACCTCCGGAGACTTTCACCACCGGGTCGTCGGGGGATCGGTAGGACGACGTATGTCGACCACCCGCAACCTTTAGTCGCAATGTCGACGCGAGAGGTACCGCAAGGGCACCGAGCCCGTAGAAGGGCGCGGGAAGCGGTGACTAGGCTGCGTGCCATGGCCAGCGATGTGGACACCGCGCCGCTCGTCGGCCGTGCCGACACCGTCGCGTCGCTGCGGTCGGCGCTGCTCGACGCCGTCACGCCGGGCAGCACCGCGGCGGTCTTCCTCACCGGCGAGAGCGGCGTCGGCAAGACCCGGCTGCTCACCGAGGTCAGCGAGCGGGTGAGGCAGGCGGGCGCGCTGGTGCTGACCGGTTCCTGTCTGGACATCGGCGACGCCTCGCCGCTGCACCCGCTGCGTCAGGCGCTGCGCCGCTTCGACGCCGAGCCGGCCGAGGCGCGCACCGCGGCCGCGGTGCGCGGCCTGCTCCAGGTGTTCGACGAGGAGACGCCCGGCCCGGACGGCGCGGGCGCGCTGCTGGAGCGGGTCACCCGAGGGCTGCACCTGGTCTCCGGCGGCCGCCCGCTGGTCCTCGTCCTCGACGACCTGCAGTGGGTCGACCGGAGCACCCGGCAGCTCCTGCTCTATCTGCTGGCCGGCCTCGGCGACCTGCACCTGTCGGTGCTCGCCGCGATCCGCGCCGAGTCCCTGCAGGGCGCGCACCCGCTGCGCCGGGTGCTCACCGAGCTGCGCCGGCTGCGCTCGGTGCGGGTGGTCGACCTGGCGCCACTGGACCGGGCCGGCACCGACGAGCTGGCCGCCGCGATCGCGGGCGCGCCGCTGGCGCCGGAGGCCGCCGACCGGATGTGGCAGCGCAGCGGCGGCAACCCGTTCGTGGTCGAGGAACTGGCCCGCGACCTGCGTGACGGCCGGCACGGGCTCTCCGACACGCTGCGCGAGGTCTTCCTGTCCCGGGTGGACGCGCTGCCGCAGCACGCGCACGCGGTGGTGCACGCGGTCGCCGCCGGCGTCGAGCCGGTCGAGCACTGGCTGCTGGCACAGGTGGTGCGGCTGCCCGAGGAGGAGCTGATCGAGGCGGTCCGCGCGGCGGTGGCGCACCGCCTGCTGGTCGGCGCCGACGACGGCTACCGGCTGAAACACCGGCTGGTGGCCGAGGTGCTGGCGCACGAGCTGCTGCCCGCCGAACGGGCCGTGCTGCACCGCCGCTACGCCGAGGCGCTGACCTCGGCGACCGGCGAGCTGCACCAGGCCCGGCTGGCCCACCACTGGCGGTTGGCCGGTGAGCCGGCCCGGGCGCTGCCCGCCGCGATGGCCGCCGCCCGGGAGGCGGAGCGGCTGCACGGCTACGCCGAGGCGCACCGGCACTGGTCGGTGGCGTTGCAGCTGGCCACCCCGACCGACCCGGACCGGGCCGCGCCGGCCGGGGTGGACCGGGCGGAGCTGCTCACCCACGCCGCCGAGTCGGCGCACCACTGCGGCGAGCACGCCCGCGCGCTGGACCTGCTGGAGGAGCTGGCCGGGGCCTCGGACGGCCCGCCGGCCTGCGCGCTGCACATCCGGCGGGCCCGCTACCTGGCGGCCGCCGGCCGTTCGGCGCCGGCCGAGGCCGAGTACCGGCGCGCGCTGGAGTCGGCCGACTGCACGCCGCAGGAGCGGGCCACCGCCGCCGCCCACCTGGCCGAGCTGCTGCTGCACCTGGGCCGGTACGCCGAGGCGGGCGACCAGGCCCGGGAGGCGCTGCTGCTCGCCGCGGCGGTGCCCGGCGCCGCCTCGGAGGTGGTGCTGGCCAGCGCCGCGCTCGGCTACAGCGAGGCGTACCTGGAGGATCCGGAGACCGGGCTGACCGTGATGCGGCGGGCCCTGGAGACCGCCGAGCGCTCCGGCCGCCCGGAGGACGTGGCGTGCGCGTACCTGCACCTGGCGGAGCTGCTGACCGGGCCGCTGAACATCCTCGAGGAGGGGGTGGTGGTGGCCCGCCGGGGCGCGGAGCGGGTGGCCGAGCTGGGGCTGGGCCGCACCTGGGAGACCCGGCTGCTCGCGATCGCCACCAACGGCCTGTTCCGGGTGGGACAGTGGGCCGAGGCGGAGAAGGTGGTCGCCGCGGCGCTGCGGCACCGCCCGTCCGGCGCCGACGCGGTGGAGCTGCTGCTGGCCCGCTGCCGGCTGTCGGTCGGGTACGGCGACGTCGAGGCCTCCGACCGCGACCTGGAGGCGGTGGCCACCGTGCTGGCCGGCGGGGGTGCCCGGCACGTGCTGCCGATGCTGATCCTGCGCGCCGGGCTGGCCATGTGGCAGGGCCGGCACGACCTGGCCCGGCAGGCGGTCCAGCGGGGCCTGACCGAGAGCCGCTCCGACGACGTCATCGTGCTGGCCACGCTGGCCTGGCACGGGTTGCGCGCGGAGGCCGAGGCGTCCGCCAGCCGCACCGTCGAGGTGGACCCGACGGCGGTGCGCCGGCTGCGCGAGGTGGTCGACCGGGTGGCCCGCAAGAGCGAGAAGGCCGGCGCCCCGGTGCGCTACGTGGCCGACGGGTTCCTGGCGCTCTGCGCCGCCGAGATCAGCCGGCTCGACGACGGTCGGGGCGACCCGGAGCTGTGGGCCCACTCGGCGATCGAGTGGGACCGGCGCAACCACCCCTATCCGGCGGCGTACTCCCGGTTGCGGCAGGCCGAGGCGCTGCTGGCCCGGCGCAGCCGGGTGGCGACCGCCGGCAAGCTGCTGCGCCAGGCGTACCGGACGGCGCAGGCGCTGGGCGCGGCGCCGCTGAGCTCGGAGATCCGCACCCTGGCCGGGCGGGCCCGGGTGACCCTGGAGGAGCGGGAGCTGGCCGCCCGTCCGGTGCCCCTGCCCCGGTCCGCCCCGCCGGCCGACGGCCCGGTGGTCGACGAGCTGGCCGCGCTGACCGCTCGCGAACGGGAGGTGCTGGCCGCGGTGGCCGAGGGGCTGACCAACAAGGAGATCGGGCAGCGGCTGTTCATCAGCGAGCGGACCATCGGGGTGCACGTGTCGCACATCTTCGACAAGCTCCAGGTCCGCACCCGGGTCCAGGCCAGCGCCATCTACCTGCGCAACCGTCCTGAGTAGCGCCCGCCGGCGGGGCGGGCGAATACGTCGTTCTACTGATCCGGCCGGCGTACCGCGGCTGGCAGGCTGTCCGTCGTTGATGGGGGCGCTGTGGGGGCGCCGGCCACTGTGGAGGGGACAATGACGGAACCGGTCTGGGGTCCGGTGCACCAGGACATCGTCGGGCTGCTCGCCGACCATCCCGCCGACGTGCCGGCCGTCGTCGACCACCTCACCAAGCTGCAGGACCTGCTGGTCCGGCTGCCTCCGCTGGAGGCGAGCTGCCCGCTGGCGGACTTCAACAAGCTCTATCTGGTCATCACCAGCACCGTCCTGGACGGCCTGTACGACGACCGGTTCAGTGACCCGGCCTTCCTGGCCCGGCTGGACGTGGAGTTCGCCGCCCGGTACTTCGACGCGCTGCGCTACTGGACCGACTCCAGCCCGAGCACCCCGAGGGCGTGGTCGTGCCTGTTCAAGCGGATGCGCGGCCCGGACGCCCGGCCGTTGCCGTCGGCGGCCGCCGGGGTGAACGCGCACATCAACTACGACCTGCCGTTCGCGCTGGTCACCACGTTCGACAGCCTGGAGTCCGAGCCGGTCGACGGCAGTGACCAGCACCGCGACTACCTGGAGATCAACGAGATCTTCGCCGAGCGGATCCCGGTGCTGCGCCGGGGCTACCTGGACAACTGGCAGCTCATGATCGACATGGTGAACGGCGACATCGACGACTGGTACCAGGGCGAACTCGTCGAGTACACCCGCAACGTGGCGTGGCGCAACGCGCAGAAGATCTGGCGGTGCCGGCACGACCCGGACGCCCGCGAGTGTGAGCGGACGCGGTTGGACGACAACGCCGCGCTGCTCGGCCGGCTGCTGCTGTCGCCCCTCGGGGCGTTCCTGCAGTAGCCGGGACGGGGGGTCCCCGCGTCCCGCCGTCCGGGCGTGGGGCGCGGGGACGCCGTCCGGCTGCCAGGATGGGCCGGTGGAGCAGCCGCTGATCGGCAACGTCAGCACCGGCGTGGTGCGCGTGGGTGACACCGTACGGCGGCCGGTGGGCCCGTGGACCGACGCGGTCGACGCCCTCCTGGCGCACCTGCGCGAGGTCGGTTTCACCGGCGCGCCGCGGCCGCTCGGCCGCGACGACCGGGGCCGCCAGGTGCTGGAGTACGTCCCGGGGGAGCTGGGCGACGCCACCGGCACGTACCCGGTGGCGGAGCTGGCGTCGATCGGCGCGTTCCTGGCCGACCTGCACCGCGCCACGGCCGACTTCGTGCCCCCGCCCACGGCGTCCTGGCAGCGGGTCATCCCGCCGGACGGCGCGGAGCTGATCTGCCACCACGACGTCGCGCCGTGGAACCTGGTCCGCGCGGCCCGCGGCTGGGTGCTCATCGACTGGGACGGGGCCGGCCCCGGCACCCGCGGCTGGGAACTGGCGTACGCGGCCCAGAGCATGGCGGGGATGCGCCCGGAGCGGCCGGTCGCCGAGTCCGCCGCGCGGCTGCGCGCCTTCGTCGACGGCTACGGCCTGCCCGACGCGGAGCGGCCGGCGCTGGCCGCGCTGCTCGGCCGCCGGGCCCGGGCGATGTCGGAGCTGCTGCGCCGGGGGGCCCGGGACGGGGTGCAGCCGTGGGCGCGGATCCACGCCGAGGACGGCGCGTACTGGGCGGCCACCGCCGAGCTGCTGGACGCGCACGTGGACCGGTGGACCGCCGCGCTGGCCTGACCGGTCAGCCGCGCCGGGACCGGCTCCGGTACGCCGCCGCGGCGGCCCGGTTGTTGCACAGCTCGCAGCAGTAGCGCTGCCGGCCGGCCCGGGTGCGGTCCAGGTAGGGCGCCCGGCACGGGTCGGCGGCGCAGACCCCGAACCGGTCGGTCCCGCCCGTCGCCGCGGCCCGGGCCAGCGCCCCGGCGACCAGGGCGGCGAACGGCCCGACCGGGCCGGGCCGGGGCAGCGGGGTGAGCCGCAGCGCGCCGTCCGGGCCGGACTCGACGGCGGTGCCGGCGCTGACCTCGGCCAGTACGCCGTTGAGGGTGGCCAGCCGGGCGGCCGGGTCGGGCGCGGCGAACACCTGGTAGAGCCGTTCCCGCAGCTCGCGCAGGCGGGGCAGGTCGTCCTCGCCGAGCGGGTCGGTGACCTCGGCGAGGTCGAGGTCGCGGCCGGCGGCCCGGATCCGGGCCACCGAGAGCTGGTCGGCCGGCTCCTGGAGCACCCAGTAGCTGTGCAGCAGCGTGACGGCCAGCCGCAGGGCGGGCTCCAGCGGTGGCACCGCGCTCATCGGCGCCCGCTCCGCCGCCCGGTTGTCGACACGCCCGCCGTCCCTCCGTACTTGACCGATCGCCGCCGCCCATCCTAACGTCATCAGTTATAAAACGTGTTTAAAAACTTACGGAGGTGGTGCTGGTGCGACCTCTCACGATCCTTGCGTCCACGGCCGTGCTGCTGGTCTCCGGCGTGCTCACCGGCGGTGCCGGCGCGCACGCCCCGGCGCCGGCCGGCGCGACCGGGGCCGCGCCCGCCGGTGGCGGGTCCGCGCCGGCCGTGCTGGTCCGGGACATCGAGATCCCGGTGCCCGGCCAGCCCGCCGTGCGGGCCTGGCTGGTCCGGCCGCAGCGGGCCGGCGGCCGGCTGGCCGGCGTGCTCGACCTGCACTGGTTCGAGCCCGGCCGGGCCAGCCAGGACCGCGGCGAGTTCCTCACCGACGCGACCCTGCTGGCCGGGCGCGGCGTGGTCTCCGTGCTGCCCCAGCTCACCTTCCCGTGGGCCGGTGACCCGGTCGGCGACGCCCGGGACCGGAGCGCGGTCACCGCCCAGCTCGACGCCGTGCGGCAGGCGTACCGGCGGCTGCTCGCCGAGCCCGGCGTGGACCGCACCCGCACCGCGGTGGTCGGCCACGACTACGGCGCGATGTACGGCGCCGGCCTGGCCGCCACCGAGCCGGGGCTGCGCGGCGCGGTCCTCCTCGCGCCCGACGCCACCTGGGCGAACTGGTTCGACACGTACTGGCTGCACCTGCCGGCGGGACAGCAGGCGGCGTACCGGGCGGTCTTCGCCGGACTGGACCCGGTGGGCCAGGTGGGGCGGCTCGGCGCCGGGGCGTACCTCCAGTTCGCCGGGGCGGACCGGTTCGTGAGCGCGGAGACCCGGGCCGCCTTCGCCGCGGCCGCGCCGCGGGCCCGGGTGTCGCTCTACCCGCAGGAGGAGCACGACCTGGGCGCGAGCCAGGCCCGCGACGACCGGCTCGGCTGGCTGGCCGACCGGCTGGACCTGCGCGGATGATCCGAGCGGGAGGGGACCGGCCGGCCCGGGGGGTGCCGGCCGGTCCCGGCGTACGGGGCACCGGCTGGGCCGGCCCCACCTGAGCGGTGGCGGGTGTCGGCGCGGTCGGGCCGGGTACCTCGCGGCCATGGCACAGAGCGAACCGGCCCGCACCGGGCCGACCCCGGACGGCACGGTCCGCCGCTTCGCGTTCCGCTTCGACCGGCCGTTCCGGCTGCCGCTGGCCCTGCTCGGGGTCCGCCCGGACACGGCCCGGGTCGAGGTGGGCCCCGACGAGGTGACCGTCCGGTTCGGGCCCTGGCGGCTGCGCACCCCACGGGCGAACGTCACCGGGGCGGAGCTGGGCGGGCCGTACCGCTGGTGGCGGGCGATCGGGCCGCACCTGTCCCTGGCCGACGGCGGGGCGACCTTCGGCAGCAGCGTGACCGCCGGGCTCTGCCTGCGGTTCGCCACCCCGGTGCCGGCGCTGGTCCCCGGTCCCTGGCCGGCCCACCCGGCGGTGACCGTCACGGTGACCGACCCGCAGGCGCTGCGCGCCGCCCTGGTCGGCGCGCCCGGCTGACCACCGGGCCCGCGGATCTCCGGCCGGCTTTGTCGGGTTCCGCCGGGCGGGACCCGGGGTACCGCCTACCGTCGGGACAGGGCCGGGAAGGGATGCGGATGGTGGACGGGCGGAGCGGGGAGCGGCCCCGGCGTACCCGGGGGCGGCGCGACCACGCGCACCCGCCCGCGGCGGAGCGGGCCCTGCGCGCCGCCCGGGACCCGGACCGGCGGGAACGCTCCGGCCGGGAGCCGGGCGTGATCCCGGCGTGCGTGGACAGCCCGGTCAAACCCCGGGAGCCGGACCGCCCGCTCACCCGGTGGCTCTTCGCGCACCGGGTGCAGCCGGTCGGCCCGGAGACCCGCGAGCACCAGGTGTCGGCGCGCCCCTGGTGGCAGGTCATGTGCCTGACCGGGGTCGACTACTTCTCCACGCTGTCCTACCTGCCCGGCATCGCCGCCGTGGCGGCCGGCGCGCTCTCGCCGCTGGCGACCCTGCTGATCGTCGCGCTGACCCTGCTCGGGATGCTGCCGATGTACCGGCGGGTGGCCCGGGAGAGCCCACACGGGCAGGGCTCGGTGGCCATGCTGGAGCGGCTGCTGCCGTTCTGGCGCGGCAAGATCTTCGTGCTGGTGTTGCTCGGGTTCGTGGCCACCTCCTGGATCATCACGATCACCCTGTCGGCGGCCGACGCCACCGTGCACCTGCTGGAGAACCCGGTCCTGCCCGAGTCGTTCCCGAACGGCAGCACGGCCGCCGTGGTGGTGACGGTGGTGCTGCTGCTCGTCCTCGGCGGGGTGTTCCTGCTGGGCTTCAGCGAGGCGGTGCAGGTGGCCATCCCGCTGGTCGCGGTCTTCCTGGCGCTGAACGCGGTGATCGTGGTCGCCGGCCTCGCGGCGGTCGCCGCCGACCCGGCGGTGCTCACCGGCTGGACCGACCGGCTGACCCGGCTCGGCGGGCTCGGCGACGTGCTGGGCACCAGCGTGCTGGCGTTCCCGCTGCTGGTCCTGGGGCTGTCCGGGTTCGAGACCGGGGTGAGCATGATGCCGCTGGTCAAGGGGGGCGGCGCGGACCCCGAGCAGCGGCTGGCGGTGCGGGTCCGCAACACCCGCAAGCTGCTCACCACCGCCGCGTTGATCATGTCGGTCTACCTGATCGCCACCACGTTCGTGACCACCGTGCTGATCCCGGCCGACGAGTTCCGCCCCGGCGGGGCGGCCAACGGGCGGGCGCTGGCCTTCCTGGCGCACGAACACCTGGGTGAGGCCTTCGGCACCGGGTACGACATCAGCAGCATCCTCATCCTCTGGTTCGCCGGCGCCTCCGCGATGGCCGGCCTGATCAACATCGTGCCCCGCTACCTGCCCTCGTACGGCATGGCGCCGGAATGGGGGCGGGCCGTGCGACCGGTGGTGCTGGTCTACACCGCGATCAGCATCGGCATCACGGTCGCCTTCCGGGCCGACGTCAACGCCCAGGCCGGCGCGTACGCCACCGGCATCCTGGCCATGATGGTCTCCGGGGCGATCGCGGTGACCATCTCCGCGTACGCGGAGCGGCACCGGTTCGCCGGGGCCGGCTTCGCGGCGCTCACCGTGGTGCTGCTCTACGCGCTGGTGGAGAACGTGGTCGCGAAGCCCGACGGGATCACCATCTCCGGCCTCTTCATCGCCGGCATCATCGTCGTCTCGCTGGTCTCCCGGGTGTCCCGGACCACCGAGCTGCGGGCCGAGGCGATCGAGTTCGACGACGCCGCCCGCCGCTTCGTCGCCGAATCGGTCGCCCACGACGGCCGGCTGCACCTGATCGCGAACAAGCGGCAGAGCGGCTCGCTCAAGGAGTACCGGGTCAAGGAGCGGGCGCAGCGCGGGATGAACCCGGTGCCCGGCGCCGCCGACGTGCTCTTCCTGGAGATCGACGTCACCGACCCGTCGCGGTTCAGCGGCGTGCTGCGGGTGCAGGGGGTGGAGGTCGGCGGGTACCGGATCCTGCGGGCCGGCAGCCCGGCCGCCCCGAACGCGATCGCCGCGATCCTGCTGGCGCTGCGCGACGCCACCGGCATCCGGCCGCACTGCCACTTCGAGTGGTCCGAGGGCAACCCGATCGCCCACCTGCTGCGCTACCTGATCCTGGGCCGGGGCGACACCCCGCCGGTGGTCCGGGAGATCATTCGCAAGTCCGAACCGGACCCCACCCGCCGCCCCGGCATCCACGTCGGCGGCTGACTCGCGGCGCTCAGCCGGTCCCGGTGCGCGGCGGGCTCGGGTGCCCGGCGGGATCAGGCCGTGGCGCGCGGCGGGCTCAGCCCATGGCGCGCAGCGGGGCGGCGAGTTCGGCGGCGAAGAAGTCGAGGAAGCCGTCCGGGTCGGGGCCGGCGTTCTGCAACACGATGTGGTCGTAGCCCGCCTCGACGTAGGCCCGCGCCTTGGCCAGGTGCACGGCCGGGTCCGGGCCCACCGAGAACTGCTGGCGGATGTGGTGATCCTCCACCCAGACCGTGGCGGCGTCGAAGTTCGCCGGGTTGGGCAGCTCGCTCATCACCTTCCACCCGGTGACCGCCCACCGGCTGGACTCCTTCGCCGCCCGGACCGCCTGCTTTTCGTCCGTGGCCCAGGCCAGCGGCACCTCGGCGTACCGGGGACCGGCGCCGCCGGCGTCCCGGTAGTGCCCGACGATGGACGACTTCGGCTCGGTGGCGAACAGTCCGTCGCCCAGTTCTGCGGCGAGCGCCGCTGAATCCTGCCCGCTGGCCGCCACCGCGATCACCGGCGGCGTGTCCGGCAGGTCCCACACCCGGGCGTCCTCCAGTTGCAGGTGCCGTCCCTCGTACGACTGGTAGCCGCCCCGCCAGAGCAGCCGGATGATCTCCAGCGCTTCGCGGAGTCGTTCGTGCCGGCCGCGCACGCTCGGGAAGCCCTGCCCGACGACGTGCTCGTTGAGCCGCTCCCCGGCGCCCACGCCGAGGGTGAACCGGCCGTCGGAGATCAGCGCCATGGTGGCGGCGGCCTGCGCGATGATCGCCGGGTGGTAGCGGACGCTCGGGCAGGTCACCCCGGTGGCCAGGCGCAGCGTGCTGGTCTTCGCCGCGACGGCGCCCAGCGCGCTCCAGGTGAAGCAGGAGTGGCCCTGCACCTCCAGCCACGGGTGGTAGTGGTCGCTCATCTCGACGAAGTCGAACCCCACCTGCTCGGCGCGGACCGCCTGGCGGATCAGCTCCTGCGGTCCGAACGCCTCCGAGGCCAGCTTGTAGCCGATCTGCATGCCGGTTCTCCCGTTCCCTGCGCGCCGGACCGCTGCCCTTCCCGTCCCGCCGGCCGGTAAACGCCCCGCTCACCCGCGAAAGCCCAGCCTCCTAGGAAGCTCTACGGGCGGTGCCGCTGCCCGCGCCGGCACGACGAGGCCCGCGCCGCGGGGGAGCGGGGCGCGGGCCGGGAGGAACGGAGCGGGGGTGACCTACTTGGACGGCTCGGGCAGCTTGCAGTCCACCTTGGGGTTGGCGCCGATGTAGTTCAGCGGGCCGGCCACGATGGTGACCAGGATGGTGCCGGCCTCGGCGCAGTTGGTGTCGTCGTTCGAGTAGTAGCCGCGCTGACCGGCGGCGATCGCGCCGATGATGAGCCAGATGACGACCAGGACGCCGAGTATCGAGGTGCCGCGCATGGGTTGCCTCCACGGGGTTGTGGTGGATTCGAGGTGGAGGTCATGTACCCCGGGCGGGTCGCCGGCCAAACGGTGTGCGGCATCGGCGAGGCTGATTTCGATCGCATCGGGCCGGCGCGGGTGCGGGCCTCCGGTGGTGTCACCGGCTAGTGCGGCGGCGCCGGTTCCTCCGGCGGCCTGCCCCGGCTGCGCAGGTGGTCGGCGATGGCGACGCCGGCCAGCACCAGCATGGCGCCGAGCGAGGCGTAGACCGGCGCGAGGAACAGCACGCCCGGCGCGATGGTGAGCAGGGCCAGGACGCCGCCGGGACGGGACAGCGACACCCGGCTGAACACCTCGTACTCGAACGCGGCGCGACCGACCAGGAACAACGCCGGCCCGCCGATGATGACCGCCAGCCAGGCCGGTGGGGTGTGCCCGGTCGGTTCGAGCAGCACCAGGTCGAAGCCGGCGGCGGTGGTCACCACCCCCGCCACCATCAGCAGGTGCGTGTAGGGGGCGGTGTTCAGGAACCGGGCCGGCTGTCGCGACCGGGCGATCGCGTGCGGCAGCAGCTCGCCGGACTTGTGCACGTAGATCCGCCAGAGCAGCAGGGTGGTGCTGAACGCGGTGGTGAAGGCGGCGATGTTCTCCACCTCGGAGTGGTGCAGGCTGAAGACGGTGCCGGCGACCAGGATGGCGTCGCCTAGCGCGATGATGAAGAACTGCTGGTAGCGCTCGGAGAGGTGTTCGGCGGTCACCGCCCGCTGGGCGTCCGGCACCACGCCGAGGCCGGGCACCGGGTAGGCCAGCCGGAAGCCGACGTAGTCGATCGCCAGCGCCAGCGCCCACCACGACTCCCGGCTGTATCCCTCGCTCGACACCACGCCACCGATCAGCCACGGCACCGCCGAGACGGCGAACCAGATGAAGATCCGGGTCGCCCGGCGCTGGGTCTGGCGGTGTCGCCGTACGGCCGGCATCAGGTACAGCCCGCGACCGAGATGGATCGCCACGTACGTCCCGGCGAAGATCAGGCCGCGGGCGGCGAACGCCTCCGGGATGGCGGTGGTCATCAGCAGCGCCCCGAACATCACCGCGATGATCAGCACCTTGATCTCGGCGCGCTGCGGGTCGTACAGGTCGGTGACCAGGGTGGTGATCGCCCAGGTCCACCACATCGCCATCAGCATGATCAGGGACTGGAAGGCGCGCTCCCAGTCCAGGCCGACGATCAGGCCGCGCGAGATGAGGGAGAGCGCGACCACGTAGACCAGATCGAAGAAGAGCTCCAGCAGGGTCACCCGACGTGGTGACTCCGGGTCGCGCACCAGGGGCTGCCGTGCGGGGGATGGCTCCGGCGTGGCGAAGGGCACGAACTGCTCCTGCGGGCGGATCGGCGCGGCGGGCCCCTTCTGGCCCTGTACCGACCGTAACGACGCCCGCTCGGGCCCGGGTGTGCTTTCGGCTATCCGGCCCGGCCGCCCCCGCCGCAGCACGCGGGGGTCCGGCCGGGCCGGTGACGACCGTCGGTCAGCACCGGCCCGGACCTGACTCAGGCGTCGGCGCCGCCCGCCGGGAGCACCGCGGTGGCCTCGTCACGGGCGCCGGCCAGCACCTTGGCCTGCTGCGACCAGGTCGCCAGGCCCGGCGCGGCGCGCAGCCCGGCGGCCTTGACGGTCTCCCGCAGCGCCGCCTCGTCCAACTCGGCGAGCTGCTGGTAGGTACGGATCCCGGCGGCCTGCAGCGCGGCGGCCAACTTGGGCCCGATGCCTTGGATCCGGCGGAAGTCGTCGGCGGCCTCCGCGCCGGCGGGGACGGCGTCCTCGACGGCGGTCCGCTGCGCCGGCACCGTCACCGGCGTGACCTCGGCCGGCCCGTCCGTCGTGGCGACCGGCTCGGCCAGCGCTCCGGCACCCGCCGGCTCGGCGGCAGCCGCGACCGGCTCGGCCACGGCAACCGGCTCAGCGGCAACCGGCTCATCGGCCGCAACCGGCTCGGCGGCGACCGGCTCAGCGGCGACCGGCTCATCGGCCGCAACCGGCTCGGCGGCCACCGGCTCGGCGGCGACCGGCTCGGCAGCGGCGACCGGCTCGGCCGCGTCCTGGTCGGCGGGCGTCGGCTCCTCCGTCACGGCGACGGCCGGCGGCATCTCGTCGACCACGGCCGTCGGCCGCTCCTGGTCGACGACGGCGCCCGCCGGCGCACCCTCCACGGTGGGCGACACCCGGTCGGCGCCGGTGCGCCGGCCGCTCACCACCCAGCCGATCACCAGACCCACCACCAGGGCCAGGATCAGGACCAGCCACTGCCCGAGATTCGACGGCACGGCCTACCTCCTCATATGTATGTGCTCGACAGTCGCGAGAAACCCGGGGCAGCTTCGCACACGTGCGGCCGGGACGACAGGGAGGTCCGCCCGATCCCGGCGCCGGTGGAATGCGGGGTGTCGCCGGGTGGCGGGGGGATGACGGAGCGTGCCGCGACGCGAGGGCGCCCCGGACCCTGGTGCCATCAGGGGTCCGGGACGCCCGGTCCGGGCCCGCGCGGGGCGGGCGGTTCAGCGCAGCGAACCCGCCGCGGGCTCGTCGGCCGCGTTCCAGCTGTAGAAGCAGGGCGCGATGGCGTCCCGCGGTGACCGCCAGGTCGGCAGGTACGGCGAGGTGTGCGCGGCGAGCCGTTCGTCGACCCGCCGGTACAGCGGGTGGGCGCGGGCCTCGGCCGCCGTGTCCGGGTCGACGTCCGTGGTCTCCATGAGATGGACGCAGAGGTCGTGCAGCGAGTAGAGCGAGCGGTGCCGCAGCCCGGTGAGCCGGGGCAGCCCGGTCGCGTCGGCCTCGGCGAGGATCTGGCCCACCCGTCCCTCGGCGCCCGGCACGATCCGGCTGACCACCAACAGTCGACTCATCTCCGACCCCTCTCGCCGGTGCCGCCCGGGTCTCGCCGGCCGGGGGGCCTCGGGCGCCGTGTGCCGCCAGCCTGCCGGCAGTGCTGTCACCTGCCCGTCACCGGGCATTCCCACCCGGTGACGTCGACTGTGGCCGGTGCGCGCGGACCGACCGGGGCCGGCCCGGCCGCAACGGGCTGCGGTCGGAACCTGGTACCGAACCGACCCGACTCACCGGTTGCCCGGGGCGGTGGGTGCGGTCGGGCCCCGCTGCGGCGCCGGGCCGGCGCGGTCCGGGCGGCGCGGCGGCTCCCGGCGGCTGGCGTGCCGGATCGGGGCGAGGGTGTCGGCGAGCAGCGCGGCCATCGCCGGCGAGGGTTCCAGCCGCAGCTCGCGCAGGAGCAGGTCCCGGTAGACGTAGAAGGCGTGCACCGCCTCGAACGCGTTGCCCTCGGCCAGGTGGACGCGGACCACCAGGCGATGCGGGGTCTCCCGCAGCGGCTCGGCGGCCATCGCCGCCAGGGCCGCCTCCAGGGCCTCGCCGTGCCGGCCGGCGGCCAGGTGGTTGCCGGCCAGCTCCTCCAGCAGGTGCAGGCGCAGCTGGCGCAGCCGCTCGCGTTCCAGCAGCACCCAGTCGTCGTACCAGCCGGGGAGCAGGTCGTGCCGGCAGATCTCGGCGGCGACCCGGGGCAGGTCGCCGGCGCGGACCCGGGTGGCGGCCCCGACCAGCTCGTCCACGTCGAGGCGTACGGAGTCGCCGAGCCGGACGGTGTCGCCGTCGGTGAGCAGCGGGCAGCACGGGTCCTGCCGCAACCGCCACAGCGCGGTCCGCAGCGACGACAACGCCCGCTCCTCGGAGGTCTCCGGCCAGAGCAGCCCGGCCAGGTGGCTGCGGGTGGCGGCCGGTTGGAGCCCGATCAGGGCGATGACCCGTTGCAGGCCCCGGGGCACCACCACCGGGACGTCGTCGTGCAGCAGCCGGAAGCCTCCCAGCAGGTGCAGCGACACCCGTGGCGGTTCCGGGTCCCCGGCCGTCGGCATCCTCGAATGACCGGACACGGGCGCACCCCCTGCACCGGAACCCTCGTCCCGACCGTCTCGTGACGCCCGGCTCGGCGGCCCGCGACCCCGGTGTCGGCGCGGCTTGGCCGCCGCGGCCGGTGCCGCGGACGCCGGGCTTATCAGGACGGAGATTATCAACGCCGATTACGCTGGGTCAACGGGTGGCCGTCTATGCGACAGTCTTCTCTGGAACCAATCAAACCCACGTTGAACTGCGGAGAAGTGTTGCCCTGGCAAATCCTGAAGATGACCTTCGGATAGCTCGCGCACAGGTTGCGTCAACGGAGCGTCACCGTATTCCGGGTGGGATGGCGGCCGGGTGACGCCGCGTTGACGGCGCCGGCGGCACCGTGTCGGCAGTCGTCCGGCGGAACCGGTGGTACCCGTGCCGGGACGCCCCCAGGGGAGGCTGTCCATGGATCGTTCGCTCATCGTCGCCAAGGTGGTGCCCACCGCCGAGGACCGGGTCGCCGAGATATTCGCCGAGTCCGACGCCACCGACCTGCCCGGTCTGGTCGGCGTCCGGCACCGGTCGCTCTACCGGCTGCACGACCTGTACGTCCACCTGCTCGAGACGGAGCGGCCGGCCGAGGGCGCCGTCGAGGACGCCCGCGGCCATCCCGAGTTCGTCCGGGTCAGCGAACGGCTGCGCCCGTTCATCTCGCCGTACCTGCCGACCTGGCGCTCGCCCCGGGACGCGATGGCGCACTGCTTCTACCGGTACGACGCCCCCGGGCGGCGGCCGTGACCACCACCGCGCCCCGCGACGAGCAGCTCTGGTCGCGCTGCGCCGGCTGCGCCTCACTCCTGTACCGCAAGCGGCTGCGCCGCAACCTCGACGTCTGCCCGGAGTGCGGGTCGCACGCCCGGCTCGACGCCCCGGACCGGGTGGCGCAGCTGGTCGACGCGGATTCGTTCACCCCGCTGCCGGACCGCGCCGCCCGGGTCGACCCGATCGGCTTCGTCGACGCCCTGCCGTACCCGCAGCGGCTGGGCGCGGCCCGTGCCGGCACCGGCCTCGAGGAGGCCGTGGTCTGCGGCACGGCCCGCATCGGCGGGCACCCGGTGGCGCTGGCGGTGATGGACTTCCGGTTTCTCGGCGGCAGCCTCGGCTGCGCCGTCGGCGAGCTGATCACCCGCACCGCCGAGCGGGCGCAGGCCGACGAGGTGCCGCTGGTGCTGGTGACCGCGTCCGGCGGGGCCCGGATGCAGGAGGGCGCGCTGGCGTTGATGCAGATGGCCACGGTCAGCCAGGCCATCGCCGGGCTGCGCGAGGCGGGACTGTTCACCGTCAGCGTCATCACCGACCCGACGTACGGCGGGGTGGCCGCCTCGTTCGCCACCAACACCGACGTGCTGCTCGCCGAGAGCGGCGCGCGGATGGGCTTCGCCGGGCCGCGGGTGATCCGCCAGGTCACCGGGGCCACCCTGCCGGAGGGCTTCCAGACCGCCGAGTTCCTGCTCCGGCACGGGCAGGTCGACCTGGTGGTGCCCCGGCAGGCGCTGCGTGGCCGGTTGACCGCGCTGCTCGCCGCCGCCGGCGCGGGCCGGACGAACCGGCGTCCGCGCGTACCCCGGCAGGAGCCGGCGCCGGTCCCGGCGCCCGCGGCCGGTCCCGCGACGGCGGCCGGCCCCCGCCGGGACGCCTGGGAGACGGTACGCACGGCGCGGCACCCCGGCCGGCCCACCACCCTGGACTACCTGGAGACCGCCTTCGACGGCTTCGTGGAGCTGCACGGCGACCGGCTCGGCGCGGACTGCCCGGCGGTGGTCGGCGGGCTGGCCCGGCTGGACGGGCGGCCGGTGATGGTGATCGGCCACCAGAAGGGACACACCACGGCCGAGCTGGTGGCCCGCAACTTCGGCATGGCCAGCCCCGCCGGGCACCGCAAGGCGCTGCGGCTGATGCGGCTGGCCGCCCGGCTCGGTCTGCCCGTGGTGACCCTGGTGGACACCCCGGGCGCGGACCCGGGGGTGAGCGCGGAGCAGCAGGGGCAGGCGGCGGCGATCGCCGAGAACATCCTGGCGCTGAGCGTGCTGCCCACCCCGGTGGTCGCGGTGGTCACCGGGGAGGGCGGCAGCGGCGGCGCCCTCGCGCTCGCCGTCGCCGACCGGGTGCTGATGCTGGAACACGCGGTCTACTCGGTGATCAGCCCGGAGGGCTGCGCGGCGATCCTCTGGCCGGACAGCTCCGCCGCCCCGCAGGCCGCCCGGGCGTTGCGGCTCACCGCCGCCGACCTGTGCCGGCTCGGGGTGGTCGACGAGGTGGTGCCCGAGCCGGCGCCCGCCGCCCACGGCGATCCGGCCGCCGCCGCCGACCTGCTCGGCCGGGCGGTCGCGGGCCACCTCGCCGGCCTGCTCGACGTGCCGACGGCCACCCTGGTCCGGCGCCGCCGCAACCGGTTCCGCCGCTACGGCGCCGCCCGCACCGCCGGGACGACCCGGTGAGCGCCGCGCCGGACCCGGACGGGGTGCTGGAGGGGTTGTGCCGGCAGGCCCGCGAGCTCGTCGCCGAACTGGCCGGCCCGGTACGCCGGGTGCGGCTGCGCAGCGGCGGGACGGTGCTGGAGGTGGAGTGGCACGGCTCGGCCGCGCCGGCGCCCGCGCCCCGGGCCGAGCCGGAACCGGTCGCGCGGCCGGTGGCCGAGCCGGTCGCCGGCGCGGACCGGCCGGCCGTGCGGGCGCCGGTGGTGGGCACCTTCTACCGGGCCCCGGAGCCCGGCGCCGCGCCCTTCGTGGCCGTCGGCGACCTGGTCCGGCCCGGGCAGGTGGTCGGCATCGTGGAGGCGATGAAGCTGATGAACGAGGTCACCGCAGGCCAGGCCGGCCGGGTGGTGGAGCTGCTGGTGGAGGACGGCAAGCCGGTCGAGTACGACCAGCCGCTGATCGCCCTGGAACCGGTGACCGGGCGGGACGGGTGATGTTCGAGAAGGTGCTGATCGCCAACCGCGGCGAGATCGCGCTGCGGGTGCTGCGGGCCTGCCGGGAGCTGGGCGTACGGACCGTGGTGGTGCACTCCAGCGCGGACGCCGACTCGCTGCCGGTGCGGCTGGCCGACGAGACGGTCCGGATCGGACCGGCGGCCAGCCGGCAGAGCTACCTGAACGCCGCCGCGATCGTCGAGGCGGCCCGGCAGACCGGCGCGCAGGCCGTGCACCCCGGCTACGGTTTCCTCTCCGAGGACGCCGACTTCGCCGAGATCTGCGCGGAGAACGGGCTCACCTTCGTCGGCCCGCCGCCGCAGGTGATGGCCGCGCTGGCCGACAAGTCCACCGCCCGCGAGCTGATGAGCAAGGCCGGGCTGCCGCTGCCGCCGGGCAGCGTGCGGACCCTGCCGACGGCCGCCGAGGCGCTGGAGGTGGCCGCCGGGATCGGCTACCCGGTGATCGTCAAGGCCGCCGCCGGCGGCGGTGGGCGCGGGATGAGCGTGGTCCGCTCCGCCGCCGAGCTGCCCCGGGCGTACGCCCGCACCCGGGCCGCCGCCCAGGTCGCCTTCGGCGACGACCGGGTGTACGTCGAGCGGTACCTCACCGACGCCCGGCACGTCGAGGTGCAGGTGCTCTGCGACGCCCACGGCAACGGCATCCACCTGGGCACCCGGGACTGTTCGGTGCAGCGTCGCCACCAGAAGCTCGTCGAGGAGGCCCCGGCGCCGGCGCTGCGCCCCGCCACCCTGGACACCCTGGCCGAGACGGCGCTGCGCGGGGCCCTGGCGGTCGGCTTCACCGGCGCCGGCACCTTCGAGTTCCTGGTCGACGCGGCCGAGGAGTGCCACTTCCTGGAGATCAACTGCCGGATCCAGGTGGAGCACCCGGTCACCGAGCTGATCACCGGGATCGACCTGGTCCACGAGCAGCTGCACATCGCCGCCGGGACGCCGCTGCGGTGGCGGCAGGAGCAGATCCGGCCGCGCGGCGTGGCGATCGAGGCGCGGGTCAATGTGGAGGACCCGGACCGGGACTTCGCGCCGGCGCCCGGCCGCCTCGACCGGTTCCGGCCCCCCGGCGGCCCGTTTACCCGGGTCGACACCCACGGCCACCCCGGCTACCTGGTCAGCCCGCACTACGACTCGCTGCTGGCCAAGGTGGCCGTGTGGGCGCCGGACCGGGACGGCGCGCTGGCCCGGCTGGACCGCGCGCTGGCCGAGTTCGACGTGGCCGGCCCCGGGGTCCGCACCACCATCCCGTTCGCCCGGCGGGTGCTGCGCGACCCGGAGTTCCGGGCGGCCCGGCACACCACCGCCCTGGTCGACCGCCTGCTCGGCGGCCCGGCCGGCCGCGCCGGCGCCGCGCCGGCCGCGCCGCCCACCGCCACCGATCCGGTACCCGCCGCTCGTGCCGACACCGACGCGGCCGGCCGTACCCCCGTCACCGCCGCGCCCGCGGCCGGCCCGACCGCTTGGAGGAACCGATGACCGTAGCTCCCGACCGCCCGCTCGCCGGCGACATCACCGACATCCTGGTCACGCACTGCGGCCTGGACGCCGAGGCCGCCGCCCGCACCCCGGCCGCCAGCCTGGAGGAGCTCGGCATGGACTCGCTGGCCCTGCTCGAACTCTCCGCCGTGGTCGCGGACCGGTGGCGGGTGGCCATCCCGGAGCAGGCCGGGCAGCTGAGCATCGCCGGCGTCGCCGACCTGGTGGCCCGCAAGGCCGACCCGCCCGGGCACACCGAGAACGCCGTCGACATCGCCGCGCCGCTGCGGCTGGTCTGGGCGGTCACCAACGACGTGGCCCGGTGGACCGAGCTGTTCACCGAGTACGCGGCGGTCGAGATCCTGCACCGCGACGGCGACACGGTCCGGTTCCGGTTGACCATGCACCCCGACGAGAACGGCACCTCGTGGAGCTGGGTCAGCGAGCGCACCGCCGACCCGGGCGCCCGCGAGGTGCACGCCCGGCGGGTGGAGACCGGGCCGTTCGAGTACATGCGTATCCACTGGCGCTACGACGAGATCGACGGCGGCACCCGGATGACCTGGGTGCAGGACTTCGCCATGAAACCCACCGCGCCGGTGGACAACGCCGGCATGACCGAGCGGATCAACACCAACAGCAAGGTCCAGCTCGCCGTCATCAAGGAGCGCATCGAGCGGGCGTACGCGGGAGGCGCGCGATGACCGACACCTCCACGGCCCGGGTCTCCGTCCACGACGTCACCGCCGACCGGCGGCGCGGCGGCGAGCTGCGGGTGCTGCTCGGCCCGAAGACCGTCGGCAGCACCTCCGGCTTCATGGGGGTGGCCACCCTCGGGCCGGGGGAGCGGATCGCCGAGCACTACCACCCGTACAGCGAGGAGTTCCTCTACGTCGCCCGCGGCGCCATCACCGTCGACCTGGACGACCGGCCGGTGCCCCTCGCGGCCGGGGAGGCGCTGTTCGTGCCCAGGGACGTGCGGCACCGGCTGCGCAACACCGGCGCCGAACCGGCCGAGGTGGTCTTCCACCTCGGGCCGCTCGCGCCCCGCCCGGAACTCGGCCACGTCGACACCGAGGGTGCCCCACCACCCCGGACACCGTCGTGACCGGCCGGCGGACCGTGGTCACCGGCGTCGGCGTCGTCGCACCCGGCGGCGCCACCCGGGACCGGTTCTGGAAGACCATCACCGAGGGGCGCACCGCCACCCGGCGGATCAGCTTCTTCGACCCGTCGCCGTTCCGCTCCCAGATCGCCGCCGAGTGCGACTTCGACCCGGACGCCGCCGGCATCACCCTCGCCGAACGGCAGCGCGCCGACCGGTACGTGCAGTTCGCGCTGGCCTGCTCCGCCGAGGCACTCGCCGACAGCGGCCTGACCCTCAGCGACGCCGAGCGGGAACGGGCCGGCGTGGTGCTCGGCACCGCGGTCGGCGGCACCATGGCGCTGGAGAAGGAGTACGTGCGGGTCAGCGACTCCGGCCGGCACTGGCTGGTCGACCACACCCTCGGCGGGCCGTACCTGTACCAGGCGCTGATCCCGAGCAGCCTGGCCGCCGACGTGGCCTGCCGGCACGGCCTGCACGGCCCGGCCCAGGTGGTCTCCACCGGCTGCACGTCGGGCATCGACGCCATCGGGTACGCCCACCAGCTCGTCGCCGACGGCGAGGCGGACATCGTGCTGGCCGGCGCCGCCGACTCGCCGATCTCCCCGGTCACCGTCGCCTCGTTCGACGCCATCGGGGCCACCAGCCCGGACAACGACGACCCGGCGCACGCGTCCCGGCCGTTCGACGCCGACCGGCACGGCTTCGTGCTGGCCGAGGGCGCGGCCGTGCTGGTGCTGGAGGAGGCCGAGCACGCCCGCCGCCGGGGCGCGCACGTCTACTGCGAGGTCGCCGGCTACGCCAGCCGCAGCAACGGCTTCCACATGACCGGGCTGCGTCCGGACGGGGCGGAGATGGCCGTCGCCATCAGCGACGCGCTGCGCCAGGCCCGGCTCGCCCCGTCCGCCGTGTCGTACGTCAGCGCGCACGGCTCCGGCACCCGGCAGAACGACCGGCACGAGACCGCCGCCTTCAAGCGGGCGCTGGGCGCGACGGCGTACCGGGTGCCGATCAGCTCGATCAAGTCGATGGTCGGGCACTCGCTCGGCGCGATCGGCTCCATCGAGATGGCCGCGTGCGCGCTGGCCATCGAGTACGGCGTGGTGCCGCCCACCGCCAACTGGGCCACCAGGGACCCGGAGTGCGACCTGGACTACGTGCCCAACGAGGCCCGGGAGGTGCCGGTGGACGTGGCGCTCTCGGTGGGCAGCGGCTTCGGCGGCTTCCAGTCCGCGATGATCTTCCGCCGGCTGGCGGTCCACCCGTGAGCGCGAGGAGTGAGCCGGTGTTGCGAGCCCCGCAGTCGCGAACCAGGATTGAACCGTGACGGCGCGGGCCGTGGTGACCGGGATCGGGGTGGTCGCGCCGACCGGGGTCGGCGCCGACGCGCACTGGGACGCGGTCCTCGCCGGCACCCGCCGCACCGGGCCGATCACCCTGTTCGATCCGGCCGGCTACCCGACCCGGGTGGCCGGGGAGGTGCCCGACTTCGACCCGGCCGGCTTCAGCGACACCCGGCAGCGGGTGCAGACCGACCGGTGGACGCACCTGGGCTTCGCCGCCACCCGGCTGGCGCTGGCCGACGCCGGCCTGCCCGAGCAGTCGCCCGATCCGTACCAGTGGGCGGTCACCCTGGCCAGTTCCTCGGGTGGGAACCTGTTCGGGCAGCGGGAGCTGCAACGGCTCTGGGGCGGGCCGAGCCGGACCGTCGGGGCGTACCAGTCGATCGCCTGGTTCTACGCGGCCAGCGTCGGGCAGCTGTCCATCCGGCACCAGCTCAAGGGGCCCTGCGGGGTGACCGTCTCCGAGTCGGCCGGCGGGCTGGACAGCCTCGCCCACGCGGTGCGGACCATCCGCCGCGGCACTCCGCTGGTGGTGGCCGGGGCGACCGAGTGCCCGCTCAGCCCGTACGCGCTGGCCTGCCAGCTCCGCTCGGGACTGCTCAGCGACGTGGCCGACCCGGAGCGGGCGTACCGGCCGTTCGACGTGGGCGCCACCGGCTACGTGCCGGCCGAGGGCGGCGCGGTCTTCGTGGTCGAGGAGCTGGGGCACGCGCTCGCGCGGGGCGCCCGGATCTACGGGGAGATCACCGGCTGGGCGGCCACCCACGACGCGGCCCCCACCGATCCGGACGGCGAGCCCGACCCGACCCACTACGCCCGGGCGCTGCGGCTGGCCCTGGACCGGGCCGCGGTCCGCCCGCACGACGTGGACGTCATCTGGCCGGACGCGCTCGGCGTGCCGGCGTACGACCGGGCGGAGGCGGCCGCCCTGCGCGCGGTCTTCGGCCCGACCACCCCGCCGGTGACCACGCAGAAGCCGCTGACCGGCCGCGCCCACCAGGGCGGTTCGGCGCTGGACGCGGCCACCGCGCTGCTCGCCTTCCAGCGCGGCCTGCTGCCCGCCTCGGCCGGGCCGGAGCAGCCGGCGCCGGGCTGCGAGCTGACCTTCCTGCGCCGGCCGCGCCCGCCGCGCAGCCGCATCGCCCTGGTCGGGGCGCGCGGCTTCGACGGCTTCAACAGCGCGGTGGTCCTCCGCGGCGCGGCACCCCCGCCGGCGGGCGGACGCTGATCGGGCCGCCGCGCCGGGGCAGCATCCGGCGGCCGGCGGGCCACCGAGCCGGCGTGCCATCGATCCTGCCTGTCCGATCGAGCCTGAGCAATCCACCCAGCCGCCTTTCTTGATCTAGCCATTTGCATCTAGCGATGTCATGAACACCCGTCGTAGGGTTCCGTCAGCACCCCGGAGAACGCACGTGTTGGGCGGATTTCGCCCACTTTCACGCTGGGCGGTGGCGGCTCGTGACAGCACATCCCTTGCCGGAAGATCCTGCGGTGGCAGCGCCGAGTTGGGTGGACGACGTCCTGTTCACCGGGCGACCCACCGACATTTGTCTGCGCCTGCCCGAGCCGATCGACAAGGCCGGCCTGCGCCGGATGGTCGGCGAGGCGCAGACCCGGCTGGCCGAGGCCGGCCTGCGCCCCGGCGGCGCCGCCGCGCTGCGGCTGCCCCCGTCGCTGGCGTACGTGGTGCACCTGCTGGCCACCTGGCGCAGCGGCGCCCAGGCTATCCTGCTCGACCACCGGCTCACCGACCACGAGGTCGACAAGGCCCTGCGCCGGCTCGGCCCGCAGGTGGTCGTCGCGCCGGTGCGCGCCGGCGCCGGCGCCCTGCGGATCTTCGTGGACGTCACCGCCGGCGTCACGCCGTACGACGACGGCCCGGCCGCCAGCCCGCACGCGGTGATCCAGCTCAGCTCCGGCTCCACCGGACCGTCCAAGGTGATCGGCCGCACCGCCGAGGACCTGGTCGGCGAGGTGCACCGCTACACCCGGATCGACGGCGTCGCGCTGCCCGGCGAGCGGATCATCCTGCTGCCCTCCATGGTGCACGTGCTCGGCCTGGTCGGCGGCCTGCTCTACGGGCTGCACGCCGGCGTCGAGCTGTGCCCGCCGGAGCGGCTCAGCGGCGACGCGATCCTCGCCGCGGTGGCCGCCCAGGACAGCCCGGCCACCGTGCTCGGCGTGCCGTTCCACATCGGCCTGCTCGCCTCCACCGTGCCGTCCGGGCCGCTGCCCCAGCTCAAGCGGATGACCACCGGCGGCGAGCTGGTCCCGGCCGCCGTCGCCGGCGCCTTCACCGACCGCTACGGCGTCCCGCTGGGCAACATGTACGGGATGACCGAGGTCGGCGTCATCGGCACCGACCTGCACGGGGCGCACCGCCCGGCCATCGCCCCCGCGCCCGGCATCCGGGTCCGGGAGTCCGGCGGCGAGCTGTGGGTCAGCTGCCCGGCCAACCCGTACGTGGGGCTCGCCGACCCGACCCGCTGGGCCGACGGCTGGCTGCACACCCGCGACGCCGGCGTGGTCGACCCGGACACCGGGCTCGTCACCATCAAGGGTCGGCTCGACTCGCAGGTCTCCGTGGGCGGCATGAAGGTCGACCTCACCGAGGTCGAGGCCACCGTCGCCGAGCTGCCCGGGGTGACCGCCGCCGTGGTGGTCTGGGACGACGGCATCACCGGGTACGTGCAGACCGACGGGTCGCTGTCCGAGGACACCCTGGACAAGCTGCTCGCCGAGCGGCTGGCCGGCTACAAACGGCCCCGCACCCTGCACCTGCTCGACCAGTTGCCCCGCACCACCACCGGCAAGCTGGTCCGCTCCGCGCCGGCGCTGCGGGACGCCGCGTCATGACCGGCCCGCTACGCGAGGGCGACCTCGACCGGCCCGGCCGCCCCGGCGACCGCGACGGCGAGCACCAGGCCCGCCCCGCCGGCCGGATGACCGACCCGCACCCCGGGACAGCCGGGGACCGGGCGCAGCAGCTCGCCGCCGTCGTCCGGCGCGGGCATCCGGCGGCGCAACCCACCGTCGCGCAGCCCGGTGCCGAGCGCCTTGCCGACCGCCTCCTTGGCCGTCCACAGGCGCAGGAAGTCCAGCTCCCGGCCGGCCTCGGCCCGGGCGGCCAGCCAGGCCGCCTCGGCCGGGTGGTACCAGCGCCGGGCCAGCGGCGTGGCGGGCAGCGGCCGGCGTCGCTCGACGTCCACCCCGACCGGTCCGCCCGTCCGGGCGGCCACCACGACCACCCCGTCGACGTGGCTGACGCTGACCGGCAGCGTCCGCCCGCCGGCCGCGTACACCTCCGGGCGCCCGCCGGGTGCCCGTCCCACCCCGATCTCCGCCTCGGGCCGGCCGAGCAACGCGCCACCCGCGCGCCTGAGCAGCCGTCGCGCCAGCTCCCGCTGGTCGCCGACGGCGCGGCCGGTCCACACGTACACGGTGTCCCGACCGGGCACCGGTAGCTGGTTCACGGAAAGAGGTTAACGCCATGCGAGACGAGGTCCGCGCCTTCGTCATCGAGCAGCTCACCGACATGAACTACGACGTCGAGGACGTCGACGACGACACCACCCTCGGCCCATCCGGCGTCGACCTCGAGTCGCTCGCCCTGGCCGACCTCGCCGTCCGCGTCGAGGACCGGTACGGCCTGAAGTTCGACGACGACGAGTCGGAGAAGCTGGCCCTCATGACGGTCGGCGAGTTCACCACGATGGTCGCCGACCGGGTGGCCGCGAACAGCGACATCGCCTGATGACCGGTCAGCCCGACCTGGGGCGAGCTGACCTGGTGAGCATGCTCGCCGAACTGACCGCGAAACCCGTCGACCAGGTGTCCGACCGGGTCGGCTCGATGGAGCTGGCCTGGCTCGTGCACCTCGTCGAGCAACGCTACGACCGTCGACTGGAGCTGACCGACGACCAGCTCGCCGGCATCCGCACCGTCGACGACGCGCTCGCGGTGTTCCGCACCTCGCTGACCGTTCCCGCAGATGGCTGAGCGGGAGCACCTGAGGATCACCGGCGTCCACGCGCTTAGCGCCCTGGGTAGGGGCGCCGACGCGCTGCTCGCCGGGGTGCTCGCCGGCACCCCGGCGTTCACGCCGGTGCGCCGCTTCGACACCGCCGGCCGCCGGGTCACCGTGGCGGCCACGCTGCCGGACGTCGGCACCCTCGCCGACGAGCTGACCGACGCTGTCGACCACGCCTGCCGGGCGGCGGGCCTGGACCGGGCGCACCGGGCCGGCGCGGCGCTGTTCCTGGCCACCCACGGCGGTCCGCCCTCGCTGCCGGTGCCGGACGGTCCCGGTAACGGGGACACCGGGCCGCAGGTGCCGGCGCTCGCCGGCCACCTGGCCCGCCGCTGCGGCCTGGGCGGGCCCACCCGGGTCTACACGACCGCCTGCGTCTCGGCGAGCACGGCCGTGGCCGACGCCGCGACCCTGATCGGCCGGGGCGACCTGGACCGGGTGGTGGTCGCTGCCGGCTACCTGGTCGAGCCGGACCAGTACGCGCTATTCGACGCCGGCCGGGCGCTCGCCGCCGACGGGGCGGTCCGCCCGTTCAGCGCCGGCCGGCAGGGGCTGCTGCTCGGCGACGGGGTGGTGGCAGTGGTGCTGGAGGCGGCCCGCGCCGCCGCCGCGCGGGGCGCCCCGACGCTGGCCACGGTGGCCGGCTGGGGGCGGGCCGGCGACGCGTACCACCCGTGCCAGCCGGATCCGCGAGGGCTCGGTCTGGCCCGGGCCGTCGAGGCGGCGCTGCGCCGGGCCGGGCTGCCGCCCGAGGCGGTGGGCTACGTCAACGCCAACGCCACGGGCACCGCGTACAGCGACGCCGCCGAGGCGGCGGCGCTGGGCCGGGTGTTCGGCGCGGCGGCCGGGCGGCTCCCGGTCAGCTCCACGAAGGCGGTGCACGGGCACGCGCTGGAGGCGTCCGGGCTGCTCGAACTGGTGGTCACCGTGCTCGCGCTCGGGCACGGCAAGCTGCCGGTCAACGCCGGCTGGCTCGGCCCCGACGAGAACTGCCCGCTGGACGTGGTGACGCACGCGCCCCGCTCGACCAGCACGGCGCACGCGCTCACCCTGAACGCCGCGTTCGGCGGGGCCAACACGGCCCTGCTGGTGAGCACGCCGTGACCGCCGCCGACCACCCACCACCGGGCCCGGGCGCGGCACCCGTCGGGTGGGACCGGCCGGCGCCGTCCGGTGCCGGGGTCGTGCTGGCGCGGGCGTGCTGGCCGGAGAGCGGGGACGGTCCGCCGGCGCCGGTGCCCGGCTTCGTGCACTCGGGGTTCGCGCCGCTGGTGGTGGCGGTCGCCGACCGCTGCCTGCGCCGGCGGTACGGGGACGGGCCGCTGCCGGCCGGCAACCGGACGGCGGTGCTGCTGGTCAGCGCCAGCGGCGACCGGGCCAGCGCCACGCACGTGCGGGCCACGGTGGCGGCCGGTGGCCGGGTCGGTCCGCTGTTCTTCTTCCAGTCGGTGCCGAACAGCGTGGCCGGGCACGTGGCGGCGCGCTGGGGGCTGGACGGGCCGGTGGTGTGCCTGAGCCCGACCGGGGACGGGTGGGACGAGGGCGCCGCCGAGGCGGACCTGCTGCTGTACGACGGCGACGCCGCGCAGGTGTTGCTGGTCCTGATCGAACAGGCATCGGACGGTACGCCGGGCGAGGCGACCGCGGTGCTGCTGGGGGAGGGAACACGTCAATGAGGACGAGGGGACTGCGCGGCGCCCTGGCGGCCGACACCGAGCTGGGCGCGGGAAACGTGCTGGCCCGGGTGCTGGCCCACGGCGCCGACCCGGACGGGCCGGGACTCACCTTCGACACCGCGGTCGACGGCCACCCGGCCGAGACCTCGCTGACCCTGGGCCGGCTCGACGAGCTGGTCAGCGCCCGGGCCGCCTGGCTGCACGAGCGCGGGGTCGGGCCGCGTGACCCGGTGGCGGTCTGGGCCGGCACGGCCGCCGACATGGTGCTGTCGTTCCTGGCGCTGGCCCGGCTCGGGGCGATCCCCGCGCTGATGAACGGCCGGCTCCGGCCGGAGATCGCCGCCGAGTACATCCGCCGGCTGCGCGCCGCCGGGGTGCTCGCCGACGCCGCGCACGCCGCGGCGCTGCGGGGCCACGACCTGGGCGCGCCCCTGCTCGGCGAGCCCGCCGAGGCGGGCGGCGGCGACCCGGCGGCGGCCCCGCCGCACTACCGGCACCACGACGACGACCCGATCGTCATCACCCACACCTCGGGTACCACCGGGGTGCCGAAGGCGGTGCTGCACTCGCACGCCAGCCTCTTCGCCGCCACCCGGCACCTGCTGTCCATGCCGCAGGCGCAGGGCACCAGCCGGATCCTCAACGCGCTGCCCGCCCCGCACACGGCCACCGTGCTCATGGTCAACCAGGCGCTGGGCAACCGGGCGGAGATGTTCCTGCTCTCCGAGCAGAGCGGCGAGCGGGTGCTCGACGCGATCCAGCGCTGGCGGCCGGACGGCGTGTTCGGCTTCTCCGTCACCTGGGCGGAGCTGGCCCGTTTCGACCTGTCCGGGTACGACCTGGACTCGGTGCGGCTGTGGTTCAACACCGGCGACTGCTCCCACGAGCCGCACGTACGGCGGCTGGTGCGGGTGGGCTCACGGGACGTGATGACCCGCGCCGGGGTGACCCGGATGCCCGGCTCGGTCTTCATCGACGGGCTGGGCTCCAGCGAGATGGGGCACTCGATGTTCCACATCACGCACACCGTCGACACCGACCGGTACGGCCGCTGCGTCGGCCGCCCGTACCGGTTCACCCGGGTGGCGGTGCTCGACCGGGACGGCAACGAGCTGCCCCCCGGCCAGGTGGGCTGGCTCGGCATCGACTCGCCGTCGCTGTTCCGCGGCTACTGGAACGACTCGGTCACCAGCTACCGGTTCCGGCTGCGCGGCTGGTACCTCACCGGCGACCTCGTCCACGCCGACGAGGAGGGGCGCTACTACCACCTGGACCGGGCGGTGGACTCGGTCGAGGTGGGGGACGGGCGGTGGTTCTTCACCGCGTTGTCCGAGGAACGCGTCCTGGCCGCCTGCGCCGACGTGACCGACTGCACGGTGGTGATCGTCAAGGCGGACGACGGCACGGTCACCACCGACGTGCTGCTGGAGTTGGCGGCCGGGGCGGACCCGGAGGCGGACCGCACCGAGCGGATCCGCGCCGCGCTCGGCCCGGACGTGGCCGCCACGCTGCGCCGGGTCGTCCCGGTACGCGCCGACGACATTCCGGTCACCGTCACCGGCAAGGTGCGCAAGGTGGTGCTGCGCGAGCGCTACCTGACCGAGGCGCCGTCGTGACCGCCGTCATCACCGGCATGGGCCTGTTCACCCCGGCCGGGCGGGGCGTGGCGGACACGTTCGACGCGCTGATCTCGGGCCGCTCCGGGCTGCGCCGGCCGCCCGAGGGGCACCCGGTGGCCGGCAGCCTGGAGGTGGCCGGGGTGCTGCCGGAGGTGGACCCGCGCAGCGTCGCCTCCGGCCCGGAGACGAAGATCCTCGACCGGATCGTGCTGCTGGCCCTGCTCACCGCCGCCGAGGCGCTCAGCGACGCCGGCATCGAGGTCGGGCGCGACGTCGACCCCGACCGGATCGGGGTGATCGTCGGCGGGGTGGGCGGCATGTCCACCCTGGAGAGCCAGGTCCTGGCGCGGGCCGCCCGGGGGCGGGCCGCGGTCAGCCCGTACCTGCTCACCGGGATCCTGCCGAACATGCCGTCGGCGCGGATCGCCATCGCCCACGGCATCCGCGGCTACAGCTCGTCGGTCGGTACGGCCTGCGCCTCCGGCGCCCAGGCGGTGGCCGACGGGGTACGCCTCATCCGGACCGGCGAGGCCGACGTGGTGCTCTGCGGGGCGAGCGAGGCGCCGCTCTTCCCGACCTTCGCCGACACCTTCGGCAACGCCCGGGCCCTGGCCCGGGGCTGGGCCGACCCGGCCGAGGCGAGCCGCCCGTTCGACAAGCGGCGCAACGGCTTCGTCCTCGCCGAGGGCGCGGCGCTGCTGGTGCTGGAACGCGCCGAGCACGCCGCGGCCCGCGGCGTCACCGGCTACGCCGAGGTCGCCGGGTACGGCGCGAACACCGACGCGTACCACCCGACGGCGCCCCGCCCGGACGGCGCCGGTGCGGCCGCGTGCATGCGCCGCGCGCTGGCCAGCGCCGGGGTGGAGCCGGCCCAGGTCGGTTACGTCAACGCCCACGGCACCGGCACGAAGCTCGGCGACATCGCCGAGACCACGGCGCTGGCCGAGGTGTTCGGGGTGGGCGGGGTGCCGGTCAGCTCCACCAAGGGGCTCACCGGGCACCTGCTCGGCGCCTCGGGGGTGCTCGAGGCGGCGGCCACCGCGCTCGCCCTCGGCCGCGGCCTGCTGCCGCCCACGTACCACCTCGACGACCCGGACCCGGAGTGCGTGGCGGACCACGTCCGCGCCGCGCCCCGGGCGACGCGGGCCGAGCACGCGCTGACCAACTCGTTCGGCTTCGGCGGGCAGAACGTCAGCCTGCTGCTGCGCCGGCGAGCCGCCGCCACGACGGCACCGCACGACAACGGATCGGGGAGGTGATCCGAGGCTCCCCGGGCGCGGTGCGCCCGGACGCCAGGCACGGGGGGAAAAGGGGAAGGGAAAGATGCACATCAACGGCATAGATCATGTCGAACTGTACGTGGGGGACGCCCGGCAGGCCGCCTTCTACTTCGGCACCGCGGTCGGTTTCCGGCCGCGCGGCCAGGGCGGACCGGAGACCGGGCTGGCCGACCAACGCTCGCTGCTGCTGGCCCAGGGCGGGATCCGGATGCTGCTCACCTCGGGCCTGACCGCCGAGCACCCGGCGTCGGCGTACGTGCAACGGCACGGCGACGGCATCGCGGTGCTCGCCCTGGAGGTCGACGACGCCGCCGGGGCGTACGCGGAGCTGGTGGCCCGGGGGGCGACCGGGGTGACCCCACCGCGGACCTGGACCGGCGCGGACGCCGAGGTGGTGGTCGCCGAGGTCGGCGGCTTCGGCGACGTGCTGCACCGCCTCGTCGAGCGGCGCGGCGACCGGGACGCGTTCCTGCCCGGGGTGATCGAGGCGCTGCCCGCCGGCGCCGGCGACGACCTGCTGGCCGAGATCGACCACCTGGCGGTCTGCGTGCCGCCCGGCCAGCTCGACGAGACGGTCGGGCACTACGAGAAGGTCTTCGGCTTCGCCCAGATCTTCACCGAGCACATCGAGGTCGCCGGGCAGGCGATGAACTCCAAGGTGGTGCAGAGCCCGTCCGAGCGGGTCACGCTGGTGCTGCTGGAGCCGGACACCGGCGCCCGGCCCGGCCAGATCGAGGACTTCCTGCGCTGGCACGCCGGCGCCGGGGTGCAGCACCTCGGGCTGCGCACCGACGACATCGTCACCGCCGTCGGCGCCCTCGCCGGCCGGGGTGTCCGCTTCGCCGGCACGCCGGCCACCTACTACGACGACCTGGAGGCGCGGGTCGGCAAGATCGACGCGCCGCTGGACCGGCTGCGCGACCTGAGCATCCTGGTCGACTCCGACCACGGCGGCCAGCTGTTGCAGATCTTCACCGAGTCGATGCACGTGCGCCGCACCCTCTTCCTCGAACTCATCGAGCGGCGCGGGGCGCGCACCTTCGGCAGCGGCAACATCAAGGCGCTCTACGAGGCCAAGGAACGCGAACTGGCCGCGGCGGGGGCGACCCCCACCGTCGCGGCCGGCACGGCAGGAGGGGCTGGGGCATGACCACCACACATCCGACACTGACCGCCGAGGAGGAGGCGCTGCTGCCCTCCGAGGCGGACCTGCGCCACTACGCCGAGCACGGCTGGTACCTGTCGAAGAAGCTGCTCACCGACGCGGAGGTGGACGAACTCGTCGCGGCCACCGACCGCTACTACGCCGGCGAGCGCGACCGCCACCTGCCGGTCCGGCCCGCGCGCCTGGCCTACTGGGACCCGAGCCGGGGCGACGTGCAGCGGCACAACGACTACGTGCACTACGAGCACGACGTCATCGGCCGGATCCTGCGCAAGCCGCTGATCGGGGCGGTCGCCGCCCGGCTGGCCCGGGCCGACGAGATCCGGGTCTTCCAGTCCACCCTGATCTGGAAGCCGCCGATCTCCGGCGAGCCGTCCAACATCGTGCCCTGGCACTTCGACAAGCACTACTGGGCGTCGTCCAGCTCGACGGAGATGCTCACCGCGTTCATCCCCTTCCACGACTGCGGGGAGGAGATGGGCACCATCACCATGGTCGACGGGTCGCACCGCTGGCAGGAGATCGGCGCCGACGACACCGTGGTCCGGCACTTCGCCGACCGGGACCGCGACCAGCTCGAGGTGATGCTCGCGGAGAACGCCGCGCACAACGGCGCGGAGATCCGCAAGATCCCCATGGTGATCCCCAAGGGACACATGAGCTTCCACCACTGCCGCATCTACCACGGCAGCGGCGCGAACGTCAGCGGCCGCCCCCGGCGGGCCGTCTCGCTGCACCTGCAGGACGGCGGCAACGCCTGGCGGGAGTATCCGCTCTCCGACGGCACGCTCGCCGCGTACAACCACGACGTGCTGGTCCGTCGCACCCCGCAGGGGCGGCCGGACTACGCGGACCCCGACTTCTGCCCGGTCATCTGGCGCCGTGCCGCCAAGGCGGGGCGCCCGACGTGACCGACGTCGACCCGGTCCGGCTCTACCGCACGGTACGGCTGATCCGCCGCTTCGAGGAGCGCGCCATCGACCTGGTGCGCGCCGGGGAGATCGTCGGCGGCATCCACCCGTACCTCGGGCAGGAGGGGATCGCCGCCGGGGTCTGCGCCGCGCTGCGCGACGAGGACCTGGTGACCGGCACCCACCGCGGGCACGGCCACGTGCTCGCCAAGGGCGCCGACCCGGCCCGGATGCTCGCCGAGCTCTGCGGCCGGGTCACCGGGCTCAACCGGGGCCGGGGCGGGTCGATGCACGCCGCCGACTTCGGCGTCGGGGTGCTCGGCGCCAACGCCATCGTCGGGGCCGCCGGCGCGATCCTCACCGGAGCGGTGTGGGCGCGCCGGCGGCGCGGCGACGACGTGGTCGGGGCGACCTTCTTCGGCGACGGCGCGGTCAACGAGGGGATGCTCCTGGAAGCGTTCAACCTGGCCGCGCTCTGGCGGGTGCCGGTGCTGTTCGTCTGCGAGAACAACGGCTACGCCACCACCATGCCGGTCGCCGGCGCGGTCGCCGGCAGCATCGCCGGCCGCGCCGCCGCCTTCGGCATGCCGGCGGCCGCCGTCGACGGCCAGGACCCCGAGGCGGTACGCGACGTGACGGCCGCCGCCGTGGCCCGGATGCGCGCCGGCGGCGGCCCCGAACTCGTCGAGGCGCACACCTACCGCTTCGACGCCCATCACACCTTCGAACATCAGGTACGCCTGGACTACCGCCCGCCCGAGGAGGTCGCCGCCGGCCGTTCCCGCGACCCGGTCGACATCCAGGGCGCCCGGCTGCCCGCCCCGGTCCGGGCCGAGGTGGACGCCGCCGTCGAGGCGGAACTGGCCGCGGCCGTCGACTTCGCGCTGGCCGGGCCGCACCCGGACCCGGCGTCCGCGCTGGACCACCTGTACGCCAGTGGCCGCACCGCCCGCACCGGAGGTGGCTGATGCCCCGGCTCTCCTACCGCCGGGCGCTCACCCGGGCGCTCGCCGACGAGATGACCCGCGACGGGTCGGTCTTCCTGCTCGGCGAGGACATCCGGGTGGCCGCCGCGAACGTCACCTCGGGGCTGCTGAAGCGGTTCGGCCCGGACCGGGTCCTCGACACCCCGCTGTCGGAGCAGGCGTTCACCAGCTTCGCCACCGGCGCCGCGCTGGCCGGGGCCCGCCCGGTCATCGAGTTCCAGATCCCGTCGCTGCTCTTCCTGGTCTTCGAGCAGATCGTCAACCACGCGCACAAGTTCCCACTGATGACCGGGGGGCAGTGCGCGGTGCCGGTCACCTATCTGGTGCCGGGCTCCGGGTCCCGTACCGGCTGGGCCGGGCAGCACTCCGACCACCCGTACAGCCTCTTCGCCCACGCCGGGGTGACCACGGTGGTGCCGGCCACCCCGGCCGACGCGTACGGGCTGCTGGTGTCGGCGATCCGCTGCGACGACCCGGTGGTGGTCTTCGCCCCCGCCGGGGCGATGGAGGTGCGGGCCGACGTCACCGCGTTCGACCCGGTGCCGCTCGGGCGGGGCGTGGTACGCCGGCCCGGCTCGGACCTCACCGTGGTCGCCGTCGGGCACCTGGTGCACGACGCGCTGGCGGTCGCCGAGGAGCTTGCCGGCCAGGCGTCGGTGGAGGTCTTCGACCCGCGCACCGTGTACCCGTTCGACTGGGACGGCCTGCTGGCGTCGGTCTCCCGCACCGGCCGTCTGGTGGTGGTGGACGACTCCAACCGGTCCTGCGGGATCGCCGGGGAGATCATCGCCACCGTGGTCGAGCGGGTCCGGCTGGCCGCGCCGCCCCGGCGGGTCACCCGCCCCGACGGCGCCGTGCTGCCGTTCGCGCCCGCCCTGGACCGGGCCGTGCAGCCCGGCCGGGACCAGCTCACCGCCGCCATCCACCTCTGCCTGAAGGACGGATCATGATCGACCCTGACTACCGGTGGCCCCCGCTCGGCCAGGCGTGGGCCGACCTGCCCGAGCCGACCCGCACCGGGATGGTCGCCGCCGGCGCCGCCGCCTGGGAGAAGATCTTCCACGGGCGGGCCACCTACAACAAGCAGTGGCGGCTGGCCCGCCCGCCGGTGCTCACCGCCGACGCGTTCCGCGAGCTGAACGAGGTCTGCGACCGGATCGCCCAGCTCATCCTCGAGGCCTGCCGGCGCCGGGCCCGCACCGCCGGGGAGCTGCGCCGGCTGCTCGACGTGCCGGTGGGGGAGACCCAGCTGCTCGACGAGGACGAGCCGCTGCACGAGGGACTGCTCGCCGCGTACCGGCCGGACGTGCTCTACTCCGGTGGCGTGCCGTGCATCGTCGAGTACAACATCGACAGCAGCCTCGGCGGCGGCTTCGACGCCGACACGGTGATCTACCGGTACGCCGACCTCTACCGGGCCCAGGGCCTGCTGGACGGGCTGCGGCCCGCGCCGTCCCTGCTGGACCAGCGCTTCGTGGCCATCCGCGACACCCTCGACCTGGCCGACGGGACGCGGGTGGCGCTGCTGATGGACTTCGAAGCCGACTACCCCGGCCTGGACGACCCGGAGACCTTCATCCGGATCCTCTCCCCGCTCGCCGACCAGGCGAAGCGGTTCGGCATCGACCTGGTCATCGCACCCGTCGCCTCGGCCACCCTGGACGAGCGGCGGCGGCTCGTCGTCGGCGGCGCCCCGGTGGACGCGCTGTTCCGGCTCTTCGTGCCCAACCGGGTCACCCCCAGCGCCGGCCTGGACGCGGTCGCCGGCGCGCTGGCCGCGGGCACCCTGCCGATGTTCGTCAGCACCGCCGCCTGGCTGCTCAGCAACAAGCTGAACTTCGCCTGGCTCTGGGCCGACCTCGACCTGCTGCCGGCCACCGACCGGGCGCTGATCCGCCGGTACGTCCCGCACACCGTGGCGCTCACCGCCGACCAGCTCGACCGGGCGCTGGCCGAGCAGGCCGACCTGGTGGCCAAGCCGGCCGGCGGCTCGGCCGGGCACGGGGTGCTCATCGGCCGGGAGCTGGGCGCGGTGGCCTGGGAGGACGGCGTGCGCGCCGCGATCGACGCGGGTGGCCACATCCTGCAGCGCTACCACGAGGCGGACCGGGTCTCGATGGACTTCGTGCAGATCGAGACGGGCGAGACGGTCAGCGCCGAGGTCCCGTACAGCCTCGCGCCGTACCTGTTCGGCCGCACCGGTTCCGGGGCGCTGGCCCGGGTCGGCTATCCCGGCTGCGAGGAGGTGCTGAACCTGGCCCGGGGGGTGCTGATGACCGGCATCCTCCTCGCCTGACGCCGACCCGGCCGCGCGGTCCGGCGCGGCGGGCAGGCCTGCCGGTCCGCACGCCGGGCAGGGCGCCTAGCGCGATCCAGCCGGCTCGGGCCCGGCCGGCTGGGACCCGGTCGGTTCGGGCCCGGTCGGTTCGGGCCCGGTCGGTTCGGGCCCGGTCGGTTCGGGCCCGGTCGGTTCGGGCCCGGTCGGTTCGGGCCCGGTCGGTTCGGGCCCGG
>NZ_JBFAJK010000020.1:0-20390 GCF_040655175.1 Micromonospora sp. NPDC050495 | reverse complement strand
TCGGGGCGGCGAGGAACGCCGCGATCGGGTCGACCAGGCGGGGTGGCGCGGCGGCGATGCCGTTGTGACCGCAGCGGGGAACGGTCAGCGTCCGGGCCCGCGGCAGCACGGCGGCCAGGAGGTCGTTCACCTCGGGATACCAGGGCGCGGCCTTGGCCCCGCAGGCCAGCAGCACCTCGGCGCCGATCCCCGCGTAGTCCTCCGCCGGTCCGTCGTGGGCCTGGATCTGCCGGCTCTCCAGCAGCGTCATGGGCAGCAGCTCACGCATCCGGCGGCCGATCGGGGTGCGTAGGAACAGCCGGCAGATCGCGGTCTGCACGCCGAGCGGAAGTCTTGACGCGGCGTCCTGGGGGTTGACGGCCGCGCCGACCAGGGCCATCGCCTGCGGGATGTTCCCGGCGCGGACCGCCTCCTCGGCCGGGTCGAGGAACGCGGTCGGCAGTCCGCGCCCGCTGAGGCAGAGCGGCGCGTCGTAGCTGACGACCTGGTCCAGCGGCAGCCGCAACGCGGCCCGCAGCACGACGAACGCGCCGTAGCTGTGCCCGACCGCCCGGCGGGCGCCGGTGTGCGCGAGCACCGCGCCGAGATCGTCGATCTCCTGCTCGACCGTGTACGGCTCCCGCCGGGCCGGTGCGTCCGCCCGGCCACGCCGGTTGTATCGGTGCACGGTGAACCGGTCGGCCAGGCGTGCGGCCAGCCGCCGGTACTCGTCGATGGTGACCCCGCCGCCGTGCACCAGCACGATGCCCGGGCCGGTGCCGGTCGAGTGCAGGACGATCGTCGCGCCGTCCGGCGCCGTGATCCGCTCCGTCACCGCTTACCTCCCGGGTAGCCCAAAACCGCGAACAGTGTTTGCAGTTTACACTAGGGCGGTGAGCGGCGCATCCACGGATTCCGGCGGGCAGTCCATCTGGAGCCGTCCGGAACGTGGCACCCGAGGCCCCGCACCGACCCACGGCCGGGACGCGATGGTCGCCGCCGCGATCGACCTGGCCGACGCGGGTGGGCTCGAGGCGGTGTCGATGCGAGCCGTGGCCAACGCCCTCGGCATGGCGGCCGGATCGCTCTACCGGCACCTGTCCTCGCGCGACGACCTGCTGGCCCTGATGGTCGACCGGTGCGTGGGGAAGCTGCGGCCGTACCCGGAAGGCCCCGGTGACTGGCGCGACGAGATGGTGCTGCTGGCCCGCCGCCAGCTGGAGCTCTACCGGCGTCACCGGTGGCTGGTCGACGCCATCGCGCGCCCAGGCCCGCCCGGACCGAACGCCCTGGCCTGGTTCGACACCTGCCTGCGCGTCCTCCAGCCGGTCCACGCCCCGGTCACCGCGAAGTTCGAGGCCATCGCCATGATCACCGGCGTGGTCTCGCTCTTCGCCCGGGCCGAGACGGCGTCCGGCCCGCTCCGCTTCGACCACGTCGACCTCGCGGCGTACCCGCACCTCGCCGCCGCGTTCGCCGCGCCACCGGCCGCCGCCCCCCGGCGGGACCTCCTCGAACGGACCCTGCGCGGCCTGCTGACCGGACTGCTCGCGGCCGACGCCGACTGACCGTCAGGCACCGACCCAGCGCGCGGCGGAGGCGGCGAGCCGCTCACCGCGCACCGCCGCGGCGGGTACCAGCTCGGTGATGCGCAGCAGGTGCTCGGGGGTCAACGGGAGGGCGACGCTGGCGACGTTGTCCTGCAGGTGACGGATCCTGGTCGTGCCCGGGATCGGGACGGCGCCCTGATGCGCTCATACCAGCGCAGCGTGTCCGGGGACAGGCCGACCAGGTCGGACACCTGCCCGATGGTCGGCCGGTCGAGCGCGGCGGCGTCGATCTCCATGGCGGTAAGCATGCCGCCTGGAGTTCACTCCACAGCAAATAGTCGCAGCTCGATGTATCGGACCCGCCAGGAGGTTCGTCGTCGTGCCGACCCCGACGGTCAGGGGCGGCGCCAGCGGGCCAGCAGCGCGGCGCAGTACGCGTCCACACTCTGCACCGCCCCCGACCGGCGTCGGCGGTGGACCGCGGCGACCCGCCGGGCCACCCGCGGGTCCCACTGGTGCAGCGGCAGCCACGCCGCGACCTGCGCCTCGTGGTGTGCCGTGCCGGGCCGGTCCGCGCCGCCGATGTACCGGCGCACGGTCGGGCGCCGGCCGAGGCGGCGCAGGTAGACGTGGCGGGTGAAGGTGCGCGCCAGCGTCCGCATGTCGGCGGCCGAGAACACCTCAGGAAGGCCGGGCGTCGAGGCGTACAGCACGGCGAAGTCGACGTCGAGGAGCGCGTGGGTGCTGTCCTCGGCGACCGGCAGCGCGGGGAACAGGGGACGGAAGTGCGACCCGTCGCGGTCCCGGTCACCCGTTCTCGTCCAGCCCCGGTAGACCCGCCCGAACGAGGGCCAGTACGGCCAGACGAACCCGCCGGCCCGCTCCGTCAGCTGCCCGCGCAGCGCCCGGGCCGTGGCCGTCGCGCGCTCGGCGTACGTCCGGTCACCGGTCACGGCGGCGAGCTGGATCAGCGTCCGGCCGACGGCCAGGAACTCGTTGGTGGGCAGTTCGGCGCCCGCGAAGCCGACCGGCTCGTCGGGCAGCCAGACGTAGTGGCCCTCGCCGGCGTCGGTGACCCGCCACTGGTGGTCGTGCGCGGCGAGCGCCTCGTGCGCCGCCGCGAGATAGTCCTCGGTCTTCGCGGCGACGGCGGCGTGGACCAGGTCGGGCCGTTCCCGGGCCAGCCGGGCGAGACCCGCCAGCGGATAGGCGATCATGCCGGTCTGCGCGGCCAGCGCCACCCGGGCGGGTTGCAGCCGGTGGGTCCCCGCCCGGAGTCGGCGGGGCCGGTCGGCCGCCTCGCCCGGCCCCGGCAGCAGCTCCACGGTGATGGCGTCCTCGCGGGTGTGCCGGTCGTACGCCACCCGGTCGGCGCGCCGCGGGTCGCCGGAATCGAGGCTCAGCTCCGGCAGCACGATCGGGAGGTGGTCGCCGGGCCGGACGATGGTGAGCGTGAACGTACCGTCCGGCCCGGGCACCACCCGGACGGTGGCCCGCAGCGCGTGCGGTGGGCAGAGGTGCACGCGCAGGGCCGGGACGCCGTCCTCGTCCGGCACCGTGGCGCCGCACACCGTGTACTTGCCCGCCGAACTCCACACCGGCAGGCTGAGCTCCCGGTGGTCGCGCACGCCCCGCCGGTCGTCGCGGACGGCGAGCACGGCGTCGGCCATCTCCACCAGCCGGTGCAGGTACGCGGGGTCGCCGGTCGCCTCGGCCATCAGCAGGAAGGCCTGCATCCGCCAGGAGAACCCCCAGCCGAGCGCGCCCGCGTCGTTGTTCGGCGCGCCGCCGCCGTCGGGGCCGAGCGCGGGCAGCGCCTCCTCGACCGCCTCGAACAGTCGAGCCTGGTCAGCGACCGCCGTGCCGGCCGGTCGCGTCGCCGGGAAGAGTGACATCGGCCGATTGTGGCAGGTCGGGCCCGGTTTCCGGGCCCACCTCGCCCGGCGCGTCAGCGCTCCGGCGGCGTGCGGCGTCCAGGTGGGCGGCCAGGGCACGGACGGTCTCGGCGGCGGCGATCGCGTCGCTGCGCGCGCTGCCGTGCCGGCCGTCGCCGCTGTACAGGGACGGGTCGGCGACCGCCGGGTGGTCGGTGAGGTGCACGTGGACGGTGCCCAGCCGGGCCGCCAGCCGTCCGGTGTGGGCGGCGAGCCGGCACATCCGCGCACCGAGCCCGGCGCGCAGCGCCGCCGGCACCGCCGGGCTGTGCGACACGTCGAACATGCCGACCGTGATGACGTCCGCCCCGGCCCCGCGCAGCGCGGTGATCATCGCGGCCAGGTCGGCGTCCACCGCGTCCGCGTCGTAGCCGGACCGGAACGCGTCGTTGCCCCCGCAGACCACCAGCGCCAGGTCCGGACCGAACTCCAGCGCCGGGCCGAGCTGGGCGGCCCGCACCTCGTGCGCCCGCAGCCCTCGCCGGCCCAGGTTCAGGTACGCCAACCCGGGCCGGACCGCGCGCAGCTCGGCGGCGATCCGGTCGGCCCACTGCACGTCCGGATATCCGTCGACCGGCTCGCACAGGCCCTCGGCCACGCTGTCGCCCAGCACCACGAACCGCCGCCAGGGATGGCCGTGCAGCAGCTTCGCGCTCTCGCCCACCCGCAGGCAGTACGGATCCGTCGCCTCGGTCAACGTCGATCCCATGCCGCCACGCTAACCGACCGCCCCGACCCCGTCGATCAGCCGCTCAGCGAGAGGCGAGGGCGAGCAGGAGGAGGGTGGTCAGCAGGCCGGCGCCGGCCACCAGCAGCATCGGGCGGGGGGTCAGCACCGCGTGCCGCCGGTCGGCCAGGAACCGGGCCGGCGCCAGCCCGACCAGCGGCCCGAGCAGGGTGATCACCAGCGCCAGCACCGGCATACCCACCGCCAGGTCACCGCCGGAGCCGTGCCCGAGCGCCCGCGCGGCCAGCCCCAGCGCGTACGCGACGACCGCGCCGCCGACCCCGCAGGCGACCAGCAGCGGGTTGGTCGAGCCGGGCAGCTCGCCCGGCTGGCGGGTGCGGTCCAGCAGCTCGCGAACCCCGCGCAGCAGCGGCACCGGATCACCGGTGGCGTCCCGGGCCGGACCCGGCGGGTCACCGAGCCGCCGCCCGCCCGCGCCGATCCGCGCCCGCAGCTGCCCCCACAGGTGGGCGGCCTCGGCGTCGACCCGTTCCACCAGGTCCCGGGCCTCGGCCAGTTCCGCCTCGGCCCGCCGGACCTGCTCGGTGGCCTCCGCCACGGCCCGCTCGGCGGCCGCGCACTGCTGGGCGTACCAGCTGTGCGCCTCGGCGCGCTGGGCGGCCACCCGGGCGGTCAGCTCGGCGAGCCGGCGGAGCTGGGCGGCGTACGTCTCACTGGTGACCGGTTCGTTCATCGGGACGGACCATAAGGGATGATCACCTGTCCGGTGCGGTGCACCGCCCGGTCGAAGTAGAGCCCCCGCCACGGGCGCGGGTACCAGTCCGGCCCGCCGGTGCCGGGATAGAGGGCGCCGCTCAGCTCGGCGCCCTGCACGTCCAGCGCCACCCAGGCCCCGATCTGGTCCAGCCGGGCCCCCGCGCCGCCCAGGTCGGCCCGCATCCGCCCCACCCCGCGCCACCAGGCCAGCACGTGCGTACGCCGTTCCGGCCCGTCGTGCAGGATCCGGCGCAGCTGCTCCAGCCCGGTGCGCCGGCCCGCCTTGCCGGCGAGCTGCCCGGCCGCCGCGTCGACCGCGTAGAGCAGCAGGTAGTGCGGGCTGCTCGGGGCGCCCGGGGCGCCGAGCCCGTCGCCCACCTCGGCCATCAGCTCGGGCACGGTCTCCTCGTCGTACCAGGCGGCGTTGTCGGCCAGGTCCTCGTAGAGGGCCCGGGCGGCCGGGTCGGCGTCCGGGTCGAGGCAGGCGATGGAGAACCGGGCGGTGCCGGGGCGGTGCTGGCCGGCCAGCGAGCGCGCCGCGGCGTCGAGCACCGCGCACGCCTCGTCGATCCGGGTGCCGAGGACCGCCAGGTTCCGGCCCGGCGCCCGGGGCAGGCGCAGCGCCGCCGAGCGGGCCTGCACGTCGATGATCTCCCCGAGCAGCGCCACCGGGGTGCGCGGCACGCCCTGCTCGGGGGCGGTCAGGGCGCGGTAGTCCGGCGCCTCGGTGAGCCTCGGGACGGCGTCGCCGTCGAAGAGCCGGGCCGGGGCGGCGTCCTGCGGGCGCATCCGCCACAGCCGGTGCTGCAACTCGCTCCAGGTCTCCCAGTCGCTGGCCGACGGGATGCGGGCCACCTCGTTCCCCTCGACCAGCCCGGATTCGGCGTTGACCACGGCGTGGTGGCGGGGCAGCGACTGCGCCGCGTCGTTGCGTTCGGCCAGGATGCGCAGCGCCTTGGGCAGCGCGATCCGCAGGGTGAACTGGGCGACCAGGGCGGGCCGCCCCCACAGCGCCTCGATGCCGCGGACGTCCTGCGAGGCGAGCACCAGGTGGATGCCCTGCGACCGGCCCCGGCGGGCCAGGTCCTCCAGCAGGTCGGCGGCCTCCCGGGCGACCACGTCCCGGCCGGCGAGCAGCGCCTGGAACTCGTCGACCACCGCCACGATCCGCGGCCAGTGCCCGGTCGGGTCCACCGCGCGCAGCTCGGCCAGCTTGGTGACCTCGTGCTTCTTGGCGGCGTCGGCCCGCCGGCGCAGCTCCTCGGCGAGGAACCGCAGCAGCGCCAGGCCGAACTCCCGGTCGGTGTTGACGTTGATGCCGACCAGCCGCATGTGCGGCAGCCAGCTCGGGTCGCGCCGGCCCTGGGCGAACCGGGCGAAGGACACCCCCTCCTTGAAGTCGAGCAGGTAGAACTCCAGCTCGGCGGGGGAGTAGCGGGCGGCCAGCGCGCCGATCCACGCGAAGATCAGGTTGGTCTTGCCGGTGCCGGACGGGCCGCCGATCAGCGCGTGCGGCGGGTAGTCGCCGAGGCTGAGCAGCACCGGACGGCCGTGCCGGCCCTCGCCGATCGGCGCGGTCAGCCCGTGCGCCGAGTCCTCCTGCCAGTACTCGGCGGGCAGCAGGTCGGTGAAGGGCGCCGGCGGCGGCCCCGCGTTGACCCGCGACGCCACCTCCCGGCAGGTCTCGGTGACCAGCGCGGCCGGCGGCGGCGGGTCGAGCACCACCGGCAGCCCGGCGATGCGGGCGTCGTCCGGCTCCACCACGATCCGGGTGACCGTCGGGTCGTCGGGCAGCGCGACGCCGCGCACCACCAGGTGCACGCCGCAGGCCGCGCCGGTGCGGACCACCCGGTCGAGCTGGCCGCGTTCGTGCCGGGACAGCTCGTCCCCGCCGAGCAGCACCGCCACCCGCCACGGCTCGGGGCGGCGGCCGGTGGCCGCCGCGAGGGCGCGCAACGACGGGTACTCGCCGGCCAGCACGGTCTCGTTGATCCGGCGGATCTGCTCGACCAGGTCGTCCAGGAGCCGGCCCAGCCCGCCGGGGCCGACGAAGGTGAGCAGCCCGGCGGTGCCGAGCGGGGCGAAGCCGGCCAGCCCGCCGCCGAGGTGCTCGGGGTCGTAGCCGAAGAGCCGGACGCCGCCCGGTTCGGCGCGGCCCACCGAGCGCAGCAGCAGGGCGGGGACCACGGCCGCGAGGCCGTCGCGGTCGCCGCCGGCGAGCTGCGCGTGCCCGGCGTCCAGCAGCGGCACCAGCGCGGGCACCGGCTCGCCGCCGGGGACGCGTACCGTGCCGATCCGGACCGCGCCGGGGGTCTCGGCCCGGCCGGCCGGCGTGGGCCGCCACCCGTCCCAGCCGGCCGACGCCGCGCCCGGCGCCTCCCGGCCGGCCGCCGCGGCGGCCCGGCGGGTCAGCTCCGCGATGCGCGCCGCGTGCCGGGCGTCGATCTCGGCGAGCCGGCCGTCGCGGGCGGCGCCCACCCGCTCGGGTACGGCCGCCGCGGCGCGGCGCACCCGGGCCAGCCGGTCCCGCCCGGCGGTCAGGTCGGCGTCGGCGGCGGCGAGCCGGCTGCGGGTCGCGCCGAGGGCCTCGGAGAGCAGCCCCCGGACCCGCGACACCAGTTGGGCGCGGACGTCAGCCACGGGACGGCTCCCGCCCGTCGGCCTCCCGGGGCAGGTCCCGGCCGAGCCGGTCCAGCAGGACCCCGGTGACCACCCCGGCGGTGACGGCCGGGTCGGCGGCGTGCGGCTGCGCGTCGTCCCCGGCGCGGCGCGGCGGGGGCATCCGGCACACCCGGGTCAGCAGGGTGTGCAGCACCGGCGGCGGCAGCCCGGGCAGCAGGTCGTGCACCCGGCTGTCCAGCTCGCGGCGCAGCCGGGACAGGTCGTCGGCGCGCGGCGGGTGGCCGAGCAGCTCGCCGGCCAGGTCGCGCAGCAGCGGCGGGGCGATCGCGGCCAGCCCCAGCCCCACGTCGGCGTGCGCCCCGCGCAGCTCCCGGTGCAGCCGGTCCCGGTCGCCCGAGCGGACCCCGGTGACCACCCGGCGCAGCAGCTCCTGGGAGTCGCCGGCCCGCTCGTCCGGCCCGTCCGGCCCGCCCTCCCGGCCCCCGGTCAGCTCCGCCACCCGCACCGCCCACCAGCGCCGTACGGCCGGCTGCTCGTCCGGCGGCGGCCCGCCGGCCGGCCCGGGCCGCGGGGCGTCACCCGGGGGCGCGTCGTGCCGGGGCCGGCGGTCGCCGCCGGTCGGCGCCGGCGCCCCGTCGCCGGCCAGCCCGATCGCGCCCAGGTACGCCGACAGCTGTTCCTGGGCCACCCGCAGCGCGTACCCGGCGGTCTCGGCGTGCTCGGTCGCCGCGGACAGCTCCGGCACCCCCATCGGGTTCGCCGACTCCTGGCGCACCCAGCGCAACCGCTCGGTGGCCTGGCCGAACTTCTCCAGCGCGGCGGCGAGCTGCGCCAGCGGCAGCTCCTCGGCGGCGGCGCGCACCTGCGCGCCGATGTCCTCGACGATGGACACGGCCGGCCCTCAGAGGCTGGCGACGTAGAGCTGTGCCTGCTCCACCGCGACCAGCGTGGCGGCGAGGCATTCCTCCAGCTCCTGGGCGGCCTGGGTGAGCGACGCCTGGGCCGCCTCGACGGTCTCGTGGCCGCTGCCCTCCAGCGCGCCGGCCAGGGTCTGCTGCGCCTCGGCCAGTTTCTCGCCGGCCGCCTGCACCGCTGTCTGGCCGTCACCTATCTGCTCGAGGGCGACATCAATGGCGGCCTTCAGCTCGGCGACGCTCGCCACGGCGGACCTCCTGGGGGCGGGGGAGATCTCCATTACAACCCATCCCGCCGGATGGCCGAACATCCGCCCTCGTGCCATTCCTGCCCGGCTGTCCGAATAGGCCGCTGACGTGCGCGAAGCCCACCGGAACGCGGGTCCGCCGGTCCCGCCGGCGGGACAGCCGGTCCCGTGCACGGACGCCCGGCCGGCGTACCGGTCAGTGCGGCAGCCAGCGCGGGCCGTGCACCTGCGCGCCCAGCGCGCCCACCCGGGCCCGCAGTTCCCGGTCGGCGGTGACCACCACGCACCGGCGGTCCGGCGCGGCCGCGACCAGCTCGACCATGGTGTCGTCGCCGGAGCCCGGCGCGGCCACCACGCCGACCCCGGGCACCGCACCGACGCCACGGGCCGCGCCCTCCACCACCAGCACCACCTCCACCGGCGGGGGCAGCTCCGGCGGCACCCCCGTCTCGGCCAGCGGCACCAGCGCGTCGCGCAGCCGGGCGGCGGCGCCGGCCCGGTCCCGCCACCAGCCGTTCGGGCGCGAGCCCACCACGTTCGCCCCGTCGACGATCAGCAGCGGTCTGCTCTCCATGCCCCCAGCCTGCCACCGGTCCCGGCCGGTGTCCCCCGCCACCCGCCCGCGTTTGTCGCGCCGACCGCCGGGTAGCCACCGCCGACCGTGCCGCGCCATGTCGCGTCCCGGCCGTGCCGACCGACTGCGGAGGACAGAGATGATGGGACCCGGTGACTTCGGCAACGACCCGTGGGACGAGTTCCTGGCCCGCTACTTCGGCCGGAGCGAGGGGGGACGCCGGCCGGCGCACCGGGTCGACATCACCCGGCTGATGACCGCGGACGCCCGGGAGATGCTCGCCGACGCCGCCCGGCGGGCGGCCCAGAAACACAGCAACGACCTGGACACCGACCACCTGCTCTGGGCGGCGCTGCAACGGGAGCCGCTGCGCGACCTGGTCCGCCGCGCCGGCGCCGACCCGGACACCCTGGTCAACGCGCTCGGCGGGCGCGGCGAGGGGGCGCCCCGGGGTGAGGTGCCGCCGAACCTGTCGCTCACCCCGGCGGCGAAGCGGGCGCTGCTCGACGCGCACCAGCTCAGCCGGGCGATGGGGGCCAACTACATCGGGCCCGAGCACATCCTGATGGCGTTGCCGCTCAACCCGGAGTCGCCGGCCGGGCGGATGCTCGCCGCCGGGCGGATCCAGCCGGAGTCGTTGCAGGCGGCCAGCGCCGAGCGGGGCCCGATGAGCGGCCCGAAGCCGGACCGCGGCACCCCGACCCTGGACCAGTACGGCCAGGACCTCACCGAGCTGGCCCGGATGGACCAGATCGACCCGGTGATCGGCCGGGCCGACGAGATCGAGCAGGCCGTGGAGATCCTGTCCCGGCGCACCAAGAACAACCCGGTGCTGATCGGTGAGGCCGGCGTCGGCAAGACCGCGATCGTGGAGGGGCTGGCCGAGCGGATCTGCGACGGCGACGTGCCGCAGACCCTGCTCGGCAAGCGGGTCATCCAGCTCGACCTGGCCGGCCTGGTCGCCGGCACCCGCTACCGCGGCGACTTCGAGGAGCGCCTCAAGAAGGTGATCGACGAGATCCGGGCCCACCGCGAAGAGCTGATCATCTTCCTGGACGAGATCCACACCCTGGTCGGCGCGGGCGGCGCCGGCAGCGAGGGCGGCATGGACGCGTCCAACATGCTCAAGCCGGCCCTCGCCCGGGGCGAGCTGCGGGTGATCGGCGCGACCACGCTGGACGAGTACCGGCGCAGCATCGAGAAGGACGCCGCCCTGGCCCGCCGGTTCCAGCCGGTGCTGGTCCCCGAGCCCACCGTCGAGGACACCGTCAGCATCCTGCGCGGCCTGCGCGACCGCTACGAGGCGCACCACCAGGTCCGCTTCACCGACGAGGCCCTGGTGGCCGCCACCGAGCTCTCCGACCGCTACATCACCGACCGGTACCTGCCGGACAAGGCGATCGACCTGATCGACCAGGCCGGCGCCCGGGTGCGGCTGCGCACCCGCACCCCGGCCTCGGACGTGCGGGAACTGGAGCAGCAGCTCGACGAGGTACGCCGGGACAAGGAGCAGGCCGTCTCCGACGAGCAGTACGAGCGCGCCTCGCAGCTGCGCGACCGGACCGCCGAGCTGGAGGAACAGATCCGCCGGGCGCAGGGCGACGACGGCGGCAGCCAGGTGCCCTCGGTCGGCCCGCAGGAGATCGCCGAGGTGGTCTCCCGGGCCACCGGCATCCCGATCAGCCAGCTCACCGAGGAGGAGCGGGACCGGTTGCTGCGCCTGGAGGGGCACCTGCACGAGAAGGTCATCGGCCAGGACGAGGCGGTCAGCGCGGTGGCCGAGGCGGTGCGCCGGTCGCGTACCGGGCTGGCCGACCCGAACCGGCCGATGGGCAGCTTCCTGTTCCTCGGCCCCACCGGCGTCGGCAAGACCGAGCTGGCCCGGGCCCTCGCCGAGGCGCTCTTCGGCGAGGCGGACCGGATGATCCGGGTGGACATGAGCGAGTTCCAGGAGCGGCACACGGTCAGCCGGCTGGTCGGCGCCCCACCCGGGTACGTCGGCTACGAGGAGGCCGGCCAGCTCACTGAGGCGGTGCGCCGCCGCCCGTACGCCGTGGTGCTGCTCGACGAGATCGAGAAGGCGCACCCGGACGTGTTCAACATCCTGCTCCAGGTGCTCGACGAGGGCCGGCTCACCGACAGCCAGGGTCGGACGGTGAACTTCAAGAACACCGTACTGATCATGACGAGCAACCTCGGCGCGGAGCTGATCACCGGCACCCAGCGTTCGGTCGGCTTCGGCGCCGGCGAGCCCGGCAGCCAGCAGGAGAGCGACGAGCTGCGCGAGCGGCTGACGCGCCGGCTCCAGGAGACCTTCCGCCCGGAGTTCCTCAACCGGATCGACGAGACGATCATCTTCCGCCGGCTGGAGGCCGAGCAGCTGCGCCAGATCACCGAGCTGCTGCTGGAGGAGACCCGCCGCCGGATGCACGCCCAGGACATCGAGGTGGACTTCACCACCGCCGGGATCGACTGGCTCTCCGAGCACGGCTACCAGCCCGAGTTCGGTGCCCGGCCGCTGCGCCGGGTCATCCAGCGGGAGGTCGACAACCGGCTCTCCCGGATGCTGCTGGAGCACGGGATCTCGCCCGGCCAGCGGGTCACCGTCGACGCGCGGGACGGTCAGCTCGCCTTCGACGTGGGCGCCGGCGACCGCGGCCACGCGGCCGCGACCACGTCCCATCCGCGATGAACGGGACGTCCCGACGGATCGGAGGGCCGCAGATGACCGAACCCGAGGAGACCCGGGAGGACAGCGAGCGCAGCGAGCCGATCGTCGCGCCGCCGACGGCCAACCCGACCCGGGTCAAGGTGCCGCCGGAGGGGCTCAAGCAGCACGCCGAGAAGGGTGAGGGTGACCCGACGCCGTCCGGCTCACCGCCGGGAGAGGAGGCCTGATGGTACGCGAGGCGCGACTCGACCCCGAGGTCGAGGTGCTCTGGGACGACTTCCACGCCGAGGTGAACGTCCCCTCCGAGCAGCTGCGCCAGTGGCTGCTGACCCGCGGCTCGGGGGAGGAGGCGTTCGGCCCGAACCCGGACCTGAACCTGCCCGAGCCCGGCCGGCGGATCCTGCAGGTGCTCACCAAGCGCAAGGTGGACCTCACCCCGGACGACATCGAGGTGATGCGGGACGCCGTCGACCGGATCCGCGAGCTGGCCGCGGCGAAACCGAGCCGCGGCAACGCCGACGACGAGTGGCGGCACTCGCTGCTCGACCTCGGCCACGACGTGCTCGTGGAACGCTGACCGGACATGGCGACGGCGCCCGGGAGCCCCCGGGCGCCGTCGCCGTGCCGGCTACTCGGACTCCATGCTCGGCAGTTGCAGGCCGGCGGCGTCGGCCGCCGTCTGCCGGTCGGCGCGGGCCCGCTCCTCCCGGCTGAGCAGGTTGGCGTACTCGGTGATGTCGGCCGGTTCGGGCACCTCCGGCAGCCGGCGCAGGAACGCCTCGACGTCCTGCGCGGCGGCGGTGTGCGCGGCGGCCGCCTGGCGCAGCAGTTCCCGCTGGTCGGCGGCCGGGTACAGATCAGTCATACCGCCGTGATACCCGCGCTCAGGCGGTTCGCACCCCGGCGGGTCGGGTCGGCGACGCCGAAGTCCGGGTGGCGCGGCAGCCAGGCCAGGTAGTCCGGGTGGTTGGCCAGCGCGTCGGTGTACGCGGCCACCGCCGTCTCCAGCACCGTGTCGGCGACCCGGGCGGCCGGCGCGTCCGGGTGCCAGCCGAGCAGCAGCCGCCAGCGCAGCGGCACCCCGGCCAGCCGGCGGGTGACCAGGCCGGCCACCGGCCGGAAGGTCGCCTGGCACAGCGCCACCGCCTCGCCCGCGTCGACCAGGTCCAGGCAGCCGCGCACGTCCGCCTCGTACACCTTGCGGGGGGTGAAGCCGGCCCGGGCGCAGGCGGCCGCGAAGCAGTCACCGAAGCAGCCGTCGCCGGGCGCGGCCACCCACTGCTCGCGGCTCAGGTCCACCAGGCGGATCTCCTCCCGGTCGGCCATCGGGTGGCGCTGCGGCAGCAGCACGAAGACCGGGTCGACGGCGAGTTCCCGCCAGCACAGCCCGAACTCCGCGGGTGGCGCGGCGTCCCCGCACACGCCGGTGAGCGCGAAGTCGAGCCGGCCACCGGCGACCAGCTGGGCCAGCTCGTCCCCGGACCACGACGCGTACGTGCTGATCTGCGCCTCGGGGCGGGCGGCGGCGAGCCGGTGCACCAGCCGGCCCAGGATCGGGCTGTTCACCCCGCCGAACCGGTACCGGGTCACCGGGTCCCCGGCCCCGGCCAGTCGGGCCGCCTCGTCCTGCAGGCCCTTCATCGCCGGCAGCAGCACCCGGGCCCGGTCCAGCACCAGCTCACCCAGGGCGGTCGGCCGGGCGCCCCGGCGGTCCCGTTCGAACAGCGGACCACCCAGGGCCCGTTCGATGCGCTGGAGCTGGGCGGTCAGCGCCGGCTGGGCCAGGCCGAGCGTCGAGGCCGCCTTGGTGACGCTCCCCGTCTCCGCGATCGCGCAGACCACCCGCAGGTGTCGCAGCTCCAGATTCATACGGTGACCGTAGGACCACGAACCGGCATCCGGAAGGGTCCGTGGGACATCGGCGCATGCCGATCGGTCGATCGGCTCCGCTCACTGCCCGCGCGGTCGCTCCAGGTCCGACAGCCGGGTGCGCCGTCCGGTCACCACGTCGCGGACCTTGTCCAGCACACCCACCGCCGGCTCCACGATCTTGTTCCAGGGCGGGGTGGCCGGGGTGCCCGGGTGCGGCCGGGTCGGCGCGGCCTCCTCGGCGATCTCCCACCGGTTGCCCAGCCGGATCAGCTCGGCGTCGCTGGCCACCGCCCGCAGCGGGCTGACCAGCGCGGCCACCCGGCTGACGTGCCGGTGGACCCGCTCGGCCACCTCGGCCAGCGCCGGCCCGTCCGGCGCCGACAGTCCCTTCAGGGCGGTCAGCAGCGCGGCGTCCGCCTCGATCTCCCGGTCCACCAGCGCCGCGATCTCCGGCACGGCGGCCCGCACGGCGGGGAAGAGGTACTGCTCCTCGGCCGAGAGGTGCCGGGACACCGCCGCGGTGAGCACGTCGAGCACCTCCCGCCGGCGCGCGTCGTCCAGACCCGGGGCGGTCACCTGCTCGGCCAGGTCGAGCAGGGCCCGGTGCTCCCGGTCCACCAGGTCGGCCAGGCTCCGCCCGCCCGGCCGGTACGCGTCCTCGGCGGTGGGCGGCAGCGGCGGCAGCGGAACGGTCATGGCGCCCTCCTCGACTGGTGGCGGCGGCGGCCGCCCAGGCCCGGCGCGGCGGACGCCGGGCCACGACCCCGGCGAACCGATCGACGGGTGTTGCGCCTCCGGCGGTACCCGGCGGCGCGGCCGGCGAAACCGGGCCCGGGCCGGGGCGCGCCGGCCCACCCCGGCGGCTGGTATGAAGAAGCGATGACGAGCGACGCCGCTTCCGCCCGACCGGACCCCACCGACGAGGTCGTCGACCTCTGCCGCGACCTGCTGCGCATCGACACCACCAACACCGGGGACAACGACACCAGCGCCGGCGAACGCGGCGCGGCGGAGTACGTCGCGGAGCGGCTCGCCGAGGTCGGGATCGAGGCGGAGCTGCTGGAGTCCGCGCCCGGCCGGGCCAACCTGGTCGCCCGGATCCCCGGCACCGACCCCGGCCGGGACGCCCTGCTGGTCCACGGCCACCTCGACGTCGTCCCCGCCGACCCCGACGAGTGGTCGGTGCACCCGTTCTCCGGGGAGATCCGCGACGGCTACCTCTGGGGCCGCGGCGCGATCGACATGAAGGACTTCGACGCCATGGTGCTCGCCGTGGTCCGCGGCTGGCAGCGCGCCGGCGTCCGCCCCGCCCGCGACATCGTGCTCGCCTTCACCGCCGACGAGGAGGCCGGCAGCGACTACGGCGCGCACTTCCTCGCCCGGCGGCACCGCCACCTCTTCGACGGCTGCACCGAGGCGATCGGCGAGGTCGGCGGCTTCTCCTACGCCGTGGACGAGCAGCGCCGGCTCTACCTCATCGAGACCGCCGAGAAGGGCATCGACTGGCTGCGGCTGCACGCCAAGGGCCGCCCTGGGCACGGCTCGATGGTGCACGACGACAACGCGGTCACCGCGCTCGCCGAGGCGGTCGCCCGGATCGGCCGGCACCGCTTCCCGGTGGTGATGACCGACACCGTACGGGCCTTCCTGGCGGAGGTCGCCGAGGTGCTCGGCATCGAGATCGACCCGGACGACCCGGAGACCGCCATCGCCAAGCTCGGCCCGATCGCCAACATCATCGGCGCGACGATCCGCAACACCGCCAACCCGACCCGGCTGGGCGCCGGCTACAAGGACAACGTGATCCCCGGCCGGGCCACCGCCACCATCGACTGCCGCAGCCTGCCCGGCCAGTCCGAGTTGCTGGAACGGCAGCTGCGCGAGCTGGTCGGCCCGGACATCGCCATCGAGTACATCCAGCGCCAGCCGGCCCTGGAGACCACCTTCGACGGCGACCTGGTCGAGGCGATGTCCGCCGCGCTGCGCGCCGAGGACCCGGGCGCCCGGCCGGTGCCGTACATGCTCTCCGGCGGCACCGACGCCAAGGCGTTCTCGCAGCTCGGCATCCGCTGCTTCGGCTTCGCGCCGCTGCGGCTGCCCGCCGACCTCAATTTCTCCGGCCTGTTCCATGGCATCGACGAGCGGGTCCCGGTGGACGGACTACAGTTCGGCGTGCGGGTTCTCGACCGGTTTCTCCGCGACTGCTAATCGTGTCCGTCGCGTCCGGCGTCGGCGCGGAACTCCCCCATCTGCGAAGGGACTGCCACACATGACCGACCAGCACGGTGAGCTGGACGCCGCACTGGAGCGGGTGATCGACGCCGCCCGCGCCCACCTGGCCGCGGTCCGCGCGGCCCAGGGCCGCATCGACGACGACGACGTCTGGCAGGCGTACGTCGCGTTGAACAACGCCTCCTTCGCGTACGACGAGCAGTTGCTCGACGCGTTCGGCGAGGTGACGCCGTGGGACGTGGAGTCGATCGACCCGAACGAGGCCGACGAGCGCTTCGGCGCGGCCGAGGGCGTCGAGGCCACCGACCCGCACCCGCGGGTCATCTCGGTGCGGCAGCGCCGCGACTACCGGGTGCCGAGCGTGTCGGCCCTGATCCGGGTGGCCGAGGCGGCCCGCCGCGAGGGCACTCCGGAGGAGGACGAGGCGGCCCCGGTCGAGGGGGTCGGCGAGGCCGTGCTGGAGCTGCTGCAGAGCGGCGACGGGTCGCTGTCGGCGCTGGACGTGCCCGAGCTGGAGCCGCTCGACGGGGTGGTCATGGTCAGCGAGGTCGGTACCCCGGTCGACCTGGAGTCGTTCGACGACGACGACCCGGTCGGCCCGTTCCAGCCCGCCGTCGACGACCGGCTGGTCGGCCGCCTCGACGAGCACCCCTTCCTCGAGCTCGACGAGGAGCACGATCACGACCACGCCCACTAGGCCGTGACCGGCCCGGGGCCCCGCCGAGCGGTGCGGGCCCCGGTCCCGTCCAGCCCCGTCAGTACGACAGGCCCGGCTGCGGCTGGTTGACCCGGCGACGGCGCAGCACCACCTGCCGCGTCCCGTCCCGGTACAGCCGCACCCGGGCCAGCTCCCATCCGGAGAACTCCGCCTGGATCGCCAACTGCGCCGCGGCGGTCAACCGGTCGACATTCGCGGGCAACCGCAGCGGCGCGTATTCGTAGTCCATGACCCCTATGCTGCCCAGCCCGGTGGCCTGCCGCCACCCCCTGACCGTGACCCGCGTCGCGTCCCCCCGCAGCCCCGCCGCCGGCCGTGAGCACCTCGCGCCCCGTGGCCCCGCCGCCCGCCGGCCGTGAGCGCGTCCCCCCGTGGCCCGGCGACCGCCGACGGTGGCCGCGTCGCGCGTGGCGTGCGGCCGCGGCCGGGCGGGTGGGCTCAGCCGTCCCGCTCCGGATAGCCGACCGGCACCGCCGAGACGTCGTCCAACGCGGTGACGATCTCCGCCGGCAGCGTCATCCGCTCCACCTGCAACGCCCCGAGCAGCTGCCCCACGGTCCGGGCGCCGAGGATCGGCGCGGTCACCCCGGGCCGGTCCCGGATCCAGGCCAGCGCCACCTCCAGTGGAGACACGCCCAGCCCGCCCGCGGCGATGGCCACCGCCTCCACGATGCTCGAGCAGCGCGGCTCCAGATACGTGGCGACGAAGCGCTCGAAGTGCGGCGACGCGGCCCGGGAATCGGCCGGCCGGCCGTGCCGGTACTTGCCGGTGAGCACCCCCCGGCCCAGCGGCGACCAGGGCAGCACGCCCAGCCCCATCGCCTCGCAGGCGGGCAGCACCTCCCGCTCCACGCCCCGCTCCAGCAGCGAGTACTCCACCTGGGCGGCGACCACCGGCGCCCGCCCCGGCCAGGCCGCCTGCCAGGCCGCGGCCCGCGCGGTCTGCCAGCCGGCGAAGTTCGACACCCCCACGTAGCGGGCCTTGCCGCTGGACACCGCGTGGTCCAGCGCCGACAGCGTCTCCTCCAGCGGGGTGTCCGGGTCGTACCCGTGCACCTGCCACAGGTCGACGTGGTCGGTGCCGAGCCGGCGCAGCGACGCCTCCAGGGTGCGCAGCAGGTGCCCCCGCGAGCCGTCCCGGCGGCGCCCGCTGCCCGGCCGCAGCCCCGCCTTCGTCGCGATCAGCAAATCGTCCCGGGGCACCAGGCTGCCCAGCAGCGCGCCGATCACCGACTCGGCGTCGCCGTCGGCGTACACGTCGGCGGTGTCGATCAGGTTTCCACCCGCGTCGAGGTAGCTCTTCAGCTGGGCGGCCGCGTCGTCGGCATCGGTGTCCCGTCCCCAGGTCATGGTGCCGAGCGCGAGCCGCGATACCGCCAGCCCGCTTCGGCCGAGCGGTCGCTGTTGCATGCGTGAACCTTATTTCGAAGCCGGCGTCACGGATATCCTCGCCCGGAGTCAACTTCCTGCTCAACCTTCCGGCCGGTGTGACGTGTTCGAGGCGAGCCGGTGGTCGGCCGTCCCACCGGCATTGCGTAACCTGATGCGACCTGTGGTGCGGACGGTGGGAGGACCAGTGCGACTCGGGCTCAGCCTCGGATACCAGACGGCGTGGAGCACACCCGCCGACCACCTGGCCCTGGCCCAGGAGGCGGACCGGCTCGGCTACTCGGTGGTGTGGGCCGCGGAAGCCTACGGCTCCGACTCGCCCAGCATGCTCGCCTGGATGGCCGGCCAGACCGAGCGGATCGACGTGGGCGCCGCGGTGATGCAGATCCCCGCCCGCACCCCGGCGATGACCGCGATGACCGCGGCGACCATCGACGCGCTCTCCGGCGGCCGGTTCCGGCTCGGCCTGGGCGTCTCCGGCCCGCAGGTCTCCGAGGGCTGGCACGGCGTCCGGTTCGCCAAGCCCCTGGCCCGCACCCGGGAGTACGTCGACATCGTGAAGCTCGCGGTCGCCCGCAAGCAGGTCGCGTACGACGGCGAGCACTACACCCTGCCGCTGCCCGACGGGCCGGGCAAGGCGCTGCGGCTCGGCTTCCACCCGCCGCGCGAGCACATCCCGATCTACCTGGCCGCGGTCGGCCCGAAGAACCTGGAGCTGGCCGGCGAGATCGCCGACGGGTGGCTGGCGGTCTTCTACGCCCCCGAGTTCGCCGAGGAGCAGCTCGCCTCCGTCCGGGCCGGGCGGGCCAAGGTCGGCAAGGAGCTGGCCGGCTTCGACGTCGTCCCGTCCGTGCCGGTCGTGGTGGGCGACGACATCGCCACCTGCGCCGAGCTGGTCCGCTGGTACGCCGCCCTCTACGTGGGCGGGATGGGCAGCCGCCAGCAGAACTTCTACAACCAGCTCGCCACCCGGATGGGCTACGGCGACGCGGCCCGCGAGGTACAGGACCTCTACCTCGCCAAGCGGCAACGCGACGCCGCCGCCGCGGTGCCGATGGAGTTCATCGACCGGACCTCGCTGCTCGGGCCGAAGGAGCGCATCGCCGACCGGATGCGGGAGTACGCCGCCGCCGGCGTGACCACCCTGTCCGTGTCGCTGTTCGTGGCCGACCGGGACAGCGGCGTGCAGACCCTGCGTACCGTCGCCGAGGCGCTGGAACTCTCCGGGGTCGGCGAGTGACCTGGGTCGAGGCCATCGTCCTGGGCATCGTCCAGGGGCTCACGGAATTCCTGCCCGTCTCCTCGTCCGGACACCTCCGGATCACCTCGGCGATCTTCTTCGGCCGGGACGCCGGCGCGTCGTTCACCGCGGTGACCCAGCTCGGCACCGAGGCGGCCGTGCTCATCTACTTCTTCAAGGACATCTGGCGGATCATCCGGACCTGGTGCCTCGGGCTGGTCGACCGCTCCGTCCGGTCGAGCCTCGACTACCGGATGGGCTGGTACGTCATCGTCGGCACCATTCCGATCGGCGTCCTCGGCCTGCTCTTCAAGGACGCCATCCGGGACACCGCCCGGAACCTGTATCTGATCTCCTTCACGCTGATCTTCTTCGCCCTGGTGCTGGCGTTCGCCGAATACTGGGGCCGGCAGACCCGCACGCTGGAGAACTTCCGGATGCGCGACGGCGTCATCATGGGCTTCGCCCAGGCCATGGCGCTGATCCCCGGGGTGTCCCGCTCCGGCGGCACGCTCACCTTCGGCCTGCTGCTCAACCTCACCCGGGAGACGGCGGCCCGATACTCGTTCCTGCTGGCCATTCCGGCGGTGGTGCTCTCCGGCGTGTTCAGCCTCGGCGACGTCTTCGAACCGGCCGAGCCGGGCACGGCGGCACCGAGCGTGGCGCAGATGGTCGTCGCCACGGTGATCGCCTTCGCCATCGGGTACGCGGCCATCGCCTGGCTGCTGCGCTACGTCGCCCATCACACGCTGTACCTGTTCGTGCTGTACCGGGTGGCGCTCGGGACCCTGGTGCTCTGCCTGCTGCTGACGGGAACGATCAGCGCTACGTAGGTCTTCCGGTGTGATTCCGGCTCGGGCTGGCTGGGCTTTCGTGCTGGTTGCGCCTTGTTGCTGGTTGCGGCTGCGTGCTGGTTGCGGCTGCGTGCTGGTTGCGCTTGGGGCTGGGGGCGAGGGTGACCGGCTCCGGGCGGTCAGGCTTGATCCCTGCGCCGGTCACCCTC
>NZ_JBFAJK010000019.1:0-112126 GCF_040655175.1 Micromonospora sp. NPDC050495 | reverse complement strand
TCTCCCCCCCCCGCCCCGCGTCGGGGGGGGGCGGGGGGCCCCCGCGCCCCCCCCCCGCGCCGCGGCGCCACGGGGACGTCGCGGCCGGCGCCGCGGCCGGCCCCCCGACGCCGGAGGCTCCGGCGTCGGGCCGCGGCCGGTCAGCCGGCGGTGCAGGTGGCGGTGCCGGACGGCCCGGTGCCGACACCCTGGAAGCCGAACTCGGTGGTCGCGCCGGCGCCGACCTGGCTGTTGTAGTCGACGTTGCGGAACGTCACGGCACCGCTGGTGGCGCTCGGCTGGGCGCTCCAGGTGTTGGTGATCGTGGCACCCGAGGGCAGCGTGAGCGTGACGCTCCAGCCGTTCAACGGGCTCGCGCCGGCGGTGACCCGCACGCTCGTGACGAAGCCGCCCTGCCACTGGTTGAGCGTCAGCGACGCGGTGCAGCCGTTGCCCGAGGGCGGCGGCGTGGTCGGCGGCGCGGTGGTCGGGGGAGCGGTGGTCGGGGGAGCGGTGGTCGGCGGCGCGGTGGTCGGCGGCGGCGTGGCGCCGCCGGCGTTGAGGGCGTCGAGCACCGCGGTGTACGCCTGCTTCTTGTTGCCGTTGCCGTCGAAGAGCAGCGGCGTGCCGCTGGCCCGCCACGAGTCGCTGTCCCGGATGCCCCAGACGGTGATCCCGTTGCAGCGGGACACGGCCAGGCAGTCCTTGACCACGTTGCCGTAGGTGGCGGCCTGGGTGCTGCCGGAGCCCTCGATGTCCAACTCGGTGATCTGCACGTCGACGCCGAGGGTGGCGAAGTTCTGCAGCGTGGTGCGGTAGTTGCCCGGGTACGGCGAGCCGCTGTTGAAGTGCGACTGCAGGCCGACGCAGTCGATCGGCACGCCCCGCGCCTTGAAGTCCTTGACCATGTTGTACACGCCCTGGGTCTTCTCCCAGGTCCAGTTGTCGATGTTGTAGTCGTTGTAGCAGAGCTTGGCGTCCGGGTCGGCGGCGCGGGCGGTGCGGAACGCCACCTCGATCCAGTCGTTGCCGGTGCGCTGGAGGTTGGAGTCGCGGCGGCCGCCGCCGCTGTCGGCGTAGGCCTCGTTCACCACGTCCCAGGCGTAGATCTTGCCCCGGTAGTAGGTGGCGACCTGGGTGATGTGGTTGATCATCGCCTGCCGCAGCGCCGTGCCGGAGAGGTTCTGCGCCCAGCTGGGCTGCTGCTGGTGCCACGCCAGGGCGTGCCCGCGTACCCGCATGCCGTTCGACCGGGCGTGGTTGACGATCCGGTCGGCGTTGCTGAAGGAGAACTGGCCCTGGGACGGCTCGGTGGCGTCCCACTTCATCTCGTTCTCGGGGGTGACCATGTTGAACTCGCGGTTCAGGATGCCGACGTAGGTGGCGTCCGAGAGCTTGTAGGCGGCCACCGCCGTGCCGAAGTAGCGCCCCTGCTCCGCCGCCGCCGAACCCAGCGTGGTGCCGGCGCTGGCGCTGGAGGCCACCACCACCGAGGCGGCGATCATCGCCGCTCCGGCCGCCGCCGCCAGCAGCGCGGCCAGGGGCCGGCGCCGGCTCGTCGAACTCCCGCTGCCGCGGGCGAGCACGTTGTCCATCAAGGAGCCTTTCGATAGCTGTACCGATGAGGAGGTCCGCTTCGACGACTGCCCGCCACGGTGGTCGGCTCGGCTCGCGACGCGGCCGCCCGGGGGCCGCGCGGATCGGGATGGTCTCCCGCCCCACCGTGAGTAATCGAAGCTAATCTCTCGAAAACTAACGGAACAATTCCGAAATCTCAATGCCCCGGCCCCGGACATGGTGAGCGGGGCCGGTGGATCGACCGGCCCCGCTCACCATCCACCCGCGCCTAGCGGCGGGGCCGCTGCGGGATGCGCGGCAGCACGTACGGCGGGCCGCTGTAGATCAGGTCGGCCTTCAACGCCTGGTACGCCCGCTTGGGCTGGTAGTTCTCGTCGTAGATGGTGGCCATGCCCTCCGGCGGGTCGGTGAACCAGCCGGGCACCCAGGAGTGCTTGTCGGTGAAGCCCCAGACGGTGAACGACAGGCAGTGCCGCTCTGCCAGGCAGGCCTGCAGCAGCACGTCGAAGTTCGCCGCCGCCGCCTGCAACCGCGGGTTAATCTCGGCCTCGTCACCCGCCTGCACGCCCTCGGTCAGCTGGCTGCGCACGTCGACCTCGGTGAACGCGGTGGCCAGGCCCAGGCCGGCGAACTTCCGCAGCGCCTCGACGACCTGGAAGGTGTCGAAGTTGCCGTACTGGGTGCCGAGGTGACCCTGGCTGCCGATGCCGTCGATCGGTACGCCCTGGGCCCGCAGTTGCTTGGCCATGTCGTACACGAACTGGGTCTTGTCGTTGGCCGGGTCCCGCGAGCCGAACGCCTCGATGTTGTAGTCGTTGTAGAACAGCAGCGCGTGCGGGTCGGCGGCGCGGGCCCAGCGGAACGCGTCGGCGATGTAGCCCGGGCCGAGGTGCTCGGCCCAGAATCCCTTGTAGTGCAGGGTCGACGGGGTGTCCCACGGGTCGCTGACCGCCTCGTTCACCACGTCCCACTGCCAGATCCGGCCCTTGAAGTGGGTGACCACGTTGGTGATGTGCTGGCGCAGGATGTCGCGCAGCTCGGCGGTGCTGATCGAGCCGTCGGCCACGCCGCTGGTCAGCCAGCCGGGCAGCTGGTTGTGCCAGACCAGGACGTGCCCGCGGACCCGCTGGTCGTGCTGCCGGGCGAAGGTGACCAGCTCGTCGGCCGGCCCCCAGTTGTAGGTGCCGCGGGTCGCCTCCAGGCTCTCCCACTTCATCGCGTTCTCGGCGGTGACCGTGGAGAACTCCGAGGCGGCCAGCTCGCGGTAGCGCGGGTCGGCGGGGTCGTCGAGGGCCGCCAGGTCCACGGCCGTGCCGACCGCCAGACCGTGGCGCAGCGCCAGGTTGCGCAGGCTCTGGTCGGTGGGATCGTAGGGGCGGCCGGCGGTGGCCGGCGAGGTGAGCACGGCGGCGGTCGCCACGGCGACCGCGCCGGCGGCTATCCATCGTCGCAGTTTCATGAGCGTTCCTCCGGGTGGTGCGAACGGGCGGACCAGGAGTCGATGCGGGTCGCGGCCGGTGCGGCAGGAGCGGCGCCGATCAGCGGGGACGGTGCGGGAGTCGATACTTCCGGGCAAACTTCCGGTAGCTGAGCCGGAACAATACGATCGTCAATCCCCCTCGTCAACACCGCCGTCGGTCCGGTCGGCGGCGGCGCCGAAGCGGCCGACCAGGTACGGCAGGGCCTTGACCCGGAACGTGAGGGGTCATACGGTGCCCTTCAAAGCGATCGAAAGTATCGGTGTCCGGCCGGGTGCCCGTGGGCGCAGGGCGGCTCCGGCCGGGGTTTGTCGTCGGTCGCTCGAGCCAGGACGAAAGGGCGACCGGTGACGTCGGACGATTCCCGGAAAGTCACCATCGCGGCGATCGCGCAGTTGGCCGGCGTCTCGGTGCCCACGGTGTCGCGGGTCATCAACGGCCGCTCCGATGTCGCGCCGCAGACCCGGGAACGGGTCGAGGAGCTGCTGACGCGGCACGGTTACCGCCGCCGCCGGCCGAGCATGCGGGCCAGCTCCGGCCTGATCGACCTGGTCTTCAACGACCTGGACAGCCCGTGGGCGGTCGAGATCATCCGTGGGGTCGAGGACGTGGCGCACGCCGCCGGCATCGGCACCGTGGTCTCCGCGATCCACCGGCGTAGCTCGTCCGCCCGGCAGTGGCTGGACAACCTGCGCACCCGCTCCACCGAGGGGGTCATCTTCGTGACCTCGACCCTCGAGCCGCCGCTGCAGGCGGAGCTGCGCCGGCTCAACATCCCGGTCGTCATCGTCGACCCCACGGGGGTGCCGCCGCAGGAGTCACCGACCATCGGCGCGACCAACTGGGTGGGCAGCCTGCGCGCGACGGAATACCTGCTCGCGCTCGGCCACCGGCGGATCGGCTTCATCTCCGGGCCGCCGCAGCTGATGTGCAGCCGGGCCCGCCTGGACGGCTACCGGGCGGCGCTGGACAGCTCCGGCCTCAGCGTCGACGACGAGCTGATCCACCCGGGCAACTTCTACCACGAGGCCGGGTTCGCCGCCGGCGCCCAACTGCTGCGCCTGCCCGACCCGCCCACCGCGATCTTCGCCGCCAGCGACCAGATGGCCCTCGGCGTCTACGAGGCCGTCCGGCGGCGCGGCCTGCGGGTGCCCGACGACATCAGCGTGATCGGCTTCGACGACCTGCCGGAGGTGCGGTGGTGCTCCCCGCCGCTGACCACGGTCCGGCAGCCCTTGGCCAAGATGGGTCTGCTCGCCGCCCGGACGATCCTGCGCCTGGCGCAGGGGGAGCGGATCGAGAGTCCGCGGGTGGAGCTGGCCACCGAGCTCGTGGTGCGCGACAGTGCGGCCCCGCTGGCCGGCTGACCCCCGCCGGGTCGCGCGGGAGGTGGCTCCGGGCGCGGCCCGGGCCGCGGCGTCACGGGTGGGCCCGGCACGAGGCCCGCACGACCAGCTCGGTGGGGAGCCGGATGTGGGTGTCGCGTTCGACGCCGGCGATCAGATCGATGAGCAGGCGCAGCGACTCGGCGCCCATCCGCTGCAGCGGCTGCATGATCGTCGTCAGCGGCGGGTTCACCAGTGCCGACTCCGGGATGTTGTCGAAGCCGATCACGGACAGGTCGTCGGGCACGGTGAGTCCCATGTTCCGGGCGACGTCCATGGTGGAGATCGCGGAGAGGTCGTTGCCGGCGAAGATCGCCGTCGGCCGGTCGGGGAGCGTGAGCAGCTCGGCGGCCGTGCCGGCGGCGCTCTCGGTGCGGAAGCCGCCGACGCGCACGATCCGCTCGTCCACCGCCACCCCGGCGTCGGACATGGCCTTGCGGAAGCCCGCCTCGCGCAGGCGCGCGGACTCCAGGTCGGGGCGCCCGCTGATGTGCGCGATGCGGCGGTGGCCGAGCGCCAGCAGGTAGTTGGTGGCGAGCACGGCGCCGGCGAAGTTGTCCGAGTCGACGGTGGGCAGGCCGGACGGGCCGGTGTGGGGGTCGACGGCCACGACGTGGAAGCCGTGCTTGGTCTCGATCACGGTCGGGGTGACGATCACGGCGCCGTCGATGAGGGTCCCGGAGAGCCGGGCCAGCGAGCGCCGCTCCCAGCCTATGGCGGCGCCCTCGCCGTCGCCGCTGGAGTAGGCCAGCAACTGGTACCCGCTGCCGGCGACCTCCCGGGACGCTCCCTTGAGCAGCTCGGTCGAGAACGGCTCGAACTCGGCGACCAGGATGCCGAGCACGTTCGTACGGTGGCTGCGCAGGCTCTGCGCCCCCAGGCTGGCCTCGTAGCCGAGCTCGCGGATCACCTGCTGGACGCGCTCCACGGTTGCCTGGGCCACGCCGTACCTTCCATTGACAACCTTCGATACTGTTGCCACCGAGACGCCGGCAGTTCGTGCCACATCCGACATCTTGACGCGCTCCGGGAACACCACGCCGACGATGATAGAGCCGCTGCTTAGCCCGTGTCCCGAGTGATTCGAAAACGTTATCGATACCGATTGACAGTGACGTACCCGACTGAAAAACTCCCCCGCAGGCCGAGTACCACCACTGCCTACGGAGGAGACGTCGATGGCGATAAAGCGCCGTGCGGGTGCCGCCCTGGCACTGCTTATGACAAGCGCTCTCGTCGTCGCTGGTTGCAACAGCGGCGGCGACGATGAGAAGTCCAACGAGAGTGAGCTGTACAAGAACCCGGTGACCCTCACCTGGTGGCACAACGCCAACCAGGACGGGCCCGGCAAGACCTACTGGGAGAAGGTCGCCAAGGACTTCTCCACGGCGCACCCGACCGTCAAGATCGAGATCGAGGCGATCGAGACCAACCAGCTCCAGCGCACCCGGATCCCCGCCGCGCTGCTGAGCAACGACCCGCCGGACATCTTCATGACCTGGGGTGGTGGCGAGCTGCGCGATCAGGTCGAGGCCGACTACCTCAAGGACATCACCGACCAGGTCAAGACCGAGGTTGCCAACATCGGCAGCGCGGCCGAGATCTGGCAGGTGGACGGCAAGCAGTATGGCCTGCCGTTCCGGATGGGCATCGAGGGCATCTGGTACAACAAGGACATGTTCGCCCAGGCGGGCATCACCGCGCCGCCGGCCACCTTCGACGAGCTCAACGCCGCCGTCACCAAGCTCAAGGCCATCAACGTCACCCCGATCGCCGTCGGTGCCGGCGACAAGTGGCCCGCCGCGCACTGGTGGTACAACTTCGCGCTGCGTGACTGCTCGGTCGACACCCTGAAGAAGGCGTCCCTCGACAAGAAGTTCGACGACCCGTGCTTCGTGAAGGCCGGCCAGGACCTGAAGGCCTTCATCGACACCAAGCCGTTCCAGAACAACTTCATCGCCACCCCCGGCCAGAACGACCCGACCAGCGCCAACGGTCTGCTCGCCAACGGCAAGGCCGCGATGGAGCTGATGGGCGACTGGAACCGCGGCACCCTGGACACCGTCGCCACGGACAAGGCCAAGCTCGCCAAGTTCCTCGGCTGGTTCCCGGTGCCGGCGATCTCCGGTTCCGCCGGTGACCCCAAGGCCGCCCTCGGCGGCGGTGACGGGTTCGCCTGTGCCAAGAACGCCCCGGCCGAGTGCGTCGAGTTCCTCAAGTACATCGCCAGCCCCGAGGTGCAGAAGGGCTACGCCGAGACTGGCACCGGTCTGCCCGTGGCGAAGGGCGCGGAGGCCGGCATCAAGGACCCGGCCCTGAAGTCCATCCTGGAGGCCACGTCCCAGGCCAGCTACGTGCAGCTCTGGCTGGACACCGCCTACGGCAGCACCGTCGGCACCGCGATGAACGACGGGATCGTCGGCATCTTCTCGGGCAAGGGCACGCCCGAGCAGGTCGTCGAGCGGATGAAGGCAGCCGCGAGCAAGTGACCTCCACCGACCAGACCCGGTTCCCCGCCGGCGGCGTCTCGACGCCGCCGGCGGGTCACCGGCCCGCCGGGCGCGCATCCCGGCGGGCCGAGACCCGCCGCAAGTGGTACGAGATCGTCGGGCTCACCACGCCGGCGATCGTCGTGTACGTGATGTTCGTGCTGGTGCCCATGGGCTTCGCGGTCTACTACAGCCTCTATCGCTGGCGCGGCGTCGGACCGCCCACCGACTACGTCGGCCTGCGGAACTACACCCTGGCCTTCCAGGACCCGATCTTCCTCGACGCGCTGCGCAACAACGCGATCATCGTGTTCGGGTCGCTGTTGATCCAGGGCCCGGTAGCCCTCGGCATCGCCCTGCTGCTCAACCGCCGCTTCCGCGGGCGCGCCCTGTTCCGCCTGCTGGCGTTCGTGCCCTACGTGCTCGCCGAGGTCACCGTCGGCATCATGTGGAAGCTGATCCTGGTGGAGAACGGCTCGCTCGACGCGCTGCTGAAATCGCTCGGACTCGGCGGCCTGGTCCAGGCGTGGCTCGCCGACCTCGACGTCGTCATCTGGACGCTGCTGTTCGTCCTCACCTGGAAGTACGTCGGCTTCGCCATCATCCTCCTGCTCGCCGGCCTGTCCAACGTGCCGCACGAGCTGACCGAGGCCGCCGCCATCGACGGCGCGAGCTGGTGGCAGACCCAGCGGCACGTCACCCTCCCGCTGCTCGGGCCGACCATCCGGATCTGGGCGTTCCTGTCGATGATCGGCTCGCTGCAGGTCTTCGACGTGATCTGGGTGACCTCGGTGCCCGCGGTGCGGTCGCTCGGGGCCTCCGGCACGATGGCGACGTACATGGTGGACAACGGGTTCTTCGCCCGGCTGTGGGGCTACGGCAACGCGGTGGCCGTCATCCTCTTCGTCATCTCGTTCGTCGCGGCGCTGCTGTTCCAGCGCTTCATCCTGCGCCGGGACATCGAGGGCGCCATCACCCGGAGGGCGAACTGATCGTGGCCACCAACCCCGTCCTCTCCCCGTCCGGGCAGCGCCGGCCGCTGTCCTGGGGCACCCCGCTCACCTACGCGCTGGCGCTCGCCATCGCGGCCGTCTCGATCGCCCCGATCCTCTACGTGGTCATCGGCGGCTTCCGGACCACTCCCCAGATCGTCGCGGACCCCGCCGGCCTGCCCGACCCGTGGGTCTGGGAGAACTACTCCCGGGTGCTGAGCCGGAGCAACTTCTGGCAGCAGGCGTTCAACAGTGGAGTGATCGCCCTCGGCACCACCCTCGGCGTCGTGGTGCTCGGGATGGCCGCCGCGTTCGTGCTGGCCCGCTACACCTTCCGGGGGCGTGAGGCGCTCTACACCTTCTTCACCCTCGGCCTGCTCTTCCCGGCCGGCGCGGCGATCCTGCCGCTCTACCTGATGCTGCGCGACCTGAACCTGATCAATTCCTACTACGCCGTGATCCTCCCGCAGGTCGCCTTCCAGCTACCGCTGACGATCGTGATCCTGCGGCCGTTCCTGTCCGCCATCCCTCGCGAGTTGGAGGACGCGGCCGCGATCGACGGCGCGAACCGGCTCGGCTTCCTCTGGCGCATCGCGCTGCCACTGTCGCGGCCCGCGCTGGTCACCGTCGGCGTGCTCGCGTTCGTGGCCAGCTGGAACGCGTTCCTGCTGCCGCTTCTCGTCCTCGGCGACGTCAACCTGCACACGCTGCCGCTCGGGGTGCAGAGCTTCTCGAGCCAGTACTCCACCGACACCGCGGGCGTGCTCGCCTTCACCTCACTGGCGATGCTGCCGGCACTGCTCTTCTTCACGATGGCCGAGAAGCAGATCGTCGGTGGCCTCCAGGGCGCGGTCAAGGGCTGAGCGACAGCGGTAGCAGCACAATCAAGGAAAGGCACAACATGACTGAGGTCCACGCGGCTGTGGGCGGGCCGGTACCGGCTCAGGCAGCTCCCGACCACGACCGGCCCGATGGACACGCCGGCGAGGCCCGCGTACGCGAGCTGCTCGGCCGGATGACGATCGAGGAGAAGGTCGCCCAGCTCGTCGGTTTCTGGGAGAAGGAGGACGGCGAGGCGGTCGCGCCCCTGCAGGGCGAGTTCGGCGATTCCACCAAACTCGAGGACTTCGCCCGGCACGGGCTCGGCCACCTGACCCGGGCCTACGGCACCCGCCCCGTCGACGCGGTGACCCGCGCGGCCTGGCTGTGGAAGTTCCAGCGGGAGCTGGTGACCGGCACCCGGCTCGGGATCCCGGCGATCGTCCACGAGGAGTGCCTCACCGGGCTCTCGGCGTGGCAGGCCGCCACCTTTCCCACCCCGCTGGGCTGGGGGGCCGCGTTCGACCCGGAACTCGTCAGCGAGATGGCCGAGGCGATCGGGGCCTCCATGCGGACGCTCGGCATCCACCAGGGCCTCGCCCCGGTGCTCGACGTGATCCGGGACCCGCGCTGGGGCCGGGTCGACGAGTGCATCGCCGAGGACCCCTACCTGGTCGGCACCATCGGCACGTCGTACGTGCGCGGCCTCCAGTCGCAGGGCGTACTGGCCACGCTGAAGCACTTCGCCGGCTACTCCGCCTCCCGCGCCGGGCGTAACTTCGCCCCGGTGCACGCCGGGCCGCGGGAACTCGCCGACGTGCTGTTCCCGCCGTTCGAGATGGCGATCCTCGACGGCAACGCCCGCAGCATCATGCACTCGTACACGGAGATCGACGGCGTGCCGGTGGCCGCCGACCCGACGATGCTGACCGGCGTGCTGCGCGACCGGTGGGGTTTCGACGGCACCGTGGTGGCCGACTACTACGGCGTCGCGTTCCTGAACCTGCTGCACCAGGTCGCGGCCGACCACGCGGAGGCGGCCGCGCAGGCGCTCGCGGCGGGTGTCGACATCGAGCTGCCGACCGGCGACGCCTACCTGACCCTGCGGGAGCAGGTGCGGGCCGGCACGGTCGACGAGGCGCTCGTCGACCGGGCGGTGCTGCGGGTCCTGCGCCAGAAGCTGGAACTCGGGCTGCTCGACGCCACGTTCACCGACGAGCCGCCCCGCGCGGTCGACCTGGACTCACCGCAGCACCGGTCGATCGCCCGCCGCCTCGCCGAGGAGTCGCTCGTCCTGGTCGCCAACCAGGACGTGCTGCCGCTGCCCGCCGGCCGGCGGGTGGCGATCATCGGCCCGAACGCGGACCGCCAGGCCGCCCTCTTCGGGTGCTACTCCTTCCTCAACCACGTGCTGGTCCAGCACCCCGGGGTGGAGACCGGCATCGAGGTGCCGACGGTGCTCGAGGCGCTCCGGGCCGAGTTCGGCGCCGACCTGGTCACCGCGGCGAACGGCTGCGACGTGGACAGCGACGACCGGTCCGGCTTCGACGAGGCGGTCGCCGCGGCCAGCGCCGCCGACGTCGCCGTCCTGGCCGTCGGGGATCACGCCGGCCTCTTCGGGCGCGGCACGGTCGGCGAGGGCTGCGACCGGGAGGACCTGGAGCTGCCCGGCGTCCAGCGCGAGCTCGTCGAGGCGGTCCTGGCGACCGGTACCCCGGTCGTGCTCGTGCTGCTCACCGGCCGGCCGTACGCGATCGGCTGGGCGCTGTCCCGCTGCGCGGCCGTGGTGCAGGCGTTCTTCCCCGGTGAGGAGGGGGCCGGGGCGATCGCGGGCGTGCTCTCCGGGCGGGTCAACCCGTCGGGCCGGCTCCCGGTCAGCCTGCCGGGCTCGGCGGGGGCGCAGCCGTACTCGTACCTGCACCCCACGCTCGGCGAGGGCAACGAGGTGACCAACCTGGCGGCGACGGCGGTGGCCCCGTTCGGGCACGGCCTGTCGTACACGACGTTCGCGCACACCGGCCTGACCGTGCCCGCCACGGTGCCGACCGACGGGGCGCTGCGGGTGGCCGTCCAGGTGACGAACTCCGGCGCGGTCGCCGGCGACGACGTGGTCCAGCTCTACGGCCGGGACGTGGTGGCCTCGGTGACCCGGCCGGTGGCCCAGCTGCTCGGCTACCAGCGGGTGCACCTGGAGCCGGGCCAGACGGTCACCGTGGAGCTGACGGTGCCCACCACCCGCCTGGCCTTCACCGACCGCACCCTCACCCGGGTGGTGGAGCCCGGTGACGTCGACCTCTGGGTCGGCACCAGCGCGCAGCGGGACACGGAGGCGCGCACCACCCTGGTGGGCGCCACCGTGCCGGTCACCAACGACTCACCGCGCTGGACGACCGCCGAGATCAGGTGAGGCCGGTCCGCCGGGCGTCCCCGTGGGCGCCCGGCGGGCCAGCCCGGTCAGTGGATCCGCCGGCCCCGCGCGTCCGGCACCCCGGACTTGCGGAAGAAGTAGGCGTTGACCTGGTCCCGCCACTCCTGCGCGCAGCGCACCTGCTCGTCGAGGCGCTCCCGGACCCGGTCGTGCAGCGCCCGGTCGACCCGGCCGGACAGCGCATCCCACCGGCGCCGCATCGCGTGGACCTGCTCGACGCCGGCGAAGTGGGTGTCGTAGATGTGCTGGATCACGGTCGAGCCGCTGCGCAGCACGTGCCCGTACGGCACGTGGTGGAAGAAGAGCAGCAGCTCGTCCGGGCACCGCTCGACCGACTCGTAGACCTCCGACCAGGGCGGCGGGTACTGGCCGGTGAACCCGGTGCCCGAGGCGCGGGTGCGGTCCACGCCCACCCCGTCCCGGTCGGCGAAGTGGTAGGTGCCCCACCGGCTGTACTCGTACCCGTCCACGTCGGGGCCGTAGTGGAGCCCGGGGCGGACCATGAAGCCGACGCCCAGCGGCGCGGTGTACCGCTCGTAGGTGCGCCAGGAGTCGTCCATCAGCTCGTGCAGGGTCCGCCGCACCAGGTCGGGGTCGCCGTCCGGGGCCGGCGGGAAGGTCAGGCCGATCCACTCGTCGAGCACGGCGGCCGGATCCAGCCGGGGATCCCAGGCCAGCCGGCCGAACGCGTACAGGTTGGCCTGGGCGAGCGGATGCCCGGTCCAGAACGGGTCGTCGCCGACGTTCGAGACGGCGACCAGCCCACCGCCGTCCCCCCGCTCGCCGGCGGCCACACCGGCGACGGTACGGTCGTCGCCCCACGGCGCGAACCGGAGCACCTCGCTCCACCACGGGCCCAGGAAGCACACGTGCCGCTGCTGGCCGGTGTATTCCTGGGTCACCTGGAACTCCACCGCCAACCGGGTGGCCGGCATGGCCGCCAGCACCGGGGAGACCGGCTCCCGGACCTGGAAGTCGATCGGGCCATGCTTCACCTGGACGATCACGTTGGGCCGGAACCGCCCGTCGAGCGGCGCGAAGTGGTCGAAGGCGGCCCGGGCCCGGTCGGTCGACCGGTCCCGCCAGTCCTGCCGGTGGTTGTAGACGAAGGCCCGCCAGTGCACCACCCCGTGGAACGGCGCCAGCGCGTCGGCGAGCAGGTTCGCGCCGTCGGCGTGGTCCCGCCCGTAGCTGAACGGGCCGGGCTGCCCCTCGGAGTCGGCCTTCACCAGGTAGCCGCCGAAGTCCGGGATGCGGTCGTACACCTGGCGGGTGGTCGCGGCCCACCACGCCCGTACCCGCTCGTCCAGCGGGTCGGCGGTCGGCAGGCCACCGAGCACGACCGGCGCGGCGAAGGTGACCGACAGGTGCACCCGGATCCCGTACGGCCGCAGCAGGTCCGCGATCGCGGCCACGTCGCCGAGCCGATCGGTCAGCAGCCGCGCCTCCGTGCCGTGCACGTTGACGTTGTTCACCGAGACCGCGTTGACCCCGGACGCCGCCAGCAGCCGGCCGTAGGCCCGGATCCGGCCCAGGTCACCGCGCGGGGCGCCGTCCCGCCAGAAGATCGACCCGCCCGCGTAGCCGCGCTCGACCTGCCCCATCACCGGATGCACGTCGACGTTGTCCCAGTGGTCGAGCATGCGCCGCCGCATCGCCGGCCGGTGCGCCTGCGGCGGTCGGGCGGCACCGAACGCCGACTCGCCGAGGCGGACCACGTGGAACAGGCCGTACAGCAGTCCCGCCGGTTCCTCGGCCAGCACCACCGTGACGCCGGCCCGCCGGGCCAGCAGGAAGCCCTCGGTGCCGAGCGCCTCCCGGCCGCGCCGGTGCTCGGCGGCGACCTCCTCGGCGCCGGCGGGCAGCGGCCCGGCCGTGGCCAGCGCGAACACCAGGTCGGCCGGGTCGTCGTCGGGGCGCCCGTCCGCCGGGCCTGCCGTGGCCGGCCCGCGCCGCCGTACGCTGCCGCCGTACCGGGCGCAGGCCGCGGTCACCTCCCGCAGCACCGTCTCCACCAGCGGGCCGGCACCGCAGACCAGGGTGCGGCGGGCGCCGAGGGCGCGGAACGCCTCCGGCGGCAACCAGGCGGGGTGCACGTCGACGGGTCGGTCGGTGGTCATGAATCCTCCCGGAGCACCAGGACACCGCGTGCCGCGAGCGTGACCGGGTCGCCGGCCTCGACCCGGTCCCCGGTCAGCAGGTCGACCGCACCGGCGCGGGCGGTCACCTCGACCGGCTCGGCGCGGTGGTTGAGCAGGAACAGCAGGCGCGTGCCGTCCCCGGCGACCCGGACGGCCGTCTCGAGGTCCGGCACGTCCGGGTACGGCCCGACCAGGTGGTGCCGGTCGAGCACCCGCCGGACCACCCAGGAGACGCCCGCCTGGTCCAGCCCGGTCGCGACGTACCAGCCGTCGCCCGCGCCGTAGGTGTTCCGGGTGACGGCCGGGGTGCCGGCGTAGAAGTCGGCCTGGTAGGTGCCGACCGTCTCCGCCCCCTCGGGGATCACCAGCTCGAAGACCAGCCGGCCGGCCACCTCGACCCGGTCGGCGCCGCTGCCCAGGAGCACCGGGTTGACGAACTCCGGTCCGCGGGCGTCCCACTCGTCGACGCGTACGCCCATCAGCTCGGCCAGCGGGCCGGGCACGTCCATGAGGAAGGCGTTGTCGTTCTCGTCGACCCGTCCGGACAGGAACGTGGTCAGCACCGAGCCGCCCCGGGCGGCCACCTCCGCCAGCCGCCCCGCGACGTCGCCCTTGAGCAGGTGCAGCGCCGGCGCGACGACCACGTCGTACCGGGACAGCTCCGCGGTGACCGCCACGACGTCGACGTCCACGCCGGCGTCCCAGAGCGCCCGGTGATAGGCCAGCACCAGCTGCTGGTAGCGGACCAGCCGGGACGGGCCGTCGGAGAGTTCCAACGCCCACCAGCTGTCCCAGTCGAACAGCAGCGCGACCCGGGCCGGGGTACGCGCGCCCAGCGTCGCCGCGCCGAGCCGCTCGAACTCGGACCCCAACTGCGCGACCTCCCGGAACACCCGGGTGTCCGACCGGCCGGCGTGGCCGATGACCGCGCCGTGGTACTTCTCGCTGGCGCCCCGGGAGGCCCGCAGCTGGAAGAAGAGCACCGCGTCCGCGCCGTGCGCCACCGCCTGCCAGCTCCACAGCCGCAGCACCCCCGGCCGCTTCAGCGGGTTCACGTCCCGGCAGGCGGTGTGGCTCGGGGTCTGCTCCATCAACCAGAACGGCTGGCCGTCCTTCAGCCCGCGCATGAGGTCGTGCGTCAGCGCCATCCAGGACGGCGAGCTGTCGTCCGGCGGGTAGTTGTCCCACGAGGCGAAGTCGAGGTGGGGCGCCCAGCGGTGGTAGTCGATCGGCCGGTACATGCCCATGAAGTTGGTGGTGACCGGGACGTCCGGGCTGGACTCGCGGATCGCCGCCTTCTCGTCGAGGAAGGTGGCCAGCATGGCGTCGGACATGAACCGGAGATAGTCCAGGGTGATCCCCTGGAACGCGGTGTGGTCCGGTCCGCGCCAGTGCTCGGTCAGCGCCGACGGCGATTCGATCTGGTCCCAGTCGGTGAAGGTGTGCGACCAGAAGGTCGTGTACCAGGCCTCGTTGAGCGCGTCCAGGGTGCCGTACCGGCGGCGCAGCCAGTCCCGGAAGCCGGCGGCGCACCGGTCGCAGTAGCAGGCGCCGCCGTACTCGTTGCCGACGTGCCAGGCCACGATCGACGGGTTTCCGGCGTACCGCGCGGCGACCCGGCGGGCCAGTTCGCTGGCGAGCCGGCGGAAGACCGGGGAGCTGGGGCAGGAGTTGTGCCGCTGCCCGAACCGGTGCCGGCGTCCCTCGAAGTCGGTGCGGGTCACCTCGGGGTGGGCGCGGGCCAGCCACGCCGGGTGGGCGGCCGTGCCGGTGGCCAGGCAGATCATCCGGCCCTCCGCGGTCGCCCGGTCGACGATCCGGTCCAGCAGCGTGAAGTCGTAGACGTCCGGGGCGGGCTGGGTCTGCGCCCAGGCGAAGACGCCCAGGGTGACCAGGTCGATCCGGGCCTGGTCGAAGAGCCGGTAGTCCTGCTGCCACACCGGTTCGGGCCACTGTTCGGGGTTGTAGTCCCCACCGAAGGGCACCTTGGCGGTGCGGGGCAGCCTCACGCCGTGAAGTCCTTCCGGATCAGGGCGATCATCGGCTCGCTGCCGCGCAGCAGCGCGAAGACCAGCACCGCGCCCAGGGCGACGAGCACCGCCTCGGAGGTCACCAGCACCAGGGCGGTCGCCGCGACCAGCAGGCCCGCCGTGCCCAGCGTGCCGACCGGGGTGCGCAGGATGAAGAACCGGGCCAGCCGCAGCACGTCGCGGAGGCGGAAGGTGAACAACGAGGTGATCACCAGCGCGTTCACCCCGATCAGGGTGACCCCCGCGCCGACCAGGACCAGCGGCACCGCCCACCAGCCGGGCAGGCCCGCGGCCGACAGGTGGGTCAGGTTCGTCGCGATGACGGTCAGCCAGACCAGCAACGGCACCCAGACCAGCAGGGCGTCGCGGAGGTTGGTCCGGTAGCCGCGCCAGAAGACCCGCGCCGGGTGCAGGTCGGTCAGGTCGGGGCGCTGGTGGTGCAGCGCGTAGCATGCGGCGGAGAGCGCCGGGCCGAGCGGGATCGCACACGCCGCGGCCAACGGAAGGTTGCTGATGTCCCGGTCCAGCAGGGTGAGCGCGACGAGGCCGGGCGCGGCGGCGACCAGCAGCAGCAGCTCGACCACGAGCAGGGTGTAGATCAGCGCCGCGGCGCGGGACAGCGGCCCGTCGCCGAACTGGCGGTGGACGCCGGCGTCGCTCATGCGGGTTCCTCTCCGGTGGGCTGGCCGAGCAGCCGCTCGTCGTGCCACCACGGCGGGGTCTCGTCGGCGACCGCGGTCAGCTCGACCAGGGTGACCTCGTGCCGGGACAGGTGCAAGTCGAGCGCGACGCGGCCGGCCACGACGGGCAGGCTGGCGTGCCGCCGGACCGGCTCGGCGGCCTCCCGTAGGGCGTCCAGCTGGCGGGCGTGCGGGGAGGCCGGCCGGCCCATTTCGTGCCATGCCCGCCACGCGTTGCCCGCCTCCTCGCTGACCGACGAGCGCAGCAGGAACGCGGTGCTCGCCCCCGGTGCCAGGGGCAGGGACAGCTGCACGGTGTGCCGGTCGGGGGCCGGCTCGCGGCCGGTGACGTCCACCGGCGCCCAGGCCAGCACGGTGATCCGACCGGTGCCGTCCCGGGTGACCAGGTGGTCCGCGCCGCGGGCGAGGACCTGGTCACCGAGGCGGGCCATGAAGGCGTACAGATGGTAGGTCGGCTTCTTGATCTGGCGGTGGGTGAGCAGGCCGAAGCCGCCGTGGAACAGCGTGGTCGGCACCCCCTCCTCCTCGAACATGTCGCTGAAGGTCCAGTAGGAGAAGGAGTCGACCAGGTCGCCGCCGCCGGCCACCACGGGAGCCAGGTACGCGGCGTGGAAGGCGGTGTCGTGGATCGGGTTGTCGGGCCGGTAGGACGAGTTGAACTCGGTGATGTGCACCGGCAGCCCGGCCAGGGCGGTGTCCCGCAGCAGTGCGGCCGGGGTGGCAAACTGCGCCAGCAGCCCGGCGGCCGGGGTCAGCGTCTGGTGGACGCCGAACGGCACGTGCTGGGCCGGCCCGGAGGAGTAGGCGTGCTTGCTGACGAAGTCGACCGGCACCGACCGGGCGGCGACGAAGTCGGCGAAGCGGGGCAGCCAGTCGTCGGCGCCGGGGGAGAGGGCCGGACCGCCGACCTGCAACCCGGCGTCGACCTCCTTCACGGCGTGCGCGGTGACCTCGTAGAGCCGGTGGTAGGCGGCCTCGTCCGCGCCCTGCCAGAAGTTGGTGAGGTTCGGTTCGTTCCACACCTCGATCGGCCAGCCGCGCACCTCGTCGAGGCCGTACCGGTCGACGAGGTGGGCGACGGTGGCCCGGACCAGGTCGGCCCATTCGGTCCAGGACCCGGGCGGGGTGACGTTGCCGCGCCACCAGAACACCGTCTGGTCGCCGGAGGCGAGGGCCGCGGGCATGAAGCCCAGCTCCACGAACGGGCGGATGCCGAGATCGAGGTAGGCGTCGATCACCTGGTCGACGTAGGTGAAGGCGTGCCGGACGTGGCGCGAGCCCTGGTACTCGTACGGCCGGTGCACGCCGACGCCGTCGCTGAGCAGCCCGTGCCCGCGGATGTGCCGGAAGCCGATCTCCCGCTGGATCAGGGCCAGCGAGTCCTGGTAGTCGCGTCGCAGCGCCAGTTCGAACCGGCCGGTGCCGACGCAGGCGCGCCACGCCTCGGTCAGCCGGCCGGTGGCCTGCTCCGGTACGACGACCCGCATGTCAGTCCTCTCCTCTGCCCTGCGCCCGGCGGCCCGCAGCGGCGCCGCCGGACGGAGGGCCGCCCGAGGGCGTGCCGGCCGGGCGCCGCGTGCGGGCCCGGCCGGCGGCCGTCCGGTCAGCCGTGGTTCTTCTGGTACCGGTCGTAGGCCTTGTTGATGACGTCCAGGTAGGAGCTCATGTGCTTGCCGTTGAGCTCGTTCACGTAGGCGTCCCACTCGCTGAGGTTGCGCTGGCCCAGGATGAACTTCAGCGAGTTCCCGTAGACGAAGTCCTTCAGCGGCGTCTCCCAGAGAGTCACCTGCTCGCGCTCGGCGTCGCTGAGCGGGTGCGGCGGCGCGACCGGGACGGGCGGCCGGGCGTTGAGCACCTTCTGGAACTCCACCTCCTCCGGCGAGAAGAACGCCTGCACCAGCTCCGGCTTGCCGCCGTAGGCGAAGATGCCGTTGTAGAAGCCGAAGTCCTTCTGCAGATGCTTCGTCCCCTTGGGGTTCAGCCCGAGGACGTCGACGTCTGGGGCGAGGGTGTGCTTGCCGGACGAGTCCTTGGTGTAGGTGACCCCCTCGACACCCCACTTGGCGAACTCCTTGCCGGCCTCCGAGTACCAGAGCCAGTCGATGAACTGCATCATCGCCACGAAGTTCTTGCTGTCCCGAGCCTTCGTGGAGATCATGATGCCGTTCTCGAGCCGGGGCGCCGGGTTCATCGGTCCGGCCGGCCCGATCGGGAAGGGGATCTTCGCCATCCGCGCGTTCGGCAACGTCTTCGCCATGTCGGGCCGGTAGTCGTTGACCAGGCTCTGCGCGTTGGCGCTGATCACGAAGGACTTGCCGCTGGCGAGCTTCTGGCGGGCCTGGTCGTCGGTCTGGGTGAAGGTCTCGGGGTCGAGCAGCCCTTCGGCGACCAGCTTGTGCAGGTACTCCAGGATCGCCTTGTACTGCTCCGACGAGCCGTTGTAGATGAACTTCTTGGCGTTCGCGTCCCAGCTGGTGTGCTGGAAGTTCCAGCCGGCCCCCGACAGCCCGTACGACACGGCCAGCATGTTCAGCAGGTTGCCGGCCGGGTTGGGCTTGCCGAACCGGTCGGAGAGTGGGTAGACGTTCGGGTACTTCGCCTTCATTGCCTTGAGCATGGTGTACACGTCGTCCCAGGTCTGCGGGACCGGGATCTTGAGCTCCTCGAGGATGTCCATCCGGACCGCGAGGGTGTAGTCCTGCCAGGGCTTCTCGTGCAGGCCGGGCAGCAGGTAGAACTTGCCGTCCTCCTGCCGGAGCGCGTCGATCTCCGCCTGCAGGTTCCACTTCTCGATGCTGTCCTTGAAGTTCGGCATCAGGTCGAGGTAGTCGCTGACCGGGAGAATGGCGCCCGAGGAGACGTACGCCTCCTCCTGCGGGTGGTAGGTCTTGGGAATGATGAACGGGGCGTCACCGGCGCCGATCAGGACGCTGCGCTTCTGCTCGTAGTCGCTCAGCGGCACGGCGACCGGCTCGATCTTGACACCGGTCCGCTTGGTCAGCTCCGACCAGAACAGCCAGTCGTTCTTCAGCGGATAGTTCGGGTGGTTGTTGTAGAGCATCGAGAACGACACCGACGTGGTGGCCTTGAACTGGTCGCCGACGCCGTACTTGTCCATGGCGCCGACCCGGTTGTCGGCGAGGTCCTTCTTGTCGGCGGCGTCGTCGCCGCAGCCGGCCACCGACACGACGGCGGCCGCGCCGGCGGCGAACAGCAGATGGCGCCGGGATAGCTGAACCATGGGGCATTCCTCTCGGGTGGGGGTGGTGTGCGGGTGGTTGCGTTCGCGGCTATCCCTTGACCGCCCCGAGCATGACTCCGGAGACGAAGTACCGCTGGATGAAGGGGTAGACCGTCAGGATGGGCAGGACCGTGAGCACGATGGTCACGGCCTGGATGGTGGCGGCGGACTGCACGACGTCAGTGGCGCTGCCGAGACCGCCGCCGGTCGAGGTCGCGTCGGTCGCGCCGGCGATGAGATTGCGCAGGTACACCGTCACCGGGAGTAGGTCCATCTGATCCATGTAGAGGAACGCGGAGAACCAGGAGTTCCAGAAGGAGACGGTGTAGAAGAGCAACATGGTGGCGACCACCGCCTTCGACAGCGGCAGCACGATGCGCAGCAGAATTCCGTACGTGTTCAGCCCGTCGACGGCGGCGGCCTCCTCCAACTCGACCGGCAGGCTCTCGAAGAACGCCTTCATGACGAGGAGGTTGAACACGCTGATCGCGTTGGGCAGCGCGATGGCCCACACGGTGTTCTTCAACCCGAGGCTGGTGACCAGGACGTAGTTGGGGATCAGCCCGCCGCTGAAGAACATGGTGAACACGGCGATCCCGACCAGCGCGTTGCGGCCCTTGAGGTGTTTCTTGGACAGCACGTAGGCGTAGCAGGTGGTCAGCACCAACGAGACGGCCGTGGCGACCGCCGTGTAGAAGACCGTGTTGCGATAGTTCGTCCAGAACAGCGGATCGGACATCACCGCCTTGTACGCGGCGATGTTGAATCCGCGAGGGATCAGGTTCACCTGTCCGGCAACGATGTACGCGTTGTCGCTGAGCGACCGCGCCACGATGTTGACGAAGGGGTACAACGTCACCACCACGATGCCGGTCAGCACGATCGCGTTGACCACCTGGAAGACCCGGAAGCCCCGGCTCGGCCGGATACCGGTCCGGCCGCTGGCCGCCCGGCGGGACGTGACCCGGTCGACGATCACCACAGGCTCGCTCCCACCGCTCGCCGGGAGATCGCGTTGGCCGACAGCACCAGCGTCAACCCGATCGCGGACTCGAACAGGCCGATCGCGGCCGCGTAGCTGAAGTTGTTGGAGACGATGCCGACCCGGAACAGGTAGGTGGAGATCACGTCGGCGGTCGGATAGGTCAACGGGTTGTACAACAACAGGATCTTCTCGAACCCGACCGCCATGAAGGTGCCGATGTTGAGGATCAGCAGGGTCACCATCGTCGGCCGGATCCCGGGCAGGGTCACGTGCCAGGTCTGTCGCCACCGGTTGGCCCCGTCGATCCGGGCCGCCTCGTACAGGTCCTCGTCGATGGTGGTCAGCGCGGCCAGGTAGAGGATCGTGCCCCAGCCGACGGTCTGCCAGACCTCCGAGGAGACGTAGATGGTCCGGAACCACCCGGCCTGCTGCAGGAACGGCACCGCCTCGCCGCCGACCGCCCGGACCAGCTGGTTCACCGCCCCGTCGACGGACAACAGCTGCATGACCATGGCCGCCACGATCACGATCGACAGGAAGTGCGGCAGGTACGACACGGACTGGACGAACCGCTTGAGCCGGGTGCTGCGCAGCTCGTTGAGGAGCAGCGCCAGCACGATCGGCAGGGGAAAGCAGAACAGCAGGGTCAACGCGCCCAGCACCAGGGTGTTGGTGAAGACGTCCCAGAACGTCGGGTCGCTCAGGAACATCCGGATGTACCGCAGGCCGACCCAGTACTCGCCGAAGATGCTGCCGCCCGGCCGGAACCGGCGGAAGGCGATCACGTTGCCGAGCATCGGCAGGTACCGGAAGACGAGGAAGAACAGCAGCGGCAGGACGGCCAGCGAGTAGAGCTGCCAGTCCCGGCGCAGCGCCTGTCGCCAGGTGCGCCGGCGCTTGCGCCGGGCGGGCGTGGCGCGGGACGGCGCCGCCGGCGGCGGGCTCGCTGTCGGTGGTGGACGCAGAGCTCCGGGGCTGCTCATCGCTACCTCTCCTCGGCGGTGTGCGGCAAGGTGCTGGCCGGCTCGACGCGCACCGACGGCTCGAGCCGCCGGTGCGGGCCGGTGTCCCGTTCGGCACCCACCAGGCGGAGCGGCAGGGCGGCCACCAGCTCGGCGCTCGACCGGCCGAACCGCAGCTCCACGTCGCCGGGCTCGACGATCCGCCGGCCGTGCCGGCCCGGGAACGACGCGAGGTCGGCGGAGACCGTGAAGCTGACCCGGGCGGCCTCGCCGGCCGCCAGCGGCACCCGGGCGTAACCGATCAGGCGGACCCTCGGACGGGTGGTCTGCGCGACGGGATCGTGCAGGTAGAGCTGGACGACCTCGGCGCCGGCGCGCGACCCGGTGTTGTGGACCGTGATCTCGACGGTCACCTCGCCGTCGACCGCCCAGGGCGCCGGCGCGTCGGGTCGGGCCGCCGCCCCGGACACGGCGGCCGCGCTCCACTCGAACGTCGTGTAGCTGAGCCCGTGGCCGAACGGGAAGGCCGGCGTCGGGTCGACCGAGGACACCTTCGATCGGTGCGTCAGCGTCGGGCCGAGGTAGGTGCCGGGCAGGCCGCCGGCGTCGCGGGGGACGCTGACCGGCAGCCGGCCGGACGGATTCACCAGGCCGGCGAGCACCTCGGCCAGCGCCCGCGCCCCACGCTGGCCGGGGAAGAAGGCCTGCACGACGGCGGCGGCCCGGTCGTACTCCGCGCCGAGGGCGTACGGCCGGCCGGTCAGCAGCACGAGGACGACCGGGGTGCCGGTGTCCAGGACGGCCCGGACCAGGTCGGCCTGCACGCCGGGCAGCCGCAGGTCGACCGCGTCGCAGCCCTCACCGGAGGTGCCCCGCCCGAACAGCCCGGCCCGGTCGCCGACGGCCAGCACGCAGACGTCGGCGGCCGCCGCGGCCGACACGGCGGCGGCGATGCCGCTGGTGTCGTCGCCGGTCACCGCGCAGCCCGGCGCGTAGCTGAGCTTCGGGAACAGCCGGTCGAGGGCGGCGCGCAGGGAGGCGATCTCCACCCCGGTCTCGTGGTCGGGGTGGTGGACGCCGACGTGCAGCGGGAACGAGTAGCAGCCGAGCATCGCCATCGGGTCGTCGGCGACCGGACCCACCAGGGCGATCCGCTGGTGCACGGTCAGCGGTAGCAGCTCCGCCCGGTTGCGCAGCAGGACGACGCACTCCCGGGCCAGCCGTAGGGCGACGTCCCGGCTGCGCTCGTCGTCGAGGCGTACCTGCTCGACCTGTGGGGGCAGCGGCTGCCAGCCGTCGTCGAGCAGGCCGAGTTCGATCTTCTGGATGAGCACCCGGCGCAGCGCCCGGTCGACCAGCGCCTCGTCGACCGTACCGGCGCGGACCGCCGCCACCAGTTCGGGGCCGAAGGTGTCCACGGTGGGCAGTTCGACGTCGATGCCGGCGGTCAGGGCGAGCCGGGCCGCGTCCGGCGCCCCGGCGGCGACGCCGTGCAGGGTCTCCAGGAAGCGCACCGCGAAGTAGTCCGCGACGACGGTCCCGGTGAAGCCCCACTCGTCTCGCAACAGTCCGGTCAGCAGGCTCCCGTCGGCGGCCACCGGCACGCCGTCGATCTCGGCGTAGGAGTTCATCACCGAGCGCGCCCCGCCGAGGCGCAGGGCCATCTCGAACGGCGGCAGGATGACCTCGGCCAGCTCCCGACGCCCCACCTGGGCGGGGGCGAGGTTGCGGCCGCCGCGGGAGGTCGAGTAGCCGGCGAAGTGCTTCAGGGTGGCGACCACGCCGGCCCGTTCCAGACCCCGGACGTACGCGGCGCCGACCGTGCCGACCAGGAAGGGGTCCTCGCCGATCGTCTCCTCGGTGCGGCCCCAGCGGTAGTCCCGGGTCACGTCCAGCACCGGCGCCAGGCCCTGGTGGACGCCGGCGGCCCGCATGGACCGGCCGATCCGTCCGGCCATCTCCTGCACCAGCTCCGGGTCGAAGGTGGCGCCCCAGCTCAGCGGCGCCGGATAGACCGTGGCCCGCCAGGCGGCGAACCCGGTGAGGCACTCCTCGTGCACCTGGGCCGGGATGCCGAACCGGCTCGCCGCCGCGATCTCCGCCTGGGACGCGGCCAGCGACCGGGCGCCGTGCACCGGGTCGACCGGCGCGGTCCCGAACGGGCGGGTCAGCTGGCCGAGGCCGTGCCGGATCACCTCGCCCCACTCGGGCGGGTCGCTCGCCAGGTCGGACTGGTGCGGGGCGACGCCGGCTCCGGACGCGTCGGCGCCGACCCAGACGCCGACGAGCTGGGCGATCTTCTCCTCCAGCGACATCAGCGGGAGCAACGCGTCCGCGCGCCGGTCCGGCGGCAGCGCAGAGTCCCGCCACGGCTGGGCATCGATCGCCGGGCCGGGCTGGGCCGCCGGGCCGGGCTGGGCCGCCGGTGGCTGGACCGCCGGGTGGGTGACGGGCAACTGGTCGGTCATGCACACCTCTCGAATCCGACCAGCAGTCCTCCCGGGCGGAGCATCGGGAAGCCGCGGTCTCCTCCGAAACTTTCGGCGACCACGTGGTACTTGTTGCGGGAACTTAGGGGGCGGGCCGGACCGTGTCAAGAGGTGGGGGAAAGCGCTGTCCACGCTGGAGGGTATCGACGGCAACGAGCTGTGGAGCCGGTTGCCCAGCCCCGACGGGTCATCGTCGACCGGCGACGCCTGTGATAATGTCCGCCGAAATTTTCGGACGCTTGGATGAGGCCCATGACGACGTCCCGCCCCGCCACCCCGCCCGGCGCCGCCACCATCGCGACCATCGCCAACGAGGTCGGCGTCTCCGTGGCCACCGTCTCGAAGGTGCTCAACGGCCGCGCCGACGTCGCCGCCGACACCCGGGCCCGGGTCGAGGCCAGCCTCGAACGGCACGGGTACCGCCGCCGGTCACGCCGGCGGTCGGCCGACGCCGGGCAGGTTCACCTGGTCTTCCACGAGTTCGACAACGAGTGGGCCATGGAGATCATCCGGGGGGTGGAGTCGGTGACCGCGCCGGCCGGGGTCAACGTGGTGCTCTCCCAGTTGGGCGGCGCGCACCGCCCCCCGCAGCAGTGGCTCGACGAGCTGCTCGCCCACCCGCCGCGCGGCGTGCTGTTCGTGCTGTGCCAGCTCGGCGAGGCACAGCAGCGCCAGCTCCAGCGCCGCAAGATCCCCTTCGTGGTGCTGGACACCGACAGCGCGACCTCGGCCTCGGTGCCCACCGTCGGCTCGAACAACTTCAACGGCGGCCTGCTCGCCGCCCGCCACCTGCTCGGTCTCGGCCACCGCCGGATCGGGATCATCTCCGGGCCGCAGGACGTGCTCTGCAGCCGGGCCCGGGCGGCCGGCTTCCGCTCCGCCCACGAGGAGGCGGGCGTCGCGGTGGAACCGGAGCTGGTGCGCTTCGGCAGCTTCTACGTCGACGCCGGCTACACGTACGGGATGGAGCTGCTGACCACGGCGCAGCGTCCCACGGCGATCTTCGCGGGCTCCGACATGCAGGCCATGGGCGTGCTCCGGGCGGCGCGCCAGCTCGGTCTGGACGTCCCCGGCGACCTGTCGGTGGTCGGCTACGACAACCTGCCGGTGGCCGCCTGGATCGGCCCCGCCCTGACCACCGTCAACCAGCCGCTGCGCGACATGGCCGGCACGGCCACCCAGATGCTGCTCGAGCTGGCCCGTGGGGTGGACCTGCCGGCCAGCCGGGTCGACCTGGTGACCGAGTTGATCGTGCGCGAGACCTCCGCCCCGCCCGCCCGGACCCGCTGAGTCCCGTCTCCACCCGCGAGGAGCCATGGCCCTGTTCGACCTTCCCCTCGACCACCTGCGCCGGTACGCGCCCACGGTGCCGGAGCCGGCCGACTTCGACGCCTTCTGGCGCGCGACGCTGGCCGCCGAGGCGCCCCGGCCGGTGCTGCTCGACGTCCGGCCGGAGCCGACCGACCTGCGCCTGGTGGAGACCTGGGACGTGACCTTCGCCGGCTTCGGCGGCGACCCGGTCAGGGCCTGGTACACCCGACCGGCCGCAGTGGACACACCGCTGCCCGCCGTCGTGGAGTACGTCGGCTACGGGCGCGGGCGCGGCCTGCCGCACGAGCGGTTGACCTGGCCGGTCGCCGGATACGCCCACCTGCTGATGGACGCCCGGGGGTCGGGTCAGTACGGCAGCGGGGACACCGACGACCCGCACGCCGGCCGCGCGGGCGGCCCCTGGCCGGTGACCTGGGGCATCCTGGACCCGGAGCGCTACTACTACCGCCGGCTGATCACCGACGCGGTGCGCGCCGTGCAGGCCGTGCGCGCGCTGCCCGGCGTCGACGCCGCCCGCGTGGTCGCCGCCGGGAACAGCCAGGGCGGCGGTCTCGCCCTCGCCGTGGCGGGACTCGTCCCCGACCTCGCGGCGCTGCTCACCACGGCCCCGTTCCTCTGCCACATCCAGCGCGCCATCGAGATCACCGACGCCGCGCCGTACGGCGAGATCGCGCAGTACGTCGCGGTCAACCGGGAGGCGGAGGCGCGGGTACGGGCCACCCTGTCCTACGTCGACGGCGTCGCCTTCGCCCGCCGGGCCGCCGCGCCTGCGCACTTCGGTGTCGGCCTGCGGGACCGGGTCTGCCCGCCGAGCACCGCGTTCGCCGCCTACAACCAGTACGGCACCGACCACGGCCGGCTCGACCCCGGCGACCGGGAGATCCACGTCTACCCGTTCAACCAGCACGAGGGCGGCGAGGCCGTGCAGGTGCGGCGGCAGCTGCGCTGGCTGGCGCAGCGCGTACCCCTGCCGGGGCCCGCCCCCACCGGGGGGTGACGAGAGGGCCGGGAACCTTACCGCCCGGGCGGGCCCGCCGGGCGCGAATGGCCGAGCAGGCAACCCGATCGTGGCGGTGTGGCTAGCGTCCGGGGACATGAGAGGCCTGCCCGCGGCGCTCGCCGTCGCCCTGCTCGTACCGGCGCTCAGCCTGCCCGGGGCGGTCCCGGCGAACGCCCGGGCCGGCGGCTCGGCCCGCGGCGGACGCCTGCCGGCCGGCCCGCCGCCCTGCCCGAACGTGCGGGCCCCGGCGACCCGGCCACCGCAGCCACCGCCGCCGGCCGACCCCGCGGCCCGCGCGGTCGGCGGGGCCGCGCTGGCGACCGCCGGTCTCGTGGTGCCCGCCTCGACGCCGGCCCCGCCACCGGTCACCGCGACCTCCTGGCTGGTCGCCGACCTGGACAGCGGCGCCGTGCTGGGTGGCTGCGGCCCGCACGAGTACGGCGTGCCGGCGAGCGTGCAGAAGCTGCTGCTGGCCGCCACCATGCTGCCCATGCTGGACCCGGACCGCGAGGTCACGGTGACCGCCGGGGATGTGGCCATCGAGCCGGGCAGCTCGGCGGTGGGACTGGTCGAGGGCGGCCGGTACCGGATCGAGACGATCTGGCTGGGTCTGCTGCTCAAGTCCGGCAACGAGGCGGCCAACGCCCTCGCCCGCCTCGGCGGCGGCCCGGACGGGCTGGCCGGGGGCGTCCGGGCGATGAACGAGCAGGCGCACTGGCTGGGGGCGCGCCAGACGCACGCGGTGACCCCATCGGGCCTCGACGGACCAGGTCAGTTCACCAGCGCGTACGACCTCGCGTTGATCGCCCGGGCCTGCTTCGCCCAGCCCGCCTTCCGCCGGTACACCGCGACCCGTACCGCGGTGGTGCCCGGCCAGCCGGCGCTGCGGGTGAAGCCGTTCGAGATCCAGAACGACAACCAGTTGCTGGCGCAGTATCCGGGTGCCCTGGGCGGCAAGACGGGCTTCACCGACCTGGCCCGGCACACCTACGTCGGGGCCGCCGAGCGCGGCGGACGCCGGCTCGTGGTCACCCTGCTCGGCGCCGAGATCCCGACCCAGCGCGGCTGGCAGCAGGGCGCGGCCCTGCTCGACTGGGGGTTCGCGCTGCCCCGGGACGCGGCGGTGGGGCGGCTGGTCGGGCCGGGCGAACTCAGCTCGGCCAGCCCGTCCCCGTCGGCCGGCGGGTCGGCGCTCGCCGCCGGCCGGGCCGGGGGCGCTCCCGCCGCCACGCACGTCGGCGGCTGGCCGGGCGCCCGGTCGTCGGTGGCCGTCGGGGCGCTGCTGGTGGCCGGCGGCGCGGTGCTGCTGGGCCGCCGACGCCGGCACCCGGCCGCCCTCGTCGCGCCGGCCGGGTCACCGCGCCCGCCGGACGACGGTGGCCGTGGCTAGCGGGACAGGTCCGCCGGGACCCGCTCGGCGTCGTACCGGACCGAACTGTCCCGCACGACCAACTCGGTGGCCAGCTCGACCCGCGGGGACTCGATCTCCTCGCCCTGGGACAGGCGCAGCACCGTACGCGCGGCGAGCCGCCCCATCTCGACCAGCGGCTGCCGGACCGTGGTCAGCGGCGGCGACGCCCAGCGTGCCTCGGGCAGGTCGTCGAAGCCGACCACGCTGACGTCGTCGCCGACCCGCAGCCCGCGGCGGCGCACCGCCTCGTAGACCCCGAAGGCCATCTGGTCGCTGGCCGCGAAGACCGCGGTGGGCGGGTCGTCGAGCTCCAGCAAGGCCGTCCCCGCCGCGAAGCCGGAGGCGTGATAGAAGTCGCCGGGCTGCACGAGCCGGTCGTCCAGCGGCATGCCGGCCCGCTCCAGGGCGGCCCGGTAGCCGTCGAGCCGGGCCCGGCTGCACAGCAGGTGCGGCGGGCCGGCCACCAGACCGATCCGGCGGTGCCCGAGCGCGAGCAGGTGCTCGGTCGCGGCGAGCCCGCCGGACCAGTTGGTGGCGCCGATGGTGGGCACGTCGGTGGCGGGCGCCCCGGCCGGGTCGACGACCACGACCGGCACGTTGAGCCGGCGCAGCTGCGCGTGCACCGGCGAGGTGAGGTGCGAGGTCACCAGGATGACGCCGTCCGAGGCGCGGGCGCGCAGGTTCTGCAGCCACTGCCGGGTCGAGGTGGACTCGCGGTGGATCGCCGAGACCACGGTGCCCACCCCGGCGGCGTGCCCGACGTCCTCCACGCCGCGGATGATCTCCAGGGCCCACGGGCTGTCCAGGTCGGGGAAGAGCAGGTCGAGCAGGCCCGCCCGGTGCGCGGCGCGGGTGCCGCGCCGCCGGTAGCCGTGGTGACGCAGCAGCTCCTCGACCCGCTCCCGGGTCTCCGGCGCGACGTCCGAACGGCCGTTGAGCACGCGGGAGACGGTGGGCACGGAGACCCCGGCCTCCCGCGCGATCACGGTGATGGTCACCCTGCGCTCGCCGTCCGTGCTCACCCGCGTCTCCTTCACCCGGCCGGAACACCGACGGCAACGGTGCCGACGGCGCTCGGAACGGCCTGCCGCCCCCGGATCATCTTGCCGTACGGCCCGGGGGTTGACGACAACCCGGGGTCGCCCTAGCGTTCCGGGAGATCATCGCCAGGTTTCGGAAATTTCCCGGTCGGCCAGCGGAGGAGCGGCTCTTGTACACCGACCTGCCCGAGGCGGACCTGCGCGGCTACCGCAGCGCGCTACGCGAGCCGGACGACTTCGACGCCTTCTGGGCCGAGACCCTCGCCGAGGCGCGCGAGTGCGGCGGCGACCTCGACGTGACCCCGGTGACCACGCCGCTGACCAGCCTCGACGTCTTCGACGTGACCTTCCCCGGCTTCGCCGGCCAGCCGGTCCGGGCGTGGCTGCGGGTGCCGCGCGGCGCCACCGGACCGCTGCCCACCGTGGTGCAGTACGTCGGCTACGGCGGCGGCCGGGGGCACGCGCTGGAGAACCTGCTCTGGGCCGCGGCCGGCTACGCGCACCTGCAGATGGACACCCGGGGCCAGGGTTCCGGGTGGAGCCGGGGCGACACCCCCGACCTGGCCGGCGCCGGCCCGCAGGCGCCCGGCGTCACCACCCGGGGCATCGAGGACCCCCGCCGCTACTACTACCGGCGTTTCCTCACCGACGCGGTCCGGGCCGTCGACGCCGCCCGCCGGCTGCCGGCCGTCGACCCGGACCGGGTGGCGGTGCTCGGGCACAGCCAGGGCGGCGCCGCCGCGCTGGCCACCGCCGCCCTGGTGCCCGACCTGCGCGCGGCCGTGTCGTACGTGCCGTTCCTCTGTGACATCCCGCGCGCGGTGACCATCACCGACGCCCACCCCTACCGGGAGATCCGGGACTACCTGGCGGTGCACCGGGACCGGGAGGACGCCGCACTGCACACCCTTGGCTACGTCGACGGGGTCGCCTTCGCCCGGCGGGCCACCGTGCCCGCCCGCTTCTCGGTCGCCCTGATGGACGAGATCGTGCCGCCGTCCACGGTGTTCGCCGCGGTGCACGCCTACCGAGGGCCGGCCGAGCTGGCCGTCTGGCGGTACAACGGCCACGAGGCGGGCGGCATCGACGACGACGCCGCCGCGCTCGACTTTCTCCGGTCCGCCCTCGACGGCTGACGGCCCGCCCCCGGCGCCCACGGTTGCCGGCCCGGCGGGCCCCGATGCTGGTAGACACGGCGGGGTGAGGACCGGCGTGCGCGTGGCGACCGCCGTGGCCGTGCTGGCCGCGGCGCTGACCGCCGCCTGCCAGCGGCCCGGGCCCGCCCCGCCGCCGACACCGCCGCCGCCCACCGCGCCCACTCCGTCGGCCACCCCGGCCGGGCCGCGCGCCCCGGCCGACATCGTCGACCTCGCCGCCGTCGACCCGAGCGTGCGCACCGACATCCGGTACGCCGGCGCGCACAACTTCGTCGGCCGGCCGATCACCGGCTACGCCGAGCCGCGCTGCCTGCTCACCCGCCCGGCGGCCGAGGCGCTGCACCGGGTGCAGACCGCCGCGCTCGCCCAGGGGCGCAGCCTCAAGGTGTACGACTGCTACCGCCCGCAGCGGGCCGTGGACGACTTCGTCGCCTGGGCGAAGCGCCCCGGCGAGCAGCAGATGAAGGGCGAGTTCTATCCCGCCGAGCCGAAGGACCGGCTCTTCGCCGACGGCTACGTCGGCGCGCCGACCGCGCACAGCCGGGGCAGCACAGTCGACCTCACGCTCGTTCCGGTGCCCACCCCCGACCAGCCCGGGTACGCGCCCGGGCAGCCGCTGGTGGCCTGCACCGCGCCCGCCGGCCGGCGCTTCGCCGACAACTCCGTCGACATGGGCACCGGCTACGACTGCTTCGACCCGCGCGCGCACACCGCCGACGCCCGGATCACCGGGACCGCCCGAGACAACCGGCAGTTGCTCAAGCGGCTGATGACCGCGCAGGGCTTCGAGAACTACCCCCGCGAGTGGTGGCACTACCGCTACCTCGACGAGCCGTACCCGAAGACGTACTTCGACTTTCCGGTGGCCCGGTCGTCGCTGCGGTGAGCGGCGGGGCTGCGGCTAGGCTCTCCGGTCGGAACACGGGACGGGCCGGCCGGTGGCCGCTCGGAGGGGAGCGTCGTGGAGACCGAACGGATCGGGCCGCCGCTGGTGGCCGGGGAGCGGGAGATGCTGCGCGCCTTCCTCGACTTCCACCGGGCCACCCTGGCCCTCAAGTGCGAGGGGCTGACCGACGAGCAGTTGCGCCAGCAGTCCTCGCCGCCGTCCACCCTGTCGCTGCTCGGCCTGGTCCGGCACATGGCCGAGGTGGAACGCCAGTGGTTCCGCCGGGTGATCAACGGGGAGGACCTCCCGCTGGTCTGGTCGGACAGCGGCGACTACCAGGAGGCGTACGACGCCAGCACGGCGGACCGGTCGGCGGCGTTCGAGGCGTGGCGGCGCGAGGTCGAGCACGCCCGCCGCATCGAGCGGGAGGCCGAGTCGCTCGACGTCACCGCGTACAACGCCCGCTGGGCGGAGGACGTCTCGTTGCGCCTGGTGATGCTGCACATGATGCACGAGTACGCCCGGCACAACGGCCACGCCGACTTCCTCCGGGAGGCCCTCGACGGCGCGGTCGGCGTCTGACCGGTCCCCGCCCGTACACCCCGCCCCGGCGGCCTCGTCGCGCGCCCGCCCGCCGCGCCGCCCGGCCCCCGGCGGCGGCCTCGTCCCCTGCGCCCGCCCTTCCGGCCCGGTGCCGGGGCGGAGGTCCCGCCGGCCGGTCCGTTCGGCCCTTCTCCGCCGCCCCGCCGGCGGAGAAGCGTGGCAGGGAGAAACGGCGTGAAGGAGGAGCCATGAAGGCACTCGTGTACGGCGGGCCGGGCGACAAGTCCTGGTCCGACATCCCGGACCCCACCATCGCCGGCCCCCGGGACGCGATCGTCCGGGTCGACGCGGTCACCATCTGCGGGACCGACCTGCACATCCTCGGCGGTGACGTGCCCGAGGTGCCGGCCGGCCGCGTGCTCGGCCACGAGGCGGTGGGCACCGTCGTCGCGGTCGGCGACGGCGTCGGCAACCTCAAGGAGGGCGACCGGGTCCTCGCCTCCTGCATCTCCGCGTGTGGCGTGTGCCGCTACTGCCGCGAGGGCGCCTACGGGCAGTGCCTCGGCGGTGGCGGCTGGGTCCTCGGCCACACGGTCGACGGCGTGCAGGCCGAGTACGCCCGCATCCCGTTCGCCGACCTGTCCACCTACCACCTGCCCGAGCAGGTCTCCGACGAGGCGGCCGTGCTGCTGGCCGACATCCTGCCCACCTCCTACGAGGTCGGCGTGCTCAACGGACAGGTAAGTCCCGGCGACACCGTGGCGGTGGTGGGCACCGGACCGATCGGGCTGGCCGCCATCCAGACCGCGAAGCTCTACTCGCCGACCCACATCGTGGCCGTCGACAAGGCGCAGAGCCGGCTCGACGCGGCCAAGCGGTTCGGCGCGGACCTGACCGTGCTCGCCGACGACGACCCGCTCGAGGCGGTCCGTTCGGTGACCGGTGGGCTCGGCGCGGACGTGGTGATCGAGGCGGTCGGCACCCCGGCCACGTTCGAGCTCTGCACCACCCTGGTCCGGGCCGGCGGCCGGGTCGCCAACATCGGCGTGCACGGCAGTCCGGCGACGCTGCACCTGGAGCGACTGTGGATCCGGAACGTCACCATCACCACCGGCCTGGTCGACACGCGGACCACCCCGACGCTGTTGCGGATGCTGGTCGCCGGCCAGCTCGACACGGCGGACATGGTGACCCACCGGTTCGCGCTGGACCAGATCGTCGAGGCGTACGATGTCTTCTCCCGGCCGGCGGAGACCGGCGCGCTCAAGGTCGTGCTGACCCGCCGCTGACCCGGCGCCCCGCCGCATCCCCGACCCAGGGCCGGGGGTGCGGCCGTCACCGGTCGCGGCGCAGCGGCAGCCAGGCCAGCACGTCCTGGATCTTCGCGTCCCAGTACGCCCAGTCGTGGTCGCCGGGGGAGAAGTCCACGGTCAGCGGCACACCGCGCCGGCGGGCGGTCTCGACGAAGCGGACGTTGTCCGCGTAGAGGAAGTCCTCGGTGCCGCACCCGACGTAGAGCGCCGGCAGGTCGTCGCCGGCGCGCTCCAGCAGCGCCACCGTGTCGTCGTCGGCGCCGGCCACCGCGCGGTCACCCCAGACGGTGTGCCAGACCGCCGGATCCAGCGGGCGGGTCGGATGGTCGCGCCGCCGGGCGACGTCGAGCGCGCCGGAGAGGCTGGCCGCCGCCGCGAACCGGCCCGGCTGCCGCAGCGCCCACTTCAACGCCCCGTAGCCGCCCATCGACAGGCCGGCCACGAAGGTGTCCGCCGGCCGGTCGGAGAGCCGGAAGAAGGACCGGCAGATCACCGGCAGTTCCTCGCTGAGGAAGGTCCAGTACCGGTTGCCGTGCGCCTCGTCGGTGTAGAAACTTCGCTGGACCTGCGGCATCACCACGGCCAGCCCGAGCCGCGCGACGTACCGCTCGATCGCGGTGCGCCGGGTCCAGATCGTGTCGTCGTCGGTCAGTCCGTGCAGCAGGTAGAGCACCGGCGGATCCGCGGTGGCCCCGCTGCCCGTCATCCCGATCTGCGTCGCGGCGCGCTCGGGCAGCAGCACGGTCATCGAGGTGCTCATGCCGAGCGTCTCGGAGAAGAAGTCGCACCGGATCCGGGCCATGGGGCGGGATCGTACCGCCGGTGGTGCCGGCCGGCCACGACGGAGGTCGAATGGACAGTTCCTATTGCCGGAAGGCGGCCGGGAGGGACAGGATGGCGATGCGCGCCGGAAACATTCCCGTAACCCGCGCGCTGCTGGTCTCTGTCACGAGGAAGTGGGAGTCAGGCATGAGCGACGTGTCGTCGGCGCTGGGTGTGCGCCTCTACCCGGACCTGGTCGAACGGGGTGGCCTCGCGGCCGCGCTCGCCGACACCGCCGCCCGGCACCGGCTCGACATCGGGGAGGTCACCGCCCCCGACCACGGGCGGGCCCGGTTCACCTGCGCCGAGCTGGCCTCGGCGCACGGCGTGGTCTGCGTCGGCCTCGGCTCCCAGGCCCGCTACTTCATGATCGACCTCCGGGTGTCCGACGAGGTCCAGGCCCGTGGCGACGCCACCGACCTGCTCCAGGTCGCCCAGGTGGCCGCCGCGTGGCGGGCCGGTACGACGCTGCCCGAGCTGACCGCCGCGTTCTCGTTCATGGAGGAGATGAAGCGGCGCCCGGTCGCGCAGGTCCGCTAGCGCACCCGGCCCGGCCCCGCCGGGCACGCCCCGCGAGCGGCTGCTCGCGGTCCACCGACGTCCCGTACCCCGGCCCACTCCGGCCGGGGTACCCGTCGTGGTCCCCCCGATGTCCCGCCCGCCCCCGTTGCCCGGCACGGGTGTGCCGCCGCCCGGTCACCCGTGCGGGTTAACCGGTTGCCGAGCCCACCGGCCCGCTGCTGCAATGCCCGTACGACGTCCACCGAGTGAAGGAGCACCACGATGCGAGCCGCGTCCATGTCCCACCAGAAGGGAACGACCGCCTACCCGGAGGACATGACGCTTCGTGGCAACCCTCAACCTCGGCATCCTCGCCCATGTCGACGCCGGTAAGACCAGCCTGACCGAACGGCTGCTGCACAGCGCCGGCGTCATCGACGTGCCCGGCAGCGTGGACGACGGCAGCACCCGTACCGACACCATGGCGCTGGAGCGGCAGCGGGGGATCACCATCCGCTCCGCCGTGGTCTCCTTCGCCGTCGCCGGTGTGACGGTCAACCTCATCGACACCCCGGGCCACCCCGACTTCATCGCCGAGGTGGAGCGGGCGCTCGGCGTGCTCGACGGCGCCGTGCTCGTCGTCTCCGCCGTCGAGGGCGTCCAGGCCCAGACCCGGGTGCTCGCCCGCACCCTGCACCGGCTCCGCATCCCCACCCTCATCTTCGTGAACAAGGTGGACCGGGCCGGCGCCGACCCGGACCGGGTGCTGCGCCAGATCACCGACCGGCTCACCCCGTACGCGGTCGCCCTCGGCCGGGTCCAGGCCGCCGGCACCCCGGCGGCCCGCTGGCGCCCGTACCCGATCGACGACCCCGACCACACCACCCGGCTCGTCGACCTGCTCACCGCGCACGACGACGCGCTGCTCGGCGCGTACCTCGCCGACGAGCGTGCGGTGACCGGCGCCCGGCTGCGGGCGGCGCTCGCCGCGCAGACCGCCCGGGCCCGGGTGCACCCGGTGCACGCCGGCTCCGCGATCACCGGCGCCGGGGTCGACGACCTGATCGGCGCCATCGCCGAGCTGCTGCCGGCCGGCGAGGGCGACGACGCGGCGCCGCTGTCCGGCACGGTGTTCAAGGTCGAACGCGGCCCGGCCGGCGAGAAGGTCGCGTACGCCCGGATCTTCGCCGGCACCCTGCGGGTCCGCGACCGGATCCGGTACCGCGGCGACCAGGAGGCCAAGGTGACCGCCCTGGCCGTCTTCGACGGCGGCGACGCGGCACCGGCCGGCTCGGTCGGCGCCGGCCGGATCGCCCGCCTGCACGGCCTCACCGACGTCCGCGTCGGCGACCCGCTCGGCGTCGCACCCGAACGCCCCGGCGGCCGGCACCACTTCTCCCCACCCACCCTGGAGACCGTCGTCGAGCCCGCGCGGGCCACCGACCGGCCCGCGCTGCACGCCGCGCTCGCCCAGCTCGCCGAGCAGGACCCGCTGATCAATCTGCGCCAGGACGACCTGCGCCGGGAGATCGCCGTCTCCCTCTACGGCGAGGTGCAGAAGGAGGTCATCCAGGCCACCCTCGCCGACGAGTACGGCGTCCCGGTCACCTTCCGGGAGACCACCACCGTCTGCGTCGAACGACCCATCGGCGCCGGTGCCGCGGTGGAATGGATCGGCAGGGACCCGAACCCGTTCCTCGGCACGGTCGGGCTCCGGATCGAGCCCGGGCCGGTCGACAGCGGCGTGGCCTTCCGGCTCGGCATCGAACTCGGCTCGATGCCGCCGGCCTTCCTCAAGGCCATCGAGGACACCGTGCGGGAGACCCTGCACCAGGGGCTGCACGGCTGGTCGGTGCTCGACTGCGTGGTCACCCTCACCCACGGCGGCTACTGGGCCCGGCAGAGCCACGCGCACGCCGTGTTCGACAAGAGCATGTCCAGCACCGCCGGCGACTTCCGCAACCTCACCCCGCTGGTGCTGATGGCCGCGCTGCGCCAGGCCGGCACCCGCGTCCACGAGCCGGTGCACCGGTTCCGCCTGGAGGTGCCGGCCGACCTGTTCGGCGTGGTCCTGCCGGTGCTCGCCGGTCTGGACGCGGTGCCCCGCAGCTCGCTGCTGCGCGGCGGCGCGTACCTGGTGGAGGGGGAGGTGCCGGCCGGCCGGGTGCACGCGCTGGAGCAGCGGCTGCCGTCGCTCACCCGGGGCGAGGGCAGCCTGGAGGCCGAGTTCGACCACTACCGGCCGGTGCGTGGCCCGGCACCGAGCCGGCCCCGCTGGGACCACGACCCGCTCAACCGCAAGGAGTACCTGCTCGCCGTCGCCCGCCGGGTCACCGCCCGGACCGACCGGTGACCGGCCCTCCGGCCGGCGCGGAGAATGCCCCGCCCCGGATGTCGGTCCGGGGCGGGGCACCTTCGCGGGCCGCCGTGGTCCGGCCGCCCGGCGAGACCCCGGCTACCCGAGCAGGCTGATCTTGCGGGCGAAGACGTACCGCTCGCCCTGCGTCTCGTTCAGGTTCCAGAGCCAGCCGGTGGTCTTGTCGTAGGAGAGGTCCTCGGGGTGGGTGACCGGCAACTCGTTGTAGACCACGTTGTTGCCGGGTACCCACGTGATCAGGTCGCCGACGGCGTTTCCGTTGGGCCGGGAGATGAAGTACTTGCCGCCGACGCTGGTGGCGCCGTTCATCTCGTTGATGTCGATCTGGATGGCGCTGGTGGCGGTGGCCACGTTGCTGGTCGCGGTCAGCAGCCGGGTGCTGGCGTCGATGCTGAACCGGAACAGCCGCTTGTGATCGGCGGGCTCCTCCGGCTTGCCGTACTCGCCGACCAGGATGCTGTCCGGCGTGGTGGTGCGGTCGAGGGAGATGAACGACCACTGGATGGGCCGCTCGCCGCCGGTGGGGGTCTGCGCGTCGTAGGCCGCGCTCTGCGGCAGCACGTACGCGTAGTTGTGCGCGGTGTAGCTGCCGTTGGACTGCCGGCCGATGCTGGACTCGTCGCCGTTGGCGGTGACCTTCAGCATCTTCGTGGTGTCGAAGACCCGGATGCCCCTGTTGGTGTCCACCACGTACAGCAGCTTCCCGTACCACATCAGGCCGCCGGCGTGGAAGTTGATGGCCTTGAAGTTCGGCATGCCGGCGCCGCCGGTCGACGGGTCGAGGAAGGGCTCGACCAGCAGCACGTGCCGGTACTTGGGCGCGGCCGGGTTGGTCATGTCGACGAAGCTGATCCGCGCGCCCTTACCGGTCGTGTCGTCCAGGTTGTCGTACCACGACACCAGGGTGACCCGGCGGCCGTTGTAGGTGCCGACGTCGGCGTAGTCGGCACTTGTCGTGATGCCCTGGGGCACCCAGCCGCCGGTCCGGTCGTTCGTGCTCGGGTCCCAGGTCCAGCCCTGCGCGAACGCGGTCATGTCCAGATCCCACTTGACCCCGGTGCGGTTGGCCGAGTTGAGCACGTCGTCGACGGTGGCCCACGGTAACGAGCCGTTGAGCTGGATGTCGTTGATCACCTGGGTGTACGGCGCCACGGTGCCCGTCCTGGTGGTGGTCCGGTACGCCAGCTTGAAGTGGCTCGCCGTGAGGTAGGAGAGGTCGGCCGGGGCCGGCTGCGGACCGACGGGTGCCCCGGCGGCCGAGGCAGGGTGCTGGCCGATCGCCGCCGCGCCGGTGATGGCGACCGGCGCGGCGGCGAGACCCTTCAGCAGTGTGCGTCGATTGATCATCATGGCGGTCGAAGGTAGCCCTGGATCATGAAGATCATCAATGACGAAGATCACATCGCCGGCAGCGGCAGCCGCGGGTCCAGCATCAGCCGGCGTACGTCCGCCGCGTCCCGTGTGCCCAGTCGACAGGTCAGGGTCGGGATCCTTCACGGTGCGCCGAAACGTCGGTCATCGACCGGCGGGCCTGCACGTAGCGCAGGGAAGGCCAGCGGTCCCCGGATCCGGTCAGCTCGAAGTCGGCCCGCCCGACCAGGTCGGCGAGGTCGGCCATCGAGTGATGCTGTCGAGCGTGACGGGCCAGCACGCCGAGAAGGTTGGCCAGGCGCAGGTGGCGTGGCTGCTCGCGGAAGTCGGCCAGCAGCAGCCGCCCGCCCGGACGCAGCACCCGGCGCATCTCGCCCAGCGCCGTGACCCGGTCGTCGGAGGGCAGGTGGTGGATGGCGAGGCTGGAGACCACCGCGTCGAAGGAGGCGTCCGCGTGCGGCAACGCCTGCGCGCCGGCCACCTGGAAGGTGCAGTTGGCCGCTGAGCGGGTCGCGGCGTACGCGATGACCGAGGGTGACGGGTCGATGCCGACGACGGTTCCGCCCGGGCCGACCGCCCGCGCCACCCGTCGGGTGAGATATCCCGTGCCGCAGCCGATGTCGAGCACCCGGTCGCCGGGCCCGACCCCGCTGAGGGCGACCAGGCCGTCGTAGACCTGCCGGCGGCGCCCCAGCATGCCGAAGGCCGCACTCCACTCGTAGCGGCGGGCGCGGCGGATCAGCATCCCGCCCCCGTCCCCATCGTGCTCGTGCCGTTCGCGCGCCTGCTTCCCGTGTCCCATCGAACCTCCGCCTCATCGAATTTGCGATACAGACTGTCTATATCAATACGAAGCGTCGCGCTAGGGGCGACCTGTACGATGGATGCCGTGCCGAAGCTGTGGAACGAGACGATCGAGGCGCACCGGCGCGCGGTGCACGACGCGATCCTGGACAAGACCGTCGAACTGGCCGGCGCACACGGCGTCCTGACCGTGACCATGTCCCAGATCGCCGAGCAGACCGGCATCGGCCGCGCCACCCTCTACAAGTACTTCCCGGACGTCCGAGCGATCCTGCTCGCCTGGCATGACCGGGAGGTCGCCGCCCATCTCGCGGCGCTCGCCAAGGCCAGCGAACGCGGCGGCGACCCCGACGCCCGGCTCGAGGCGGTCCTCGACACGTACGCCCGCATCCAACGTGAGCGAGCCCAGCACCACCAGCACGCCCGGTTCGGCGCGGAACTCGCCACCCTCCTGCACCGCGACGGGCACGTCTCCGACGCGCATCGACAGGTCACCAACCTGCTGACCGACCTGCTGACCGACGCCGCCCGCGGCGGGCGGGTCCGCGCCGACGTACCCCCCGCCGAACTGACCGCGTACTGTCAGCACGCCCTGCACGCGGCCGCCGCGCTACCGTCCGCCGCCGCGGTCCGCCGGCTCGTCGCAGTCATTCTGGCCGGTCTGCGCGCCGGCTGATTCTCCCGCCCGAATATCCATTGCGGTACCCCCGGCATGCGCCTACCGTTGCCCGAGCAACATCAACCGGTGCCACACCCAGGGAGTACGCCGTGTCGCAGCAGTACCGCACCCAGGCCGAGCGGCCCGCGCCGCGCGGCGGTGCCCTGCTGCCGGAAGGCAACCTGGGCCCCTGCCGAGGGCAGCGGGAGCAACCGGGGTGGTGGCGCGACTAGCGCCGGCGCGACACCCGCGCAGCCGCCCGCCCCGCTACCGGGACCGGGCGGCTTTTTCGTCACCCGGATCCGAGGGGCGTAGCTCAACCGGACGAGCACCGGATGCCAAACCCGACGGTTGCAGGTTCGAGTCCTGCCTCACCCGCCCCGGCCGTGGCCGGCGGCATCGCTGCTTCTCAACTCCACAGTGGACGACATGAGCACGATCCCGGCCGGCGCCTCCGCGCGCCGGGCCGGGCATCCGGGACGAGGGAGCTGGCTGACCCGCTCGCCTTGGGCGCGAGAGACACGCGGTTCGATTCCGCGGTCCCGGACAACGCGTGGACGGCGGCGCCGTCCCGCACGGGCCGTTGGAGCAACAGGAAGCTCACCCGGTTCTCACCCGGGAGGCTGCGGGTTCGAGCCCCGCACGGCCTACGCCGGTCCCAGCCCGGGACCAGCCTCGCGGTTGTAGCGCAGTCAGGCAGCGCGTCACCTCGCCATGGTGAAGATCGCCGGTTCGAATCCGGCCAGCCGCTCGCAGATCCCTCAGGCAAGGAGACGACGATGGGTTTCACCCCGCTGGCCGGTACCCGGGCGCCGGTCCGGGTCTGGACCGACCCGTACACGATCGAGGCGCAGGCGGCCCGGCAGCTGCGCAACATCGGCGCGCTGCCGTGGGTGCAGGGCGTCGCGGTCATGCCCGACGTGCACTTCGGCAAGGGCGCCACCGTCGGCTCGGTCATCGCCATGCGGCAGGCCGTGTCGCCGGCCGCCGTCGGCGTCGACATCGGCTGCGGGATGTCCGCGGTCCGCACCTCGCTCACCGCCGCCGACCTCCCCGACGACCTCGCGGCGCTGCGCGGCGCGATCGAGGCGGCCATCCCGGTCGGCTTCGCCAAGCACGACGACCCACTCGACCCGCGCCGGATCCGTGGCCTGGAGCAGGGCGGCTGGGCCGACTTCTGGCGACGCTTCGGCACCCTCGACCGGAAGGTGGCGCAGCTGGAGACCCGGGCCCAGCGACAGCTCGGCACCCTCGGCGGCGGCAACCACTTCATCGAGGTCTGCCTCGAGCAGGGCGGGCCCGACGACGGTCGGGTCTGGCTGATGCTGCACTCCGGCTCGCGCAACATCGGCAAGGAACTGGCCGAGCGGCACATGGCGGTGGCCCGGCGGCTGCCGCACAACGTCGACCTGCCCGACCGGGACCTCGCGGTGTTCCTCACCGGCACGCCAGAGATGGACGCCTACCGCCGGGACCTCTGGTGGGCGCAGGAGTACGCGCGGCGCAACCGCGCCGTCCTGCTCGCCCTGCTCTGCCAGGTGGTCCGGGACGAGTTCCCGCAGGTGAGCTACGACGAGCCGATCTCCTCCCACCACAACTACGTGGCGGAGGAGACGTACGACGGGGTGGACGTGCTGGTGACCCGCAAGGGGGCGATCCGGGCCGGCAAGGGCGACCTGGGCATCATCCCCGGCTCGATGGGCACCGGCTCGTACATCGTGCGCGGGAAGGGCAACCTCGACGCGTACTGCTCGGCCTCGCACGGGGCCGGGCGGCGGATGTCGCGGGGGCAGGCGAAGCGGACGTACAGCACCGCCGACCTGGCCGCGCAGACGGCCGGCGTGGAGTGCCGCAAGGACGCCGGGGTGGTCGACGAGATCCCCGGCGCGTACAAGGACATCACCCGGGTGATGGCCCAGCAGGAGGACCTGGTCGAGGTGGTCGCCCATCTCAAGCAGGTGGTCTGCGTGAAGGGCTGACACCCGGCGACCGGCGCCCCGGGAGGGGGTGGGGCGCCGGTCGGTACGCCCCGGTGGCGCAGCGGACAGCGCGCCGGCCTACGAAGCCGGATGCCCAGGTTCGAATCCTGGTCGGGGCACGGTCCGCGGTACGCGGATCCCATGCGAGCTGGTGCAACAGGCAGCACGTCCCTCTCTGGAAGGGAAGGTTCGAGGTTCGAGTCCTCGGCTCGCAGCTCACGCCCCCGTGGCGCAGCGGAGAGCGCGTCGGATTCCGGATCCGAAGGTCGCTGGTTCGATTCCAGCCGGGGGCACCGCCGCATCCCGACCAGGTGCCCGAGTGGTGAGGGAACGGTCCGCAAAACCGTGCACGCGGGTTCGATTCCCGCTCTGGTCTCGACCTGCCGTCCGCTGTGGGGACAGCTCGACCACCGGGTCGGGCGGTGTTCTACCCCTCGACCGGGGTGACCCGTACCGGATCCAGGTGCAGTTCATACGGTGTGTAGCAGTCGGCGGCGAGGGTGGCGAGGCGGTTGCCGCACGGGCACGCCCGGTTCGGGCCGTGGTAGCCCGCCGGGCCACAGCAGCCGGAGCTGTTCTCCCAGTTCGGCAGCGGCCGCAGCGTGGGAGCGTCGTCCGGGTGGATCACGATGGTGTTCCTCGGTCCGGCGGACGTCACGAAGCCGTCGTCGGTGCAGTAGCAGTTGCCCCGTGGCTGGCAGGGCTTTGGATCGTCCTGATTGTCCTGGGGTACGTAGGGCCCGCCCCAGGGCTCTGTTTCGACGGCGTAGTGACCGGCCGGCACGGTGGAGGGAAGCCGCCGTGTCTCCGGATCGCGCTGCGACTCGTCGGGCGCGTCCGGAACGGCGGGCAGCGCAGCCAGGTCGGCGGTCAACGCCTCGCCACAGCGCGCGCACAGGAAGATCGTCACGGCGGCCATTCTGCGGCTGGCGGATCCGGCGCCGCCCACCGGTCCCGGACGGCGAGCGGGTCGCTCGGATCGGCACGTCAGGTCGAGATGACCGCGGCCATCACCTCGACCTCCAGCACCGCCCCGTCGAGGAAGAGCCGGCTCACCTCCACGGTGGTACTGGCGGGTCGGGTGCGCGGGAAGTACCGGCCGCGGACCGCCGCGTACCCGGCCAGGTCGCCGAGGTCGGTCAGGAACGTCCGGACGTGCAGGACGTCGTCGAAGGTGGCGCCGTGCGCGGCGAGCAGGTCGCCGATCAGCGCGAAGATCCGTTCCGACTGGGCCCGGACGTCGCCGGGCTCGACGATCACGCCGTGCTCGTCCACGCCTACCTGGCCGGAGAGGACGAGCAGCGCGCCGCCGGGCAGGTCGAGGCGGGCGACGTGGGCGAACCGGTCACCGAAGGGCGCGGGGACGGTCGCCGGGTTGTCCAGGGTGATGCTCATGGGTGCTCCTTGCCGGGATCGCGGGTGAGGGTGGCGAGGTCGAGGTCGGGGTGGGGTGCGGCCGCGAGGACCGTCGCGGCGGCGCGCAGCAGGGGCGCGGGCGCGCCGTCCAGGGCGTCCAGGGCGAGCCGGGCGTCCTTGGCGGCGAGGCTCACGGCGAACGCGGCGTCCGTGCTGGTCGCCCGCGCGACCGCGGCGCCGAGCGGTCCGTCGGCGAGGGCGTCGAGCGCGGTCCGCCGGTCCAGCCCGACCGCCTTGGCGACCGCCAGCGCGTCGGCGACCGCTGCGACGGCGGTGACCAGGGCGGTGTTGAGCACCAGCTTCCGGGCGGCGCCGCGACCGGGACCGCCGCAGCGGCGGACGGTGCCGAGCCGCTCCAGCACCGGGGTGACCCGGTCGAGCGCGGCCTCGTCGCCGCCGGCCAGCACGGTGAGCCGGCCGGCCACGGCGGCCGGGGCGCTGCCCGCGACGGGCGCGTCGACCAGGTGCACGCCCGGCGGTAGCAGCGCGGCCAGTTCCGGCAGCGCCGCCGGGCCGACGGTGGACATCTCGACCACGTGGGTGCCGGGCCGCAGCGCGGGCCCGGCGGAGCGCAGCACGTCGCGTACCGCGGTGGCGTCGGTGAGCATGGTGATCACCACGTCGGCGTCCCGGACGGCCTCGGCCGGGGTGGCGGCGGCGCGGGCGCCCGCCGCGACGAGCGGCGCGGTCCGGGCGGGGGTGCGGTTCCAGACGGTGGGTCGGTGGCCGGCGGCCAGCAGGCGACGGCCGATGGCGGTGCCCATCGTGCCGGTGCCGAGCAGTGCGAGGTCCATGTGCCGCAACGCTAGGAGCCGCGCGGCGATGCTACCAGCGAATCTCTGGCATCCCTGCCATGCGTCAGCAGCATGGCAGGATGGTCGGGTGCAGCCCGAGACCCTCCACACCTTCCGTACCGTCGCCGCGCACCGCTCCATCACGGCGGCCGCCCGGAGCCTGCGCTACACCCAGTCCGCGGTGTCCCGGCAGATCGCCGCCCTGGAGGCCGAGGTCGGCGCGCCGCTGTTCGACCGGCTGCCGCGCGGTGTCGCGCTGACCGAGGAGGGCCGCTGCCTGCTCGGCCACGCCGAGGCCGTGCTCGACCGGCTGGACACCGCCCGCCGGGACCTCACCGCGCTGCGGGACCTGACCGCCGGCCGGCTGAGGGTCGGTGCGTTCCCCACGGCGGTGGCCGCACTGGTGCCCCGCGCCCTGGCCGCGTTCCGGTCGGCCCACCCCGCGGTGGCGTTGCACCTGGTCGAAGGGCTGACGCCGCGGCTGCTGGACCGCCTGCTCACCGGGGACGCCGACGTGGCCGTGGTGAGCGCGCCGCCCGACCAGCCGCTCGACGGCGAGCGGTTCGACCTGCACCACCTCGTCGACGAGGTGCTGCTGGTGGCGGTGCCCCGCACGCACCGGCTCGCCCACCGCCGCACCGTCCGGCTGCCCGAACTGGCCGACGACGCGTTCATCGCCGGCTCCGCCACCGCCGAGGAGACCCTGCTGCGGGCCACCCTGCCCGCCGGCTTCCGGCCCCGCGTCGACATCGTGGCCGCCGAGTGGACCGGCAAGCTCGGCTGCGTGGCGGCCGGGCTCGGCGTCGCGCTGGTGCCCGCGCTCGCGGTCCGGGCCACCCCGCCCGATCTCGCCCTGCTCCGGCTGCACCCCGACGACGCCTCGGTGCGGCGGGTCTTCGCGGCCACCGTCGCCGGGCGCAGCCGGCCGGCGGCGGTACGGCGGTTCCTGACCCACCTCGACGAGGCGGCGGCCGGTCTGGGCTGACCGGAGCCCGCTAATCCGCCCGCGCGACCGCCCGCTTCGTTACGGTCAGAACGTGGCAATCGTGAAGCTGCGCCTGCGCGGCGGGCCGTACGACGGGGTGCCGGTGAACTGGGACGTGCCGGACGCCGAGCATCCACCGCCGACGTACCAGCTCAAACTGCACGGCGCGCACGAGGAGACGGGCGTCGTCGAGTACCAGCGGGCGGAACGGGCGCCGGAGGGCGCGGCGGAGGCGTGGATCTACGAGGCCCGTGACGCCGACGCCCGGTAGGCGCGGTCAGCCGCTGGCGGCCAGCACGACCGGCACGGCCACCGAGTTGATCCGCGACCCGTCCTGCGCCGACACCTCGTACACCTCGATGGTGCCCGGGCCCGGCGCGGCCCGCCGGTAGCGCACGGCGACCCGGTAGTCGCCGCGGCAGCCGGAGCCGCAGGTGGCGATGGTGAACGCGGTGCCGATCTCCCGGCCGGCGCTGTCGAGCACCCGCACGCTCACCGTGGCCTCGAAGACGTTCGCGGTACCGGTGACGGTGATCGGGCTGCTGACCCGGTCGCCGACGGCCGGGCCGGTGACCACGATCGGCGGGAGCAGGTCGGCGTAGTCGGCGCGGTCGGCCGGCGCGGTGTCGGTCGAGGCGAAGGCGACCCGCCGCACGGTGGGGAACTGGGTGAGCGTCCAGACCACCTGGGCGCGGCGCAGTCGGGCGGCGCTCGCGCCGCCGGTGTCGAAGCTGGTCGGCGGGACCAGCGTGGCGATCCGGTCGGCGATCCGGCTGACCTGCACGCCGGGCGGGACCAGCGAGGTCATCCCGGCCGCCGTCTCGGCCAGGGTGGGCCCGGCGGCGAGTTCGGTGAGGGCCAGCCGGGAGGTGGCCGGGGTGGCGGGCAGGGTGCGCCGGGTCGGCACCAGCCGGCCGGCGCGGGTGAACCAGAGCTGCACGGTGACGGTGTCCCCGGGCCCCGGCGCGGCGGTGCTGGCCGGCGCGGCCGGCGGCGTCGGGGTGGGCCGGCCGGGCGAGGCGGCGGGGGAGGGGGTGCGGGGTGCCGTGGCGGCCGGCGGCGTGCGGGTGGTCGGGGCGACCGGGGCCGGGCCGAGCGTGCCGGAACGGGCCGGCGCGCAGCCGGCGGTGAGCAGCAGCAGCGCCGCGACCGGCGCGATCAGGCTTCGCACGGCTCGTCTCCGGTGGTGGGCAGGTCGAGGCGGAAGCGGGTGCCCCGGCCGGGTTCGCTGTCGACGGTCAGCCGGCCACCGAGCAGCCGGGCGTTCTCCTGGGCGATGGCCAGGCCGAGGCCGCTGCCGGCGCCGGTACGGGCCGGGTCGACCTTGTAGAAGCGGTCGAACAGGTGTGGCAGGTGCTCGGCGGGGATGCCCGGCCCCCGATCGGTGACGTCGACGACCAGCGCCGTCCCGGTGTGCCGCACCTCGGCCCGGACCGCGCCGCCGCCGTGCTCGACGGCGTTGGACAGCAGGTTGGCCAGCACCCGTTCCAGCCGGCGCGGGTCGGTGTCCACCGACGGGGCGGCGCCGGTCACGCGGATCCGGTCAGCCCAGCCGCGCGCCGTGGCGATACCGCCCAGCAGCGCTACAACGTCGACCGGCCGGACCGCCACCGCCTCCCGCCCGGCGTCCAGGCGGGAGATCTCCATCAGCTCCTCGACCAGCCGGCGCAGCCGGACCACGTCGGTGACCAGGAGTTCGGCGGCCCGGCGGCCGTCGGCGGGGAGGGCGTCGAGCTGGTCGGCCAGCAGCGACGCCGCCGCCACCAGGGCGGTGACCGGGGTACGCAGCTCGTGCGCCACGTCGGCGGTGAAGCGCCGCTCGCGGGCCTGGGCCCGGGACAGCGCCTCGATCTTCGTCTCCAGCGCCTCCGCCATCTCGTTGAAGGAGGCCGCCCAGACGCTGAACTCGTCGCGGCCGTCCACCGGCAGCCGGGTGTCGAGCAGCCCTTCGGCGACCGCCCGGGCGGCCCGGCTGGCCCGGCCGACCGGTTCCAGGGTGCGCCGGGCGAGGGTGTGCCCGACCGCGGCGGCGACCAGCACCACCGCGATCCAGCCGACCGCCAGCGCGGTACGCAGCTGGTCCAGGTCGTCGACGAGGTCGTCCTCGACGGTCACCACGTACAGCTCCGCGGTGGAGCCGGGAATCCGGCCGCCGACCACCAGCAGGTGCGATCCGGCGGCGCCGGCCGAGCGCTGGAAGCCGAGCTGGCCGGCGGCGACCGTGTCGCGCAGGGCCGGCCCGGGCGCCGGCGCGTAGCGGGGGTCGGACGTCTGGACGTCGCCGGTGACCAGCAGCACCGGCCGCCCGTTCTGCGCGAAGCTGGCCAGCAGATCCGCCCGGCGGGTGTCGGTCAGCGGCACGAACTGCCCGGCCAGCACGAGCTGGTAGCGGGCGTCGGCGGCGGCGCGTTGCAGGGAACCGTCGAAGCGGGCCTGCCGCAGCATCAGGTACGAGCCGCCGGCGAGCGCCCCGGCGGACACCCCGGCGACCAGGACGAAGGCGACGACGAGCCGCCGCCGCAGCCGCCCGGGGCTGACCCTGCCCGCCGCCACGGCCCTCACCCCGGGGCGAGCTTGTAGCCCGCGCCGCGCACGGTGCGGATCAGGGTGGGCGCCCCCGGGTCGTCCTCCACCTTGGCCCGCAGACGTTGCACCGCCACATCGACCAGCCGGGAGTCGCCGAGGTAGTTGTGCCCCCACACCCGGTCCAGCAGCAGCTCCCGGGTGAACACCTGCCCGGGACGGCGGGCCAGCTCCAGCAGCAGCCGGAACTCGGTGGCGGTGAGGGTCAGCTCCCGGCCCGCCTTGCGGGCGACGAACCGGGCCGGGTCGATCTCCAGCGGGCCGGCGGTGACCGTGTGCTGCTCGGGCGGGGCCACCGTCCGGCGCAGCACCGCGCGCACCCGGGCGACGAGTTCCGGCAGGTCGAACGGCTTGCGCAGGTAGTCGTCCGCGCCGCACTCCAAGCCCACGACCACGTCGATGGTGTCGGTGCGGGCGGTGAGCATCAGGATCGGCAGCTGGCTGGTGCGCCGGATCTCCCGGCAGACCTGGAAGCCGTCGAGGCCGGGCAGCATCACGTCCAGCACGATCAGGTCGACGGGGCGGGCCCGCCAGGCGGCCAGCGCGGTCGGTCCGTCCGCCGCGGTGTCCACCCGGAACCCGGCGCGCCGCAGGCCCAGGGCGGTGACCTCCCGAATGGAGGCATCGTCCTCGACGACCAGCACACGGCCCTCCATGACCTGCTCAGGGTAGCCCGGCGCGACGGTGCACGGACCTGGCGTAACGGCCGGTGCGGGAAGCCGGTCGGCTCCCCGCACCACCGCCGCGGCGGTCACTCCTGCCACTGGTGGGCCACGTCGAGGACGATCCGGCTGTGCGTACCGGGACCGCTGAGCACGAAGACCCGGAACGGCAGTTGGGCGCGGACGCCGACGGCGAAGGTGCTGTAGCCCTCGTAGCTGCCGCCGAACACCACGTCCCGCAGGGTCCGGTAGCCGAGCACCGTGGCGGCGTGCTCACCGGCCCGGTACGGCAGGGTGCCGACGTGGTTGTCGTCGTACGCGGGCGCACGCAGCGACACCCGCAGCAGCGCGCCCCCCGCGGTGTACGGGGACAGCGCCAGCCCCTGCCCCTCGGTGTACGTCTCGCCGTAGGCCACCGCGTAACCGTCCGCGGACCCGTCGAACTCGAAGACCACCCGGTCCCAGCAGTCGTGCCGCCCGGTGCGGACCTCGATCAGCGGGGCCGCGCTCAGCGCGCCCCCCGATTTGGCCGTGCTGCCCCAGGTGATCCCGCAGTACGGGGCGGCCGCCGTGGCGCCGCTCGCGCCGGCGACCAGTCCGCCGAGCACGACCACCAGCGCCAACATCGCTCTGCGCAGTCTCATCGCTGTTCTCCTGTCGAGGTTGCGGACCACCGGACGGGTTCCGGTGCTTCCGTGCCTCGACGGTCGGCCCGGCGTGCCACAGTGGCTTCGCAGCCGGGTAACCGCCGGGTAACAGGCCGGGCGGCGCGGCGGCGGTCAGCGCTCGACCGCCGGCGGCGCGGCCGGGTCGGCCAGGGTCCGCAGCGGCGAGCGGAACACCGGCAGCCAGGTCAGCGCCACACCGGCCGCGCCGATCCAGAGCGAGGTCCGTGGGCCGGCGTACTGGCCGAGCAGGCCGGCCAGCCCGGCGCCCACCGCGATCGCGCCGGTGAGCAGGAACCGGAAGGTGGCGTTCATCCGGCCGAGCAGCGCGTCCGGGGTCACCTGTTGGCGCAGGCTGACGCCGATCACGTTGCCGATCCCGGTCCGCCACGCCAGCGCCAGCCAACCCAGCCCGGCCAGCCACAACCATCCGCCCCGATCGACCAGCGCGACCAGCGCGCCGGCCGGCGCGACCACCGCCCCGGGCAGCCAGAGCATCGGGCCGTGCCCGATCCGCGCGGCCAGCGGCCGGGCCGTCACCGCGCCGAGCAGCGCGCCGGCGCCACCGGCGGCGAGGAAGAGTCCGAGGACGCCGGCGCCGAGCCCCAGTTCGCGCAGGAAGACCACCGGCAGCATGGTGGTCATCAGGTTGACCGTGAGGTTGATGCCGGCCAGGGACACGGCGAGCGGGCGCAGCAGCGGGTTGCCCAGCACATGCCGGACCCCTTCGGTGAGTTGTCGACCGAAGTCGCCGGGCCGGGCGGCACCGCGGGCCGCACCGCCGGTGGCGGGGGGTACCCGGGTGAGGGCGAGCGCGGAGAGCAGGTGGGTGACCGCGTTCAGGGCGAGCGCGACCGGTGCGCCGAGTCCCTGCACGAGCAGCCCGCCGAGACCGCGCCCGCCGATCTGCACGGTGGCGTTGCTGGTCATCAGCAGGGAGTTCGCCGCCACCAGCCGATCCCGGCCGACCAGTTCCGGCAGGAAGCTCTGCGCCGCCACGTCGCCGAAGACCGTGGCGACCCCGGCGAGCAGCACCACCGCGTACAACTGCCCGATGGTGAGGCCGCCGGCCCACCAGGCCAGCGGGACGGAGGCGTAGAGCGCGCCGCGGACCAGGTCGGCGACGATCAGCACCGTGCGGCGGGGCGAGCGGTCCACCCACACCCCGGCGGGGAGGCCGACCAGCAGGAACGCGGCGGTGCTCAGCACCGCGAGCAGGCCCACCTGCCCGGGGGTGGCGCCGAGCACGGACACCGCGAGCACCGGTAGCGCCAGGTAGCCCACCTGGTAGCCGATGCTGTCGGCCAGGTTGGCGGCGTAGACGTACCGGAACGGCCGGGGCCACCGGGTCGGTGGGCGCGCGATGGTGGTCATGGCAGCACCCTGGTCGCCGGACCCGGCTGGGTCGATAAGTTTGAGCTGCGTCGAATCCAATGGAGGTGCCATGCTCAGCGTCGCGCTGGGGGCCCACGACCTCGCCAACATCCGGTTCGCGGTCTCGCCGCTGTGGGAGGCGGTGGCCAGCCTGCGGGTGGTCAAGAACCCGGAGTTCTTCCCCGCCCACCAGCCGTGGCTGCGGCAGGTCCGGCCACGGCTGTCCACCCTCGACTGGCGGATCTTCGCCGACCTGGTGCCCGTGCCGACGACGGTCATCCCGTCCTTCGTCTGCCCACCGCCGCTGACCTTCCAGCCCACGCTGGAGCTGGAACTGGCCGCCCTGGTGGCCACCCCGCCGGAGGTGGTCCGGGCCGGACTGGACGAGCTGCCCGGCCCCCGGCCGGCCCGGCTGGCCGCCCTCTACGACGACCCCGCCGCCGGCCTGGCCCGGCTCGCCGACGTGATCGCCGGGTACGCGGACGCGGCGCTGGCGCCGTACTGGCCGCGGATGCGGACCCTGCTGGAGCGGGAGGTGCTGGTCGGCGCCGGCGTGATGGCCGCCCAGGGCGTGCGCGGCCTGCTCAACCGGATCGACACGTCCGTCTCCTGGGAGGACGGCGTGCTGCGCGTCGACCACCTGACCCGGGCCGGCGCGACCGACCTGGCCGGCCGCGGGTTGCTGCTGGTGCCGTCGGTCTTCGCCGGCTCGCGGGTCTGGTCGAACCTGACCGAGCCGGCCACCCAGCCGGTCCTGCGCTACGCCGCCCGGGGCGTCGGCACGCTCTGGGAACGCAGCACCGTCCCGGCCAGCGAGGCGCTCGCCCGGGTGCTGGGACGCACCCGGGCGATCCTGCTGCACGAGCTGGCGGTACCGGCCGCGACCACCGAGTTGGCCCAGCGCTGCGGCCTGAGCGCCGGCACGGTCTCGCACCACCTGACCGCGCTGCGCGACGCCGGCCTGGTCGGCAGCCACCGGGTCGGGCGGTTCCTGCGCTACGCCCGGACCAGCTCGGCGGAGGCGTTGCTCGCCGGGGCCGGCCAATAGTGATCCACGGCCACCCTCAGCCGCGGTGGCTCAGCGCGGGTCGCGGGTGTTCCGGCCGGTACGACAGCGGCGGCGGGTGCCCCGGCCCGACCTCGGTCGACCAGGCCGGCCGGGGCCGCGGAACGCGGCGGGCGTCGGTCGCCGTCGGCCGGCCGGCGGCCGGCGGCGCGGTACCGGTGAGGGCCGGCGGCGCGGCGGCGAGCGGCTCGTCCGGGGCGGACCGGCCGGCCGGGGTGATGCCCAGCTCGCGCATCCGGTCGGCGTACGCGCGGTAGCGCCGCTCCGCCTCGCCGTGCCGGCCCGCGCCGCGGAGCACCTGCACCAGCTCCAGGTGGGCGTCCTCGTCGTACGGGTCGCGGTGCACCAGCCGCATCAGGTAGACCAGCTTCTGGTCGGTGTCCCCGGCGTGCTGGGCCAGCGCCCGCAGCACGCTGGTGTGCGCGGCCTGCGCCTCCTCGCGCAGCGGCTGCGTCCAGTCGTCGTACGGGTCGTCGGCGAGGAAGTCACCGCCGTACAGCTCGTCGGCGCGGGCCAGCAGCCGGGGCGCGTCGGCGTGCCCGGCCCGCTGCGCGGCCTGCGCCTCCTCGGCGGCGATGAGGAACGCCTCGACGTCCACGTCGACCACGTTCAGGTCGATCGCCACCGAGCTGCGGTCGGCCAGCACCGGGCCGTGCCCGCCGCCCTGCCCGGTGCCGAGCACCCGGCGCAGCGTGGACAGCAGCACGGAGAGCCGGTTGGCGGTGCGCGACGGGGTCTCGTCCGGCCAGAGCAGCTCCATCAGCCGGCTGCGCGGCACCGCCCGGCCCCGGTGCGCGACCAGGATCTTCAGCAGGTCCCGGGCCTTCTTCGACTGCCACTCCCGGTACGGCACGACGGTGCCGGAGCGGAACACCCGGAAGTCGCCGAGGGTATGCACCGCCACGGCCGGCACCCGCAGCGTGATGGCGGTGAGCCCGTCGGCGACGCCCGGGTCCAGGCGTACCCCGCAGCGACGGAGCTGCTGCTCGGCGCCCTCCGCGCCGCGGCGGGCCCGGCGGCCGCGCAGCCGCGCGGCGATGAGCCGGACGGCCGCCTCCTCGGCCCGGTCGCCCAGCTCCTGGCAGAGGGTCGCGGCGTCGTCCAGCAGCCCGGTGGCGGCCCGCGGGTCGGCCGAGGCCAGCACGGTGAGCTGGAGGGCCTGGACCAGGGTGGCGCGCCGCCGGTCGAGGGTGGCGCCGGTGCGCGCGTCGGCCGCGTCGTGGTGGGCCCGGCCGGTGTCGCCGGCCAGCAGCGCCACCCAGCCCCGGGCCAGCAGGGCGGAGGACCGCTCGGCGTCGCCGGCCAGCGTGACCGCCCGCTCGGCCAGGTCCCGGGCGGCGCGCAGGTCGTCGGCGGCGCGGACCCGGGCCAGCTCGGTGAGGACCCAGACCCGCAGGGCGGGGCGGCGCACGCCGGAGTCGAGGGCGGCGAGGGCCTGCTCCAGGGCCTGCCGGGCCTGTCGCGGCTCCCGCCGACGGCGGTGCACCATGCCGAGCACGGCCAGCCCGAACGCCTCCTCGGTGGAGCCGCCGGCCAACTCCCGCAGCCGCTGCCCGGCGGCGCCGTCGGCGAGCGCGTCCTCCAACCGGCCCAGCTGACACTTGGCGGCGGCGGCGAGGCTGAGCGCGTACGGTTCGTGGCCGCTGCCGCCGGTCGCCTCGGCCAGCCGGATCGCCGCCTCCGCGTGCCGCAGCGCCGGGCCGGCGTTCCCGGTGCGCAGCGCCTGATGGGCCACCTCGAAGTGGAGCATCAACCGGAACAGCCCAAAATCCGGCCTGGGGAGCCCGGCGGCCAGGTCCGGGCCGCCCCGGGTGGGCGCCTCGTCACCGCCGGCGGCGGCCAGCAGCACGCCGAGCCGGGCCACCGCCTGCGCGGCAGCCGGCAGCCGGCAGCCCGCGGCGGCGCGGGCCGCCTCCTCGGCCGCGTACCCGGCCCGCTCCGGCTCGCCGGCGGCCAGGTGGTACGCGGCGGCGAAGCAGTGCACCTGCACGGCGTCGGCGGCAGTGCCGCCGAGCGGTACGTCGGCCAGCCGGGCCGCCGCCTCGCCGGGGGCGCCGGCGAGGTGCCGGCGCAGCGCGTCCCGCCAGGTATCGCCGAGCGGGGTGCGGCGTGCCACCGGGCCGAACAGCATCGGCTGGGCCACCAGGCACAGGTGCGCGGCGGTGCGGTCACCGGCGTCGGCGAGCCGGCGCAGCGCGCCGCCCAGCTCCGCGTCACCGGGCAGCCGGGCGTCCGGTGCGCGCGGCGTCCGATGCTCGTCCTTCCTTGCGTTCCGGGTCGGCGTGGAACGCCAGCCCGGCCTGATCTGGTCTCCGGACATCCACCGCTCCTGGGGTCTCTTGTGGAGGATCGGGCGTGCGGAGAGCAACCGTGGCGATGCGTGTTCCTCGCCCGGTGTGGCTTCCCCCCGGCCCGATCATCGTCGGCATCGAGCGTTGTCGCCATAACCAAAAGAGTCGGTGTACTTACTGACTGCTATGCGCTATTGGCTTATGCCGACGCTCAGACTTCCGTCAGGGTGGCCGAACGGCACCCGCAGTAGCCGTACAAGCAACCGGCACCCGCGCCGCGCAGAATCCCCGACGTCGCATGTCGCCTGCCGATCGGGGATGAGATCCGATGACCGAACAGCCGCAGGTCCGCGCGTTGCCGGAGCCGCCCGAGCTGCCGTACCCGCCGGCCCCGGCCGGCCCCGGCGTGGCCGTCGTGGCGCTGCCGGCCGGGTCGGACGAGTCACTGGTCGTCGTGCTGGCCGGGCTGCTCGCCCTGCTGCGCCGCCGCACCGGCCGGCGGGAGCTGCTCGCCGAGGTGCCGGCCGGGGACGGCTGGCGTCCGCTGCCGCTGCGGCTGTCCGCCGACCCGACCTGGCGCGAGCTGCGCGACCTGGTCCGGGCCGCGACCGCCGACGCCGCGACCGCCGACGCCGCGACCGCCGACGCCGCGACCGGGGACGGTCCGGAGCCGGAGCCGGCCGCCGGGGCGTACCGGCCGGTGGTGTCGATCGGGCCCGACCCGCTGCCCGCCGGGGCCCGGGGCGAGCTGCGGCTCACCGTGGCCGCCGACGGGACGCTGACCGTGCGTCACCGGCACGCCGAACCGGTCGCCGCGGAGCTGACCCTGCTCCTGGCCCGGCTGCGGGACCGCCCCGACGGGCGGCTCTCCGACCTGTCCCTGCTGGACGACGAGACCCACCGGCGCAGCGTGCTCGCGGTCAACGCCACCGACACCGGGTACCCGCGGGACCGGTCGGTGCCGGAGTTGTTCGCCGAGTGGGCCGCCCGCCGCCCGGACGCCCCGGCGCTGCGCGACGGCGACCGGGTACTCAGCTACCGCGAGCTGGACCGGCGGTCGAACCGGCTGGCCGGGCGGCTGCGCGCCCTCGGCGTCGGCGCGGAGTCCCTGGTGGGGCTCTGTTTCGCCGACACCGCCGGCTGGGTGGTGGCCGCCCTGGCCACGCTCAAGGCCGGGGCGGCGTACCTGCCGCTGGACCCGGGCTACCCGGTCGAGCGGTTGGCGTTGATGTGCGCCGACGCCCGCCCGGCGGTGCTGCTGCACCCGGCCGCGCTGGCCGACCGGCTGCCCGCCGACGGCACCCCCCGGCTGGCCGTGGACGACGCCACCGGCGACGGCCCGGACGCGCCGCCCACGGTCACCGTCCACCCCGACCAGCTCGCCTACGTGATGTACACCTCCGGCTCGACCGGCCGGCCCAAGGGCACCGGGGTCAGCCACCGCAACATCGTCCGGCTGGTCCGCGACACCGACTACGTGGCCGTACGTCCCGACGACGTGATGGGGCAGGCGGCCACGATGTCCTTCGACGCGGCCACCCTGGAGGTGTGGGGCGCGCTACTCAACGGCGCCTGCCTGGCCGACCTGGACATCGACGACGTCATCGTGCCGGAAAGGCTGCGCCGGCGGCTGCGCGAGCAGGGCGTGACGATGATGTTCCTGGCCACCTCGGTGGCCCGGCAGCTGGCCACCGAGGCGCCCGACGCGCTGGCCGCCCTGCGCTACCTCACCTTCGGCGGGGAGCAGGCCGACGGCACCGCCGTGCGCCGGCTGCGCGCCGCCTGCCCGGACACCACCCTGGTCAACGGGTACGGCCCGACCGAGGGCACCACCTACACCACCACGTACGACTGCGCCCGGCTCGCCGACGACGACCCGGTGGTGCCGATCGGCGGCCCGGTCGCCAACACCCGGGTGTACGTGCTGGACCACCTGCTCCAGCCGGTCCCGCCGGGGGTGCTCGGCGAGCTGTTCATCGGCGGCGACGGGGTCGCCCGCGGCTACCTCGGCCGGCCCGGGCAGACGGCGGAGATGTTCCTGCCCGACCCGTTCGGACCGCGCCCCGGCGGCCGGCTGTACCGCACCGGCGACCTGGTGCGGCAACGCCCGGACGGGCTGATCGAGTTCGTCGGCCGGGTCGACCACCAGGTGAAGATCCGCGGGTACCGGGTCGAGCCGGGCGAGGTGACCGGGGCGCTGCGCGGCGGCGGGCTGGTCGACGACGCGTACGTCCGGGCCGACCGGGACGCCGCCGGCGATGCCCGGCTGGTCGCGTACGTGGTGCCCGCCGCCGGGGCGGACCTGCCGGCGATCTGCGCCCGGGCCCGCGAGCAGCTCCCCGACCACCTGGTGCCGGCCGTGTTCGTGGCGCTGCCGGCGCTGCCGCTCAACCGCAACGGCAAGGTCGACGCGGCCGCGCTGCCCGACCCCGGGGCGGCCAGCGAGCCCGCGCCGGACCTGCCGCTGACCCCGACCGAGCAGGCGGTGGCCGAGATCTGGCAGGACGTGCTCGGGGTGCCGGTCCGCGGCCGCGACGACGACTTCTTCGACCTCGGTGGACGGTCGCTCAAGGCGACCCGGGTCCGGTCCCGGCTGTCGGCCGCGATCGGGGCGGAGGTGCCGCTGCGGCTGGTCTTCGACCACCCGACGGTCGCCGCGCTGGCCGCCGCGGCCGACGAGATCGCCGCGGCGGCGGGCCGGCCGGTCGCCGCGGCCGGCCCGGCCGATCCGCTGCCCGGTGGGCCGCCCGCGGCCGACCTGGCCGGCCTGCTCGACCAGCTCGAACATGGCGCGGGCGCCCGGTGAGCGGCCCGCTGGGCCCGGACGAGCTGCGCCGCCGGGTCGACGCGCTGCCGCCCGAGCGGCGCCGGGCGTTCCTAGCTGCGGTGCGCGCCGACGGCGACCGCTACGGCGTGCACCCGCTCACCGCCGCCCAGGAGTGGATGCTGCTGCTGGCCCAGCTGCGCCCGGACAGCCCCGCCTACCACGTGCCGTACCGGGTGGACCTGCGCGGCGAGCTGGACGTGGCCGCGCTGCGCGCCGCCCTGGACCTGGTGGTGGCCCGGCACGAGGCGCTGCGTACCGTCTTCGTGCCGCTGGGCGGGCAGCCGCACCAACTGGTGCGGCCGCCGGCCGGGCTGCCGGTGCCGGTGGTCGACCTCGCCCCGGACGAGCTCGACGGGTTCGCCACCGCCGAGGCGGTCCGCCCGTTCGACCTGGCCCGGGGCCCACTGGTGCGGGCCACCCTGTGCCGCACCGGTCCGGCCGACTGGACGCTGCTGCTCTCCCTGCACCACGTGGTCTGCGACGGCTGGAGCATGGGGCTGCTCTTCGACGAGCTCTCCACCGCCTACGCGGCGCTGCGCGCCGGGCAGGCCCCCGCGCTGCCGCCGGTGCCCCGGGACGTGCCGGCGGCCCTGCACCAGGATCGGCTGCTCGACCCGGCCGAGTTGGCCCGGCGGCTGGCCTGGTGGCGGGACGCGCTGGCCGGCGCGCCGCCCGGGCTGGACCTGCCCACCGACCGGCCCCGCCCGGCCGAGCTGGAGGACGCCGGCCACGAGATCGAGTTCTGCTGGCCGCCCGCCCTCGCCGACCTGGTCGCCGAGGCGGGCCGGCGCATCGGCGCCACCCCGTACATGATCTTCGCGGCCGGCTGGGCGGCGCTGCTGCACCGGCGCAGCCAGCAGGCCGACCTGCTCATCGCCACCCCGGTGGCGAACCGGCAGACCCTGGACAGCGAGACCGCCGTCGGTTTCTTCGTGAACACCCTGGTGCTGCGCAGCCGGCTCGACGCCGGGCTCACCTTCGCCGGCCTGCTCGACCAGCTCCGCGACCGCGCACTCAGCGCGCTCACCGACCCGGTGCCGTTCGACGCCCTGGTCCAGGAGCTGCGACCCGAGCGCGACCCCGGCCGGCACCCGCTCGCCCAGGTGATGTTCGCCGTGGAGGACGGCTGGGAGGACCGGCTCGCCCTGCCCGGGCTCACCGTGCTGGCCAGCGGCGAGACGCACACCGGCACCTCCATGTTCGACCTGACGCTGACGGTCATCCCGCACGACGGGCGCATCGACGGCCGGGTCGAGTACCGCACCCGGCTCTTCGACTCCGCCACCGCCCGCGCCCTCGCCGACCAGCTCGACACCCTGCTCACCGCCGCCCTCACCGACCCGGACACCCCGGTCGACCGGCTGCCGCTGCTCGGCCCGGCCGACGGCCGGGAACTGGTGGACCGCTGGGCCGCCGCCGCGCCCCCGGTCGACGACCGGCTCACCCTGCCCGACCTGGTCGCCCGCCGGGCCGCCGGCGCCCCCGACGCGGTCGCCGTGGCGTACCTGGACCGGACGCTGAGCTACGCCGAGCTGGACGCGGCGGCCACCCGGCTGGCCCGCACCCTGCGCGCCCGCGGCGTACGCGACGAGCACACCGTCGGGGTCTGCCTGCCGGCCGGCCCGGAGTGGGTGGTGGCGTTCCTCGCCGTGCTCCAAGCCGGCGGGGTCTACCTGCCGCTGGATCCGCAGCTACCGGCGGCCCGGCTGGCCCACCTGCTCGCCGACGCCGACGCGCGGCTGGTGGTCACCGCCGCCGGGGCCGTCGAGGCGCTGCCCGCCACCGACGCCCCGCTGCTGCGCCTGGACGAGCCAGCCGGGCAGGTCGTCCCGCGCGAAGGACCGGTCGTGGGCGAGCCGGCTCCGGACACCGCCGCGCTGCCCAGCCCGCATCCGGACGGCGCCGCCTACCTGATCTACACCTCCGGCTCCACCGGCCGCCCGAAGGCCGTCGTCGGCACCCACCGGGGGCTGCGCAACCTGGCCGAGGCGCAGGCGCGGCTGGTCGGCGTCCGCCCCGACGACCGGGTGCTGCAGTTCCACTCGGTCAGCTTCGACGTGTCCCTGTCCGACCTGGTCACCGCGCTCACTGCGGGCGCCACCCTGCGCCTGCTCGGCCCGGACGAGCGCGCCCCCGGTCCCGACCTGGCCGCCGCGCTGGTGCGGCACCGGATCACCGTCGCCGACCTGCCGCCGGTGGTCCTCGACGCGCTCGACCCGGCCGCCGTGCCGGGGCTGCGGGTGCTCACCGTCGGCGGCGAACCCTGCGCCCCGGACGTCGCCGCCGCCTGGTCGCGCGGCCGGCTGCTGATCAACGGGTACGGCCCGACCGAGGCCACCGTCACCGCCACCGCCGCCCGCTGCGGTCCGGACGACGGGGAGCTGCCGATCGGCCGGCCGCTGGCCGGGGTGCGCGCCTACGTGCTCGACGCCGAGCTGCGCCCGGTGCCGCCCGGCGTACCCGGGGAGTTGCACCTGGCCGGCGCGGGGGTGGCCCGCGGCTACCTCGGCGACCCGGCGCTGACCGCGCAGCGGTTCCGGCCCGACCCGTACGTCCCGGGCGAGCGGATGTACGCCACCGGTGACCTGGTCCGCTGGCGCGCCGACGGCCAACTGGTCTTCCTCGGTCGGGCCGACGACCAGGTCAAAATCAACGGTTACCGGATCGAGCTGGGTGAGGTGGAGGCCCGGCTGCGCGAGTGTCCCGGGGTGCGCCGGGCCGCCGCCGTGGTACGCACCGACAGCCCCGGCGGTCGCCGGCTGGTCGGCTACCTCGTCGGCGACGGGCTGGACGTGGAGGAGGTCCGCCGGGAATTGCTCCGCCAACTGCCCCGCTACCTGGTGCCGGCGGCGCTCGTGCCGGTGCCCGACCTGCCGATGACGGCCAGCGGCAAGCTCGATCCCGCCCGGCTGCCGGCCCCCGCCCCGACCCGCCCGGCCGGCGCGTACGTCGCTCCGACCGGGGAGCTGGAACGGGCCGTCGCGGAGACCTGGCGGGAGGTGCTCGGGCTGGCCGAGGTGGGCGCGCACGACAACTTCTTCGACCTCGGCGGCACCTCGCTGCTGCTTTCCCGGGTGCAGACCCGGCTGACCGAACGGCTGGGCCGGCCGGTGCCCGCCGTCGAGCTGTTCCGCCACCCGACGGTCGCGCTGCTGGCCCGCCACCTCGGCGGCGCGGACGCGACACCGGCGGCCGTACCGGCCGGGGACCCGGACGCCGGCCGGCGCCGGGACGAACGCAAGCAGGCGCTGGCCGACCGGGCCCGGCGGGCCCGGCGGGTGCCGGTGGGGGAGGGACGGCCATGACCGAGCAGGAGACCGGGCTGGAGATCGCCGTCGTCGGGCTGGCCGGGCGCTTCCCGGGCGGCGGCGACGTCGACGAACTGTGGCGGACCGTGCTGGCCGGCCGGGAGGCGATCACCCGGTTCACCCCGGAGGAGCTGGCCGCCGCCGGGCTCACCGAGGCTGACCGCGCCCACCCCGACCACGTGCCCGCGCACGGCGCGCTGCCCGAGGTGGACCGCTTCGACGCCGCGTTCTTCGGCTACTCGCCGCGCGACGCCCGGCTCATCGACCCGCAGCAGCGGCTCTTCCTGGAGTGCGCCTGGGCGGCGCTGGAACGGTCCGGCCACCTCGCCGGCGACCCGGACCGGCTGGTCGGCGTCTACGCCGCCTGCGCGGCCAGCGGCTACCTGCTGCACCACCTGTTCCGCAACCCGGCGCTGGACACGGTCTCCGAGTACGAGCTGATGCTCGCCAACGACAAGGACTCGCTGCCCACCCGGGTGGCGTACCACCTGGACCTGCGGGGTCCGGCGGTGGCGGTGCAGACCGCCTGCTCCTCCTCGCTGGTCGCGGTGCACCTGGCGGCGCAGGGGCTGCTGGCCCGCGAGTGCGACGTGGCGCTGGCCGGCGGGGCACACGTCCGGCTGCCCGGCGGCACCGGCTACCGGTACGAGTCGGGCGGCATCATGTCCCGCGACGGGCACTGCCGCCCGTTCGACGCCCGCGCCACCGGCACCGTCGGCGGCGACGGCGCCGCCGTGGTCGTGCTGCGCCGGCTCGCCGACGCCCGCCGCGACGGCGACCCGATCCACGCGGTGATCCGCGGCTCGGCGGTCAACAACGACGGCCGGATGAAGGTGGGTTTCACCGCGCCGGGCGTGGACGGGCAGGTCGCGGTGATCCGCGCCGCCCAGCAGGTCGCCGAGGTGGACCCGGCGACCATCGGGTACGTCGAGGCGCACGGCACCGGCACCGACCTGGGTGACCAGATCGAGCTGCGGGCGCTCGGCGAGGCGTTTCGCGGGGTCGCGCCCGGCCGCTGCGCGCTCGGCTCGGTCAAGTCGCTCGTCGGCCACCTCGACGTGGCCGCCGGGGCCACCGGGCTGATCAAGGCGGTGCTGGCGCTGCAGCACCGGGTGGTGCCGCCCAGCCCGTACTGCACCGAACCGCACCCGGGCCTGGCCGACGGGCCGTTCCGGGTCAACACCACGCCGCTGCCCTGGCCGGACCTCGGCGCGCCGCCACGCGCGGCAGTCAGCTCCTTCGGCATCGGCGGCACCAACGCCCACGTGGTGCTGGAGGCCGCCCCGGCCGTCGCCCCGGCCGCGCCCGCACCGGAGGCGCCGCGGCTGCTCGTCCTCTCCGCCCGGGACGCCGACGCGCTGGACCGGGCCCGGACCCGGCTCGCCGCCCACCTCGCCGAGCAGCCCGACCTGCCGCTCGCCGACGTCGCGTACACCCTGCGCACCACCCGGCGGGAGTTCCCGCACCGCCTGGTCACCGTCGCCGGCAGCGGCAAGGAGGCCGCCGCGCAGCTCGCCGACCCCGACTGCGCGCTGGTCCGCACCGGCCTGGCCGGCGAACCGGCCGGTGTCGCGCTGCTCTTCCCCGGCCAGGGGGCGCAGTACGCCGGGATGGGCGGCACCCTCTACCGCACCGAGCCGGTCTACCGGGCCGCCCTCGACCGCTGCGCCGAGCTGCTCCGGCCGCACCTCGACCGGGACCTGCGGGCGCTGCTCTGCCCGCCCGGCGACGCACCGCCGACCACCGGCGAGCTGGACGAGACCCGGCTGACCCAGCCGGCCCTGTTCGCCGTCGAGTACGCCCTCGCCGAGCTGCTGCGCCACCGAGGGCTGCGCCCGACGGCGCTGGCCGGGCACAGCCTCGGCGAGTACGTGGCCGCCTGCCTGGCCGGCGTCTTCACGCTGCCCGACGCGCTCGCCACCGTCGCCGTACGCGGCCGGCTCATGCAGGCCCAGCCGCCCGGGTCGATGCTCTCCGTCGAGCTGCCCGCCGACGAGGTGGCCGCGCTCCTGCCGCCGCGGGTGTCGGTGGCCGCCGCCAACGCGCCCCGGCTCAGCACCGTCTCCGGCGAGCCGGCGGCGGTCGCCGCGCTCGCCGCCGCGCTGCGCGAGCGCGGGGTCGCCTGCCGGGAGCTGCGCACCTCGCACGCCTTCCACTCGGCCCTGATGGACGGCGCGCTGCCCGCCTTCGCCGCGCACCTGCGTACCGTGCCGCTGCGGCCGCCCACCCTGCCGGTGGTGTCCAACGTGACCGGTCGCTGGCTCACCGACGACGAGGCCACCGACCCGGACTACTGGGTGCGGCAGCTGCGTCGGCCGGTGGCCTTCAGCGCCGGGGTGGAACTGCTGCTCGCCCAGCGCTACGCCCTCGCCGAGGTCGGCCCGGGCCGCACCCTGGCCACCCTGGCCCGGCAGCACCCTGCGGCCCGGGCGACCACCGTGGTCACCACCCTCCCGGCGGACCGTTCCCCGGCCGGGGAGGACGTCGCGGTGGCCACCGCGCTGGGCCGGCTCTGGCTGGGCGGCGCGGCACTGGCCCCGGACGCCGGCGACGGCGCGCGCCGCCGGGTGCCGCTGCCCACGTACCCCTTCGCCCGGCAGCGGCACTGGGTGGACCCGCCGGCGAGCCACCCCCCGGCGCCGGTCGCCGCGGCGGAGGCCGCCGAGCCAGACCCGGTGGCCGGGCCGGCGCCGGCCGGCGCGGCGCGCGACGACGCGTACGAGGTGGTCCGCCGGATCTGGGTGGAGCTGCTCGGGGTGGACGACGTCGGCCCGCACGACGACTTCTTCGAACTCGGCGGGCACTCGCTGCTGGGCACCCGGGTGGTGGCCCGGATCCGCGACGCGCTCGGCGTCGACCTGCCCCCGGGCACCATCTTCGAATCACCCACCCCGGCGGGCCTGGCCCGGGCCGTCGCCGCGCTGACCGCGCCGGCGCCCCGCGAACCCGCCGACGACGCGGACGACCCGCTCACCGACCTGCTCGCGGAGATCCGCGCGCTCTCCCCGGAGCGCCTGGCCCGCGAACTGCACCTGGCCCGACACGAGGAGAGGAACGGCGATGGCTGACGAGCACCGGGTCCTGGTCAACGACGAGGAACAGTACGCGCTCTGGCCCCGGCACAAGCAGATCCCGGCCGGCTGGCGGGAGACGGGCTGCGCCGGCAGCCGGGAGGAGTGCCTGGCGTTCGTCGAGCACACCTGGACCGACCTGCGCCCGCGCAGCGTACGCGAGCACCTGGCCGGACAGGCGGGCTGACCGGTGGCGGGCGTCGACCACAAGCCCGCGGGTACCCGGCGAAGATTGCCCGCCCACGCCGGTCGTGCCGCTCCCGGCGGTGGTCAGTCGTGGCGGTGGCGCACGATGTGGTCGAGGTGGCGGATCGTGTCGTCGCGGTCGTGCTCGCTGATCGAGTCCCACAGGTCGGCCAGCCAGTAGAGCGAGCCCGACAGCATCCAGCCCCAGCCGCGCACCCAGGTCGCCTCGTCGAATCCGAGTGCCTCCCGGTAGGCGGCCCGCGCGCGGGCGTCGAACAGGCTCCAGGCCGGCCGCACCTCGACCGCCGGATCGCCGCGGCCCAAGGCGCCGAAGTCGATCACGCCGACGAGCCGGCCCCGGTCGACCAGCAGGTTGCCGGCCAGGAGGTCACCGTGCAGCCACACCGGCGGTCCGGGCCACTCGTCGGCCGCCATCGCCTCGTCCCACGCCGCAGTGACCGCGCGCCCGTCGATGCGGTCGCCCAGCGCGGCGATCGACCGGCGGGTCAGCTCGTCCCGCCGCGCCAGCGGCACACCGCGCAGGATGCCCTCCTTGACCGGCCCGCCCATCGGCTCGATCGCGATCATCGCGCGCACGAAGCCGGCGAGGTCGACGGCGAGGTCCACGTGGTCCTGCCCGGCTTCCGGATTGCGCCCGTCCAGCCACGGGACGACCGTCCACGGCCACGGATAGTCGCCACCTGGTTGGCCGACCGCGACCGGCAGCGGCACCGGCACCGGCAGGTGCGGCGCCAGCCGCGGCAGCCAGGTCGCGTCGGTCGCCACCTGGTCGACCGCCCACGGCGCCCGTGGCAGCCGCGCCGTCAGGGAGGTACCCAGCCGGAACAGCGCGTTGTCGGTGCCGGTCACCGGCTGCGGCACGATCGGCAGGTCCGACCACTCGGGGAACTGCTCATCGATCAGGGCGCGGACTTGCTGGACCGTTACCACGATCTCCCCGGGTCGCATCGCGCGACGGTACGGCCGGTTCGACCAACCTGTCGATCGAATTCGGACCGGGGCCTCTTCACCGAATCGGACTCTCACCGACGAGGAGCAGGCCGAACGGCAGAATCGCGCCGTCGCGCCGGCGGCCGACTACCGCACGGAGCTGCTGATCCCTTGATACGGCGCTGCCGCTGGGAGCAGGGATCGTCGCCGTCCATGCGTTGCCGCAGGTGCCGGGTGAGCTGGTGTCGTGGCCGTCGCCTGATGCACCCGCTCAGTCGTCGACGGCCTGTACCGCGGCGGCGATCGGCTCGAGCCCCGCGACCAGCTCGTCGAGCTCGTCGGCGGTGAGCACGTCGTAGGCCGGCGCCGCCAGCTCGTCGGTGAGGGTCTCGATCCGCTCCCTGGTCTCCCGGCCGGCGTCGGTGAATCCGCCGGCGGCGCTCACGAGGCCGCGACCGCGCAGCCTTTCGACGACAGCGGTCAGCTGCGCCTTGGGCAGGTGGTGGATCCGGCCGAACTCCTCCGCCCGCATGCCGAGGGAGAGAGCGAGCAGGACGTGGGCCTCGGTGCCGCCGATGCCGTGGGCCAGGAGGGCCGCGTTGTGGCCGTCCCCGCGGTGCTCCCGCAGCAGCGTCGCCGCGTGCCAGAGCCTGGCCACCGGCTCCGCGGGCACGTCGAGCGCCCGGAGTCCTGCGTACAGTGCGCGGCCCTCAGTCGGCGCGCTGACCGCTGCTCGGGTGGCGAGGTCGGCGACCCGCACCAGATCGGGGGAGTCGGCGAGCTGCCCGATCATCTGCCGCAGCGCGGCGGCGCTGCCCCGCTCGCGTACCGCGATCGCCTCCTGCGGGGTGGTCTTCCCCCAGACCCATGGGATGTGGCGCGCCACCTCGCCGTCGGCGAAGTTGTAGAAGACCGCGTGCACCACCTCGGCCGGCGCCAGCCCCAGCGGTGCGGCCCGACCCGCGAAGTATCCGTCCCAGTAGTTGCGCATGCCGATGGCCAGGAACGCCTCGTTCGGCACCTCGGAGAAGGTGACGGTGGCGATCGGCTCGACGAGCTCGAACATGCGGTGGACCTTGGTCTGCGGGTGTGTCATCGGTGGAAACTCCTGTGGTCGTGACAGCGCCTTCGTGGACCGCCTCTCACCGTAGCTACGCACAACGCGGCCCGGATGCGACAACTCCGGTCGACATCAACCCAGCCAAGATCAAGGTCTCTCGCATGCCGAGATGAGGGCGTCACTACTGGGGCGTTCGCCAGCGGTTGACCGTAGGTGATCGAGGTGTTGGCCGCGGCGCGGATGCGCGAGTTCGCCGGGCACCGCTGTGGCAGGCGCCTGAAGGTCAATGGTCGACGACGCGGCCGAGGAAGCGCTCACCAATTTCGGCGATGTCGTCGGTGGTCCACTTGAGGGCGGGCGCGACGACGGTGACCTCCGTCATCGCCATACCCGGCACCGCTGCTTCCTGCCAGCCGGCGACAAACCACACCTTCTCCTCCTCGGCGAGTGCCAGCGCAGCGTCGTTCAGTGCCTGCGCCGAGTGGGGCAGCCAGAGACGGAATCGATGGGTATGCGGAGGTTCTGGATACACCCGCGCGCCGGGAAGCGCGGTGAGCGCCGCAGCGACTGTTCGTGCGTGGCGCACATACTCGGGGATGCGCGGCAGCTCCCTGTTCAGACCGGCGAGTGCGCTCAGAGCGGCGGGCCACTGCTGGAACACCTCGCCGCCGTAGCGGTGCCGCCAGATGCGGGCGTAGGAGGCGAGCGCCGTGGTGCCCACGAGCGCCGCTCCGCTGATACCGCCGATCGTCTTGTAGAACGAGACGTAGGTGCTGTCGGCGAGGCTGGCGATCTCGCTGAGGGTGTGCGCCAGGTGTGGGGTGGATTCCCAGATTCGGGCGCCGTCGAAATGTACGCGGGCGCCGATGGCGCGCGCCGCGGCGGATGCGGCGGTGAGTTCGTCCCAGGAGGGGAGGACGAAGCCGGCGTCGCGCAGCGGGAGTTCCATGACGACGGTGCTCACCGGTTCGGCGAGCGCGGTGATCTCCTCGGCGGTGGCGTTGCGGGGCGCGGTGGTCGGCCACGTACTGCGTAGGCCGCTCAGGTAGGCATAGGCATGCCGTTCGTCCACCTCCAGGTGGCCGAGCGGGTGCAGAGCGACCGTCGGGTGGCCGGTGCGGTCGGCGCCATAGCGCAGCGCGACCTGCTGGGCCATCGTGCCGGTGGGGAAGAAGACGGCGGCCTCGGTTCCCAGTAGTTCTGCCACGCGTTCTTCCAGCGTGGTCACCGGACCGTCGCCGTAGAAGTCGGGCTGACCATCCAGATCACCGCCTGCGTCCATGTCCGCGAGCCGATCCCTCATGGTCGCGGGCCGGATGCCGGAAAGGATTCGGTCGCAGGCGCGCAGCGCGGCAAGCCGACGATGCCTTGTGTTGTGGAACATCGGCGGATCCTCGCAGGTCAGCGCAATAGGGGCCAATCGGTTTTCCGGCGGCAGGCGATCAGCGTCGCGCGCTCAATTGCCGCGAGCAGCGCGCGTCATTCCGCCGCGTGCCAGACTGCCGAAGGAGCCAATGGCACATTGATCAGCCGGAACGGGAGAACTGGGTCATCTGGGCAACGGCAGTGAAGCCCAATCGCCGGTAGAGGGGGATGCCTGGCCCGCTTGCGTCGAGGCTGGCCCGTGTAGCTCCCGACTCCGCCGCGGAGCGCAACGCGGCCGCAGTCATCGACAGCCCCACGCCGCGGCGGCGCCAGCCGGGATCGGTGTTGACGAAGAACACGAACGCCTCCGAACAGAACGTCCGCGAACCGCTCGTACCTCGCACCATGCCGTCGTCGTCGACCGCCGCGAAGAGCCGGGGACCCTCCGGCAGCGACCTCAGGTACGTGACGAGCGCCGCGGTCGACACCTCACCCGCTGGCGCCGCTCGTCCGGCGGCCGCAACTGCATCCGTCAACGGCACCCCGTCCCGCACGTCCTCGGGGACGCGGCACACCGGGCGCAGCGCCAGGCCACTCGGCAGCGAGGGCTCCGGCACGCTACGAAGGTCGTGGCACACATCCCCGTGACCGCCTTCGGCGTCCACGTCCGGTCCCGGCGGAGGAGCTCGGCGCACCGACCGGCCGCGTCGTGGATCCTGACCGTGCCGGCCGAGGCCAGCGGCAGCACAGCAGACCAGCCACGGTAGGAAGTACCAGACGCCGTCACCGGAGCACAGGCCGGACATGATCCGATAGCCGGCGGCCCACACCGTCCACGTCTCGGCCCGGCGGCGCGCGGCGGTCAAGGCAATGTCGAACTCCACGATCTCGGCCGGCTTCCGAGCCGCGAGCCGAAGAGTCGTGCCGCGGTGCGGGAGTGCTACACCGCCCCCGCGGTGGCCGCCGCCGAAGCCCCCGCGAAGCGTTCGCCTCGGCGGAACTCCGCCTGTTCAGCCCGGCCTGCGCAGTGGCCTGGCTCACACGATGTCAGCGCGATCGGCCACTCGGTGTCTTGAGGCCGAACCCTTGGATCGGAGGAAGCGCTATGCCTGGGAACATCGATGTGGTCGTGGTCGGCGGCGGGTACGCCGGGGTCATTTCGGCCAATCGCTTGACGCAGCGCGGCGACGTGGCTGTGACGTTGATCAATCCGCGCCGGACGTTTGTCGAGCGGATCCGCCTGCACCAGGTGGTGGGCGGGTCCGATGACGCGGTCGTCGACTACCGAGAGGTCCTGGCCGAGGGCGTCCGGCTGGTGGTCGACACGGTGACCCGGATCGACGCGGCCGAGCGCTGCGTGACGCTGGCGGACGGCGGCACGGTCGGCTACGACTACCTGATCTACGCGGTGGGCAGCGCCAGCGCCGCTCCGGGCGTGCCCGGAGCGGCCGAGTTCGCCCACCCGATTGCCAGCTTGGAGGAGGCGCAGCGGCTGCGGCTGGTCCTCGACGGTCTCCCTGGTATGGCCTCGGTGACGGTGGTGGGAGCCGGTCCGACCGGCATCGAGGCCGCCGCCGAGCTGGCAGAGGCCGGCCGTACGGTGACCCTGGTCTGCGGCGGGCCGCTCGGCCCGTACCTGCATCCTCGGGCGCGACGCTCGGTTGCCAGGCGGCTGGCCAAGCTCGGGGTGACCGTGGTGGACGGGCCCGACACGAAGGTGACGACCGTGACTCGCGATGCCGTGCAGCTCGTGGACGGCCGCGAGTTGCCGAGCACGGTGACCGTCTGGACCGCCGGGTTCGGTGTGCCGGACCTGGCCGCGCGCAGCGGACTGCGCACCGACGCCCTGGGCCGCCTGCTCACCGATGAGACGTTGACCAGCGTCGACGACATGCGCATCGTCGCGGCCGGGGACTCGGCGGCACCGTCGGACCTGCCGTTCCGGATGAGCTGCCAGGCCGCGACGAGGATCGGCGCGCACGCCGCCGACACGGTGCTGGCCCGGATCAGGGGTGAGCAGCCGGTGCCCATCAACCTGGGGTTCTTCGGCCAGTGCATGAGTTTGGGGCGGCGCGCCGGAATCTTCCAGTTCGCCGCCAGGGACGACACCGCGAACGGCTTGTACATCGGCGGCGGCCCGGGCGCGAAGCTCAAGGAGTTCGTCTGCAAGCACACCGTGCAGCACCTGACGAACGAGGCACGCAAGCCCGGCTCGCTCACCTGGGTCAAGGATGACAAGCGCCAGGAGTTGCTGCGGGCCAAGCGCGACGAGGCGCCGATTCGCCGCTAACGGACAGCCTGCGCCAACCATCGATGATCCCAGCTCAAGCGGTTACCAGCTACCACGGGTGTCCCGGTGGAGCTCCGTCCGTGCCGGATGGGTTTCGAGGCACCCGAGTCAGAGGTAAGGACAAACCGGATGAATCTCGCGCTGTGGATCGCTGCCGGATTGCTGGCAGCGGTCTCCCTGACCGGCGGCATCACCAAGACGCTCGTACCCAAGGAGAAACTAGCTGCGTTGAAAGGCGGGGAATGGACCGGACATGCCAGCAGGGGCTTCATCAGGACCATCGGGGTTCTCGAGCTCCTGGGCGCGGTGGGCCTGACCCTGCCCGCCGTTCTCGACATCGCGCCGTTCATGGTGCCGGTGACCGCCGTCTGCTGGGTTCTGCTCATGGTCGGCGCGACGATCATCCACGTCCGCCTGGGCCAGCCCCGGCTGGTAGTGGTGAACCTGGGCTACGTTGCGCTCGCGGCCTTCATCGCATGGGGCCGCTTCGGCCTTGAGCCGTTCACCGGCTGACGAAGATGTGCCGATGGCGAGGTAACGCCGTGTTGGCGCCGCGGTCCCGACCGGCCGGCGCCCCGGCAGCGGCTCCGGCCGGGCTGACCCGACCGGTCGCGGCCAGCCCGTATCCGGCAGACCCTGGATCGGGTACGCGCGCGGCGTCGCCGGTCCTGCCAAAACCAGCACCTCGGCAGCAACACAGCCAGCAGCGCCACCGTGCGGATCACGCAGGGCCGAAGGTCTCCGGCGACCAGGGCCGCCCGCGACAGAGAAGGGCCACGACATGAGCCACGTCACCGACCCGGCGACGGACACCTTCGTCACTTACCGCAACCTGCTCTTCACCATCGCGTACGAGATGCTCGGATCGGCGGCCGACGCCGAAGACGTCCTCCAGGAGACCTGGCTGCGGTGGATCAAGGTGGACGCGAAGAACGTGCGCGACCAGCGCGCCTACCTGATCCGGATCACGACCCGGCAGTCGCTCAACCGGCTGCGTGCCGCGAAACGCCGCAAGGAGGCCTACGTCGGCCCTTGGCTGCCCGATCCATTGCTCACCGCGCCGGACGTGGCCGAGGACGTAGAGCTCGCCGAGAGCGTGTCCATCGGGCTCATGATCGTCCTAGAGACGTTGTCGCCGACGGAACGCGTCGTCTTCGTGCTACGCGAGGCTTTCGATGTCAGCTACGACGAGATCGCCGCCGCCGTCGGCAAGAGCCCTTCGGCCGTCCACCAGATCGCGCACCGCGCCCGCCAGCACGTCGACGCCCGCCGCCCTCGTCAGGTGGTCTCCCCGAGCGAGACTCGGGCGGCTCTGAGAGCGTTCCAGCGCGCGGTCGAAGGCCGGGACCTGCAGGGGCTGCTCGACGTGCTTGCTCCTGACGTAGTCCTGGTGGGCGACGGAGGCGGCGTCAAGCAGGCCGCCCTCCGGCCGGTCATCGGCGCCGAGAAGGCGGTTCGGATGCTCTTCGGTGGTCTGGGCAAGGTCGACGGCACGCTCACCGCTGAACCGACCGTGGTCAACGGCAATCCAGCGCTCCTCGTGCGCCTCGACGGCGAGATTGACGGCATCATGGCGGCCCGTGTCGAGGACGCCCGCATCACCGGCCTCTACTACGTCCGCAATCCGGAGAAGCTGACCCGCGTCGAATCCGAGACCCCGCTGACCCGGCGATGAATTGAGTTGCCCGGTAGCGTCACCGTTCCGTGGGCGACGGCAGGAACCGACGTCTCCTGGTCGGAGTTGCGCGCCCGCACCTACGCGCACACCCTGACCGTGCTGCCACCCATCGGCGACCGGCCACGACCAAACCTGGAGCACATGATCTTGCATAGGCTGATCCTTACCGCTGCGATATGCACCTTCGCCACGGCCGCGTCACTGTGACCACCACTGCGAGCGCCAGCACGAGTGCACGCTCATGCCGCAAACACGGCGCTACGTAGATTGATGGCAGACCCGCTGTTCGGCTTCCGCTGTGGACCCGCAGGTCCACCGATGGCTACGCTCTGACGGTGAGTCCGGCAGACCGTCCGCTAAGTCCCGCGGTGATCGAGGCGTTGACGTACTGGCCAGGAATTGTTCACCAGGTGGCGCCGACGCCGGTGGATCTCGCGGTCCTGCCGACGTGGTTTAACGAGCTGCTTGACGAGTGGCCCTGGTGGGACCGCGCCTGGCGGGTGACCCGGGTCGAGCCCGCCCATCCGTGTGAGATCGCCCGGGACGAACCGCGTGCCGTTTCGAGGTTCACCGAGGTGACCGTGCCTGGCACGGTCAGCCGTGGCGCCGGGGACACGTTGCCGCTGTCCGCGCGGGTCCGGTTCAGCGATGACCTGCTGATCCGGTTCCAGGCGAAGGTGGGCGACGTCGTCATCGGGCCGGGATCCGCCGCGGCGGGCGTGCCGGAGCGGCACCCTTTCGGTTCGGTGCTCGGCACGCTGATGGACCTGCGCGGGATCTCGGTCAGGGAGATGGCCGTACGGTGCGGCCGGTCGATGTCAACGATCAACATGGTGCGCAGCGGCGGTTGGAATCCACACCGGATTCTGGTCGCGGAACTGGCCGAGGCACTGGACATGTCCGAGGAGGATCTGCTGGCCATCGCCGGGCTTGCCGTTCATCCCTGATGTGTTGGATCGCATCCAGTCGCGCCGAGAGCCATGCGTTCGGCTATCGTGCCGAGGCAGCAGTCCCGGGCTCAGTGCGGCCGCCCCCGGCAACCGGAGTTCACGACATGCCGGAGCCAGCGTCCGCGGCCGGTGACGAGAACTGGTCGGGTGGTTCTCTGAACTGGCCATCGAGTCGGGTACTCCAAACGACCCAGGCCTACAGCAGGCGCTCTCCGCCCTCTGGCAAGTCGCCGTCATCGAGGGCTGCTACGGCGGTCTCGACTTTGACGAGCAGGTTCCCTGCACGGTCGCGTCCTTGAGGATAACCGGCCATCGTCGAGGCACGGATGCCCTGTCGACTGGCCACCGCGTGGTCTGCGGATGCGTGTCCCTGGGCGAAGACGATGAACCGGTCTGGCTCAAGCCGGGCCCAGGGGCGCGGCTGTCGACAGCAACGGTGACGGCAACAGCCCGGGGCGAGGACGCCGGCGGTCGTCGGGCGCGCACAGTCGCCCGAGCCCACGGTTGCGGACGGACGCGTCCAGACGGAGCGCCCAGAACTTCGGTGAGAGGCCCAGGCATCTTCTGGCGGGTGTGGAGGGTGACGCGCGTCAGGCGAAGGGTTCTGGGGCGGCAGTCAGCCCGGTAGCGTTGGCGCCACGGTGGCCCGGGTGTCGATGGTGCATCCCGCGCTACGAGGAGGTTCGGGGTGGATTCCTTGCCGGAGTTGACTTTCGGGCAGCGGCTGAAGGTCTACCGGGAGCGGTCCGGGAAGACTCGTGCGGTGCTCGGCGGCTTGGTGGGCCGCAGCGCCGAGTGGGTCAAGGCGGTGGAGACCGACCGGATCCTGCCGCCGCGCATTCACATGCTGGATCGCATCGCGCGTGCCCTCAAGGTCGAGGTGGCTGCCCTGGCCGGGGAGTTGAGCGACCGCTCTGCCGTGTTCAACGGGCCGGAGCACCCTGCGCTGCCGTCGGTCCGGGACGCCGTGAACCGCTTCGTACTTTCCGACGAGGCTTCCGCGGAGTCGTTGTCGAGCCTGAGGGAGCGGCTGACGGTGGCGTGGCGGGCAGCTGGCTCCGTACCCGTGCTGGCAGGTGGAGGGTTCATTGTCCGCCTCGCCTGCCCATCGTCGTCTGCCGTGGTGGTTCCGGTTTACGAGCCTTGAACCGAGCGATGGGCTTGGTGGTGGTGCGGGGCACTTCGGTGAGGAGCTGGTTGCCGGCGTGGACGCGGAAGGTGGTGTCGGCGGCTTCGACGGTGAGAGTTGGGGTTCTGCTGCACCGACACGTGACATTCGAGATGGCTTGCCCCGCGGGCGGCTGGAAGGATGTTGCTGACCGGTCGCGCTCGAATTGCGCGCCGCCAAGAGAGCGCTCGACCCGTCCTGGATCCTCGGCCCCGGCGGCCTTCTCGGTCCGCCGGCTGTCTTGGGCGCCGGCCTCCGTGACGCCTGACTTGGGGTGCTTGGGTCGTTCGCGGGCCGGTTGGGGGAGAGCGGAGCCGCGTTGGACGGCCGCCTTACTAGACAGTCAGTGGAGACGGGCCCGCAGGTCGGCGATCCGATCCGTCGTGGCGATGAAGCTGGCGGTGTCGAGCTGGCCCCCGGTCTGGGCGTTGACTAGGGCGGCGGTGGCGGCTTCGCCCTGGCTGACGTCACGGGCGGAGCACAGGATGAGGTCCATGCCGGCGGTCGCGGCGGCGACCGCGCGTTGGCCGGTGCTGCCGTAATGAGCCAGCGCGCCGGCTTCCAGGGCGTCGGTGACGGTCACCCCGGTGAACCCGATGCGGCCGCGCAGTTCCTGCCCGACCACTGTCGGCGACAGGCCGGCTGGGCGGTTCGGGTCCAGCGCCGGGTAGATGGCCCAGGACACCATGACGAGGTCGACGCCGCTGGCGACGGCGGCTGAGTACGGGAACTCGTCGGTGCTGCGCAACGTGGCCAGCGACTGGGACAGGGTGAGCGGCCCGGTGTCGGTGTTCTGTCCCTTTGCCGCCCGTCCCAGTCCGGGAAAGTGCTTGGCGGTGGCGGCCACGCCGCTGCGCTGCTGGGCGGTGATGAACGCCCGCCCCAAAGTCGCGACGGTGCCGGGGTTAGCACTGTAGGAGCGCTGGTACTGGTCGATGAAGTTGCCGGCAGTGGAGTAGACGTCGAGAACCGGCGCGAGGTTGACGTTCATGCCCACGTCGGCGAGGGTGCGGCCGGCTCCGGTGCCCGCCGCGGCCGCCGCGGCGACCGGATCGGCGGACTGGCCGATCCGCTTCGCCGACAGCGCGGGCGCCCCCGGCAGCCGCCGGATCAGGCCACCCTCCTGGTCGACCATCAGCAGCAGCGGCAGGTGGACCGGGCTTTGCGCCTGGGCTCGTCGTAACTGGGCGATCACCGAACTGATCTGGGCGGTGCCGGCGATGTTCTCCCCGAAGAAGATCACCCCGGCGGCCTCACCGGCGCGGATGATCCTCAACAGGCTCGCCGGTGGTGTCAACCCAGGATAGGAGTAGATGATCCGCTGCCCGGCCAGTTGCCACTTGGTCAGGCTGGCCGACTTGCTCGGCGCCGGAACGGACGGTCCCGGCGCCGGTGACGTGCCCGGGGCCTCCGTGGGCGGCTGCGCGGTCGATGTGGACGGCGTGGCCAGCCGGCCGCCACCCCACCCACCGAGCGTGGACCAGCTGGAGCGTGCCGCATCAGGGGTGGACGGCCCGGGCGTCGGTGGGTGTGAGGACTGGCAGGCGACCATGGCGAGGCTGAGAGCCGCGGCCGCCAGAACGATGCGAACCTTCCCCGCTGGGTACATGATCACCTCCGCGTTGCCCGCACCGATCCCGGTGCGCAGGACGGAACCCAACGATCAGTCGACGGCGACCGGCCTGCGGTGGCCCCACCTCATCCGCCAGCCACGATCGAGGGTGCATCCCCTCCGGCGGCGATCGGCAGCGCTGCGTCTGCCGGTATGCGTGCCTCCCTGTGTCACCGGACGCCGTGCGTGGCGGCTCTATCAGCAGTATGTGCGGGAGATTCGTCGGTGACTAGTCGCCCACATCCCCCTACAGGGCCATTCGGTTAGGCCTTCGCCCAGGACGGCACGTCGGGCGACCTGCTGGGACTGCGCTCGGTTGCCACCATGACGGCGCTATGGCTGACCGGGTCCCTCGTCGCGGGAACGATTCTCGGAAAGCTTGGCCACATCGTGCGAGTCGGCAAAGCCTCGACCTGCGCCGAGCCTTTGCTATCGGGTGAGGAGATCGCAGCGATCGCTGTCGATCGTGGCGAGCCTCACGCACACGTGGGCTGCCCGTTGCTCCAGCCGGGCTTGCACTTCGCGCACCAGTTGCAGGGCCTGGGCGACGTTCTGCTGGGCTTGCTTGATCCGGTCTCGTACCGCGAGGTCGGTGAAGATGTTGTCGAACCAGACGTCGACGAACCGGGTCAGGCCGCCGACTGCCAGCTGCGGGGCGGTCAGCGCCATCCCAGGGACCTCGGCGAGTTCGGTTCGCAGTACGGCGAGGCAACGGTCGGCGCGGGCTGCGGCCTCTGCCGCCTCGTCCAATCGGGAGTGTTTGATCGTGCTGCTGATCGCGCCGCCGCCGAAGAACGTGTCGTAGGTCGACCAGCCGGATGCGCTGTCGAGCTTGTCCCGTACCTGAGTCAGGGCCTGCCACGCGGTGCGTGCGGCCTGCTTGGCCTCGGTCAACTCGTGCATCTCAGCGGTGAGCCGTCCTCGCTCGTCGGCCAACTCCAGCAGCCGCGCCCGGCGCGGGTCGCCGGACTCGTTCAGGTGTCGCTCCTTGGCATCGAGTACTGCGGCATAGTTGCTCGGCGCTGCGGCGAGCTGGCCCAGCCGTGCCTGTGCTGCGCGGTGCTCCTGTCGTAGCGCCTCAAGCCGGCTCTCCGCCTCGGCTACCCGGTAGCGTGCGGCGTCGGCCTCCGCACGTTCACGCGCCAGCGCGTCATCACGGGCGCCGCGTAACGAGGCCAGCACCCGGGTCAGGGAGAGGCCCTCCAACCGCTCGACGTCCTCCTGCTCGCGGGCGTGCCGTGCGCGCAGCGCGGCGAGCTGCGTGGTCAGCTCGTCTGCTCGGCGGTGCAGATCCGCACTGCGCCGGGTGGTCACCTCGTACTCACGGAGCGCCTCGGCGGCCGAGGTCAGCCGTTGTTCGATGTCGTCAGCCACGCCACCCATTTGACAATGACGGTGCAAGGGCACCGTCGGCAGCCGACGAGGCAGCTGTGCCGCGCCGGGCCGGATCCCCGTCTCCCGCGGTCGGGCAACGCGCCTAAGAACGTCCGGACATGCCGCTGACAAGGCGCGGCATTCCTGAGCACGTCCAGTCGACGACCGGGCCGTCGGAGCGGGACGGGAGCGACTGGGCCTAACCGCCGCTGACCGGGCGTCGGCTTCGCCAGTGCCGCTCGGGCAAGCGGCCAGGATCTCTAACGATCGACCTGCAAGACGTTCCGTCTCAGCGTGGCCGCAGCAGCCGCCTGAGCCCTGGATCGGGGAGCAGGTTGGGAGCAGCAGGGTGCACTGAACGGCCCTCAACCGCACCGAACGGCACCGGACGGCACGCAACTGCACCCACCACGACCTGCAAGTTCTCGCTTTCGCAGGTCAGAGTCGGTGCGGCGTCCTGCTTCAGACGGAGTGCTCAGTGGCTCTGGGTAGCAGTCGACAGCAATTTATGTCGCCTGGTAGGAGAGTATGCGCAGGTCAAGGCGGTAAGGAGCCGCCGAGGGGTCGGGCGTTGCAAGTGGGAGCAGGTTGGGTGCAGGTTCGCGAGGTGGTCACCGCGCCCGAAGTGCTCACCGACACCGGATAGGGACGAGGGCTTTGACCTGCGGTGCTGCGGTCGAGCAGTGCGGCGTGACCTGCCAGAGAACACCGAAGTGGTCACGCGTCGCAGCTCCCCGCCTGACTGGTGTTGGCTGTCGTCTCAAGGCTGCATCGCTACGGATGGCCGGTAGCAGACAAGTAGCAGGTAGCAGCAGAGGCGGCGGAGCGGGCGGTAGTGCTGTCCCTGAAAACGGGGACCCCGCACATGGCGCTGGCCGCCTCAGAACAATAGACGCCTGACCAGGTGCGCAACCCCTCGACCGGCCACCTGCGACCTCCCCGCAATTCGAGGGCCAGCGCGGGCCATCCGTGGGCCAGCGACCGCGGCGCCACCTCGGGCAGGAGACGCATCCGGGCAGGTCGCCGCTCCGGACGAAGGGGGTGTCTGTCGGTCTGCTCGCGGTCCGGCATGCTGAGGGCGGGACCCGGCTGAAACGATCAGCGGCATGACCACCTTCCGTCTGTTCAGACAGACGAATCGCTCGTCGCGGTTCGCTCAGGTCAGCGTCGAGGTAGCGGCGTCGAGCCGGCGCGAGGTGGAGGTGACCGCCACCGCTGCCGACGAACACCGGCGTGAGGCGGAGTTGGGTGCTTGGTGGGCTCTGCGTCACCTTCCCGCGGCGGTGAAGGTGACCGTGACCGACGTGGTCGTCAATGAGATCGACACGAGCGTGGGTGACGTCTATGAGGCCACCGCGCATGCCGTGTGGGAGGCGCTGCGCGTCGAGAACGCGGTGCCGTACGTGGGCTTCAGCGATCCCGAGATGGTCGCGTCGTGGCTGACGAGCATGTGCGGCCGACGGCTCGACGCCGTGACGGAGGCCCGGCACTGGCATGAGGGACGGCGCGAGCCGGACGCCGAGAGCTTGCTGCACGCTTGGCTGTTCTTCGAATACGCCGTGCCGGTCGGTCTGCACGGCTGCGGTGACCATCTCATACTCGCCAAGGACGACCCCGGCGGCTTCTACGACATGGGCGAGTACGGGGAGACCAGGGTCGGCCCGGCACAGGAGCCTGACGTGCTGTCCAGGTTCATCGGGGCCCGGCTCACCGACGGCGCCGTGATCCTCGGCCACGACGGCGACGCGGTTTGCGCTGGTCTCGTGCTGCGGTTCGAGAACGGCGACCTCGTTATCGGCGCGCTCTACGACGAGTGGGTCCTCGCCGTCGGCTCGGTGCCGTCGGCCGCCGCTCGCCACTGGGCTGTGCAACCGTTCGTGCGCGGCGGCTTCCGGTAGCGATTACTTCTTCACCTCTCGTGGGGCCGGCTGCGCGTGGCGGTCTGCCGCTGATACGGCGCGCCGTTCGAGCGCTGCCACGTGCCGTCGCGGACGTCGCTCGGTCCAGCATCCGGACCTGCCGAGGGGAAGTGCATGCGCGTCACTCGGCCCCGATGGGTCACGATACGGTTCGAGCGTGCCCGGCATGGACAACCGCCCCGTAATCTTCCTCGATGTGGATGGGCCGCTGATCCCGTTCAAAGCCCGGCCGGTTAGCCGCGAGCGTTTCGTGGACAGCGCCGTCGTGCAGCCGCTGAACGGTACTGGCAATCCTCTGCTGGACTGGCTTGACCCAGGTGACGGGCGTCGGCTCTTGGCGCTGGGATGCCAGTTGGTCTGGGCGACGACCTGGATGGCGGAGGCGAACGAGGTCATCTCGCCACGGCTCGGGTTTGCAGACCTGCCCGTCGTCGAGTGTCCGGACGGCGACGAGGATCCAGAGCGCGGTCTGCACTGGAAGACCGTCTGCCTTACCCAGTGGGCAGCGGGACGTCCATTCGTCTGGCTTGACGACGAGACGACTGATGCTGACCGGCGATGGGTCGCAGCACACCACCCGGGGCGAGCGTTGCTGCACCGTGTTGAGCCATATGTGGGCCTGACCGAAGCGGATTTCTCGGCGGTCCGTCGTTGGCTCGGGCAGGGTGACGGCGCCGCTTGATCAAATATGTTCCGCGCGGCGAATCGCGCATTGGTCTGCCGAGATGAGTGTGTCGGGAGTCAAACGGTGGACAGCCGTTTCGCAGCGGTCCGCCGGATCCTTTTCGTTCTGCCGAACCTCGCCAGGTGATCGAGGGTGCGCGACGCCGTGGACGTCTCTGCAAGCCTGATCTGAAGCCAGTCGGTCCAGGTCGACAGCGTCTCGCGGCTGAGTTCCGGAACGGCGCCCTGGACCCGCAGGATGTCCGCTTCTCGCGCGCGCCGGCAGGCGTACTGCCGGTCGCTTTCGTTGCGTGCCAATCCGATCCACTGCTCGCGCTGGGGCACCTCGACCCACTCCATCATCTGGGTCACCACGGCGGCGACCAGCACGTCGTCCGGGTCGAGGAAGAGTGCGGCGAGTAAGCTGCGATGGCAAGCGTCATTGCAAATCGCACCCTGATAGAGCGACCACCGCTGATGTTCGTCGCTATCGTCCGCGGGGGGCGCTATATCGAGACACTGGGCGAGGGCCTGAAGATGCGCGTCCGAACGGTCGCCGGCCGGGGATGCTTCACTGTCCCCATCGCGGTTCACCGACACCACAACCTCACCTGACGCACCTCTCCGTGTGCCTTCACCCGAGCAGGGTAGGCGAGGGCATCAGTCCTCGTGCCATTCATTCTCGCGATGGCCCCGCATGCCGCCGCTCGGGGGCATCCGGTGACAGCACCGCGGCCGTCGCCGTGCTCCCGAGCCCGTGGGACTGGCATGGCTCGAGGTGGGTCAGTCGATGACCCAGGACGCGAGGTGAGCGCCGCAGCGCAGGCATTGAAACAGGTACGCCGTCGGGCCGCTGAGGTGGGCGCTTGAGACACCCGGAGTCTTCCACCCGGCCGGACCAGGCTCCAAGATCTCTGATGGGCAAGCGTGGGAGGTGGGCTTTGGCATGCTGGCCGGATGGCAGATGTAGTCGTCCGCGGCGTGGCCTGGCCGTATCCCGGCAACCGGTTCCCGCGGCACCTCGGGGTGGTGGTCCAGCGCACTGTGCTCGACGGCACGGAGCCGGCCAGATCGGTAGTCCATGATGCTGAGGGTGACTGGCTGGTTTCCGACGGTGTGAACGATCCGAACGGCAATGCCGTCCTGGTCTGCATGGAGCATCTGGTCGCGGTGGACGGCACGATCGCCGGACTGGCCGTGATGCCACCGGGCACCGAGGTCTGGCGGCCCAATGCGGGCGAGCCGTGGCGCTTACAGCAGCACACCTACGCCGACGCGTTGGCCCTCACCCGGTACCAGTGGATCCGTTATCTGATGCCGCGAGCATTGCTGCATGCTTTTGCCGCAGCGGAGCTTACGAGGAACAGAGAGTTGATTGTGCGGAGGCCTGAGGCTGGACGGTCCGAGATGCCGGGCAGCGTCTTGCTGGTGAGTTGGTTGCTGGTTCTGATTCAGCTTGTTCTGGTTAGTCAGCTTCCCGGGGAGTCGACCGGACTGCTGTATCACGACGAATCCACCGCTGCTGCTGTCTGCTTCCTGTATCCGCCTACCCTGGTGGCGTTGATCCTCATTGGACTTGTGGTGGTGGGTGCACTGGTCTGGCCGCCGCTGTTGGTTGCCGATGCCGTCGCTAACCGGTGGGCCGGTCCCGCGTTTGGGAGGTGCGTCAAGCTGGCTGTGCTGATTACCGTCACAGCCGTTCTCGACACTGCTGCATGTGCTGCCTCCATTTCATCCGACACGATCCTGTCCGTTCGCTGGATGTGTGGGTCTGGCTGACCGTCTTCGCTGCTCTGCCGCTGACAGCAGGGACGGGCCTGCTCTGCAGGACCATCACGAAACAGTCCTCCACCAGCCTTCGCTGAAGCGTCTCGGCGACTGGTCGGCGACTGGTCGGCGGGGCAGGCCGAGCGGAACCGCCAGTGCGTCTCCTGTCCGAGGATGATCGTCCGCGACCCTGGCGGACACCGCGTCGATCTTCGGTGGTCGCCATGCCGCTGACCCGTCTTCGCCTGTTCCGTACCGCCGGCGCCGCCGCCGGTCTCGCCGGCCTCGGCACCGGCGACATCGTCTGGTCGACGCGGAGAAGCTGCCCGGCAAGTCGATGCTCAACTCCGCGCTCGGTCGGTGCGACACCCGCCCGCCGGACGCGCCGCGCGCCCCGATCCCGACGACTCCGCTTCACGGGCCGGCGACGTTCGCTCATGCCGAGAAGAGTGTGTGGCTGCGAATTGCCCGTGGCTGGCATTCGCTGTCCCGGCTCAGGGTGTAGCGGGTAGCCCGGCGCGGCACAGTTCTAGAGCGTCTCGAGCACCGCGCAGGGCTGCGATCACGTTGGGGGAGGGCCGCACGTGCACTTCAGGAAAGTCGACGCCGGCTGATCCGTTGGTGATCGGGTAGGCCAGTTGCTCACGCTCGAGCCGGAATTGGGCGTCGATGCCGGTGCGGTTGCCGCGCGGGTCCTGGCGATGCCAGCGGCCCGCGAGGTATACGGCAACGAGGCCGTGCAGGAAGGGCCCTCGCCCGTCGGTCAGCTGCTGGTAGCACAATCCGGCCGGAACGCCGGCGGCCCGGGCCACGGCCACCAGCAGGTGCGACTTGGCATAGCAGAGGCCGACGCCGGCGCTGAGCACCTCGCCAGCGGTGACGGTGATCCGTGGATCCTGGGCGTCCACGGAGTGCCGGATCCGGTCACGAACCCATGCGAAGGCGGTCCGCATGAAGTCGACGTCGTCCGGATGCGCCGCGCGTAGTTCATCAGCTAACGCCCGCACTGCCGGATGATCCACCTCGACGACCATGTCGCCGCCCAGGTACTCCATCGGCTCGCCCGCGACCAGTTGCATAGGTGTCCCCTTCCCCGCCGCTTGTCGGATCGAGGCTGCTCCATCGCACCATGACCCATCGCGTTACGGTAACGGCGCTATTTCACGCAGCCACGCTTACAGATCTTGAATGGCCAGGTTCGTCCGATGTGGTCTGTGTGATGGCTTGGGGTTGGGGTAGGTCGATGGGATGAGGTATCCCGATGGAGGTGGGTTGTCCGCGCGGGGGCGGGCGAAGCGTGAGGCGGTACGGCGGGAGGCGGCCGGGTGGTTCGCCGAGGATGTGTCGGTGCCGGAGATCGCGCGTCGGTTGCGGGTGTCGCAGACCGCGGTGTATGGGTGGCGTAAGCGGTGGCGGGCTGGTGGTGAGCAGGCTCTGGCCTCGAAGGGGCCGGGTGGGTCTCGGTGTCGGCTGGATGAGGGCCGGTTGCGGCGGCTGGCCGATGCCCTGGAGCAGGGGCCGGCGGCGCACGGGTTCGGTAGTGATCAGCGGTGGACCCTGGCCCGGGTGTCGGACCTGATCGCCCGCATGTTCCACACCCGGTACACGCTGCGCGGGACGGCGAACATCATGTACCGGTTGGGCTGGTCGGTGCAGGTTCCCAAGCACCGTGCGGTCGAGCGGGACGAAGCCGCGATCATCACCTGGCGGCGGGAGACGTGGCCGGCGGGAAAACGGTAGCGGCGCAGCGGCAGGCGTGGCTGGTCTTCGAGGACGAGGCCGGTCAGACGCTGCGCCCACCGAAAGCGCGGACTTGGGGACGACGCGGGCACACCCCCGTGGTCCCGGTGTCGGGCAAGGGCTCCGGCCGCGTCTCGATCGCCGGGCTGACCTGTTACCGGCCCGGACAACGGTCCCGGCTGATCTACCGCACGATCACCCATCGCGGCCGCAAGAACGAACGCCGCAGCTTCAGCGAGCGCGACTACATCGCCCTGCTCGACGCCGCCCACCAACAGCTCGACGGCCCGATCGTGTGCATCTGGGACAACCTGAACACCCACGTCTCCGCCGCCATGCGGCAGATGATCGACGCCCGAGACTGGCTGACCGTCATCCGGCTACCCGCCTACGCCCCGGAACTGAACCCGACCGAGGCCGTCTGGTCCCACCTCAAACGCAGCATCGGCAACCTCGCCGTCACCGGCGTCGACCATCTCCTCGCGATCATCAAGAACCGACTCAAGAGCATCCAGTACCACACCGACCTACTCGACGGCTTCCTCGCTCACACCGGCCTGACACTCGAACCCGACACAACCTGACCATTCAAGATCTGTAGCCCTGTCACCCTCATTCCCGGACACGGCTGCGGCAACGCGCACGGATCTGCCGCTGATAGGGCGCGGCATACCTGAGCATGTCGGGTTGACAACAGGGCCGTGGCCTTGCAAGTGGGAGCAGATTGGGTGCAGGTTGGCGAAGTGGTCACCGCACCCGAAGGGCTCACCGGCACTGGACCGAGCCGAGGGCTTTGACCTGCGGTGATGCGGTCGAGCGGTCCGTCGTGACCTCTCAGAGAAGACAGGAGAGGTGGCGTTCGTCCCCGTCTCCTGAGGCTCCTCGTGCTGGCTGAGAATTTTGTTCGGAGGCCGATCCAGCTAGCCAGGAAGAGGCGCCGGGGTCTCCTTGCCCTGCCTGGTCACAAACCTGGGGCGGTTAATCGGCGGGTCGGGTTTAGTCGACGCGCAGGCTCACCAGCGCGCCGGTCAGTTCCTGCTCGGCGTACTGGCGGGTATCTCGGTCGGCGACCATGACCAGGTGGGCGTCCTGCCCGGTCGGCACGCCAAGGACGGAGAACCAGAATCGGCAGGTGCCGTCCGTGAGCGCGCGGGGGTCGGTGAGCTGACCGGTGGCCAGCCCGCCCGTGGTCGTGATGAGCACCGGGGCACCGTTGATGACGTCGGCGTGGGCTCCGGTGCCGGCGCAGCCGCCGCGGTCGTCCCGGGCGAAGGATGCGGTGTTGCCGAGGACCACCGCGCCGGAAACCACGAAGGTGCTGGTGGCTGGGCGGCTCGTCGCGGCGGGGGTGGGCGGTCGGCTGTTGTTGAGGAACATGGCGAGTGCGAGGGCGAGGCCCGCAGCGCCGCCGACCCACATCCAGACCGAACGTCGTGAGGTCGCCTCCGGGTGCAACGGCTGCATGGGATCCTTTGCGCGCTCAGGCCTGCCGGTGTCCGGCGGGACGGTCCGGGGGAGTGTCGTCGAAGATCGCCTATCTTCGCAACCCCTGCGGGGGAGAGTGAAGACGGGGGACAATCACAAGCGGTCACTCTTGGTCTAGCCAGATCAATTATCGGCCTTCGGCACTCCGCTGCGGATGCATGGATTAATCGAAGTCACCATCGACCGGGTGCTGGGTGCCTGGTGCCCGAACGTCATTTGCGCCCGGGCACCAGGACCTGACGTATCACGTTATCCGATGACCTTCACCGCCGTGGTGCTCCAGCGATCTGATCCGCCAGACGGTTCAGCGTGGACGTCCTCGCAGGAATACTCAGGGACGTGATGGGACCGTGTATGAATGGGACTTCGGGAAACCCATTGGTGAGAAGAGTGGGACTCAGGGAGGTGGGGAGGCGCAGCAAGTGCGGGTTGTCGTAAACCCGGATGGTACGCTGCGTACGGCACATCCGTTCTAGCGCCACATTGAACGATAGCCTGTGAAGTGCCCTTCTCGGGGAGCTTCTCAGGCAGACCGACGCGCCGGGCCGAAATTGAGCGTGACGCGTTGGGCTTGGCGATGACACAGACCCGGGTTTGGGTTTGTGTCATCGCTTCCTGCGGACCGATTTCGTCGGCAACCCCTCCCATCGACGGTGACCATGTCACTGTCCGTAGCATTGATATTGCGTTGCGGATAGCTGCTGATCCGGAGGTCCGCAGCGCGCCGGCGCGGAACGGAAACACCTGTCTGTGATGAAACGCCCTGCAAAAGTGATGCCGCCGCATCTGCGATCGAGGTCTGGCTCCGCCGTCCAATCTAAGATCAGTCAGTGGAATTCTGTGTTGGAAGCATCAAGAGAGGCGCTAGGAGCTGACTTGCTGGCTATCGATTTCGTGATCTTGCCCTTGGACAGGTCGGTATCCCCCCTTTGGCGACCTGGCGACAAGATCGACCTAGGGGCGGTTGCTGAGATGGATCTGAGGTACGAATATTTCTGGAGCCGGATCGAGTTCGATGTAGACGGATTCGATCTTGGTGCCCGATGGGGCAGCATGCCTCTGCTCGACTTTGCCGCCTCAATCAAAAAAGTTCCGGATGCGTTAGATCGGTATGGTGAAGCGGAATTCGACTTTACTGAAAACACGGCCGTTATCTCCTTCGTGCGGCGCGGCGAGTCGGTCGAGGTGAGAGACTCGACATCAGAAGTGGCCTATGAGATTGGAATGAACGAATTGGTGGACGCTGTCAACGTGTTTCTGGGCACGATGGCTACCAGGCTGATGGCGGCCCACCCGGGCATCGCGAAGAACAAGTTCTTCAAAGGGCTGACATCGATGGATTCTTGACTTCGCCACCCTTTGATGAGCATGACCTGCCGCCTCGACTCGGACCTGCCGATGGTGCTGAGGTTAACCCGGAAGGTCACAATTCGGCATTCGAGCAGGGTAAACCGCTACCGGCAATCGCGTGCCGAGATTGGGGGAGCAGGTTGGGAGCAGACGCATGCAATGAACGGCGTTGGACAGCGTCCAACGGCACTGAACGGCATCCAACTGCACCCACTACGACCTGCAAGTTCTCGTTTTCGCAGGTCAGAGTCGGTGCGGCGTCCTGCTTCACACCGAAGAGGTCACTGGTTCGACCCCAGTATCGCCCACCTATACAATCTGGACATTTCGTTCGAGGTGAGGTCTGGCTCGTTGAGCTGGGCCTTGCCTTGTTCCTGGTTGCGTTTGCGGGGTATACGCAAGGTTTGTCCGCTTGGCCCGGCGCGAACCGCCAGCCGATGATGGTCGCGGTGGCTCCCAGCGGCATCGGCGTCAGCTCGGCGTGACAGTGTGTAGCGCGGGCATCGCGGCTATCAGTGCACGTGACCTTGGTCGACGCCGGACCAGAGTGTCGACCAAACAGGGCGGGCCGGATCTGCCGGGGCAATAGGTCACCTTTCGGGCAGTCTCTGGCGGCTATCCGCCCGCCCCCCTTGGCCCGGGGTTGCCGTTTGAGCTTTGACCTGTGGCGCCCGGGACTCGCGCGCCCGCGACGAGACGGCGTACGACCTCGCGATCACCGATGATGGCGGCACCGGCAGCTACGAGCCCGGCGAGGTCGTCGCTGCCGAAGGCGGCGAGGAGGGTGTCCGTCGTGGTGATCAGGACGGCGTCCGGCTCTTCGGGTGGCTCGTGGGTGACCTCGGCGCCGTCCGGTGTGAGGCGGACGCCGAACACCCCGGCAGGGCCGTGGTCGCGTAGTTCGATCCGGAGCGTCACCTCGGGCTGCTGCGGCGTCGGCATGAAGAAGGTGCGGATGGTCAGCATGGCGCTGTCCGCGCTCACGAAGAGCTGTTCCGCGCTCGGCGGGGCGGCCAGCGCCCAGGTGCCGAGCGCGACGACGATCGGCTCGAGGCCGCGACCCCACGTGGTCAGCTCGTAGACCCGCACGTTGCCTGGCGGAGGCAGCTGCCGACGGCGTACGACGCCCGCGTTGGCCAGCTCGCGCAACCGGTCGGACAGCGCGTTCGGGCTGGCGGTCGGGAGCGCCTGCTGGAGGTCGGTGAACCGTTTCGGTCCGAGCAGCAGCTCGCGCACCACGAGCAGCGACCACCGCTCACCCACGATGTCGAGGCCGCGCGCGACGCCGCACGCCTGCCGATAACCCCGCTGAGTCGGCACCGAAAACCTCCCTACGCCTTGTCTGGAACCGCGCCGCCCGTTCGTCACACTGGTGAGTTCAAGAATTCTTACTTGCTCGATCCTAGCAGTCACTATTACGCTCATAGCGACTGACTCGAGGAGGAGCCCATGACCACCCCAGCGACACCCCCGATCACCGACCGCGAGACCTGGCAGAAGCAACTCGACGAACTCCGGCTCCGCGAGAAGGCGCACACCCGTGAGGGCGACGCCATCGCCGCGGCCCGCCGGCGGCTGCCGATGGTCGAGGTCGATTCGACCACCCCCCTGGTCGGCGCCGACGGCCCGGTGCCCCTGCTCGACGTCTTCGAGGGCAGGACCCAGCTGTTCGCGTCGTACCACATGTGGCACACGGGCAGGCCGGCCGCCGACCAGTGCGAGGGCTGCACGTTCTTCACCGGCCAGGTGCTCGAGTTGTCCTACCTGCACTCGCGCGACGTCACCTTCGCGGTCTTCTGCCAGGGGCCGTTCGAGGAGACGAAGCGCTATCGCGACTTCATGGGCTGGCAGGCGCCCTGGTACTCGGTGCCCGAGCAGTCGCTCGACTCCCTCGTCGCCGGGCGCGCGTTCGGGATGAAGGCGTGCTACCTGCGCCAGGGCGACCGGGTGTTCGAGACCTACTGGACCACCGGGCGGGGCGTCGAGGCGATGGCGCCGTCGTACGGCCTGCTCGACATGACCGTCTACGGCCGCCAGGAGGACTGGGAGGACTCGCCGGAAGGGTGGCCGCAGCGCTTCCGGACCGACGGCGACCAGTTCCGCCTCGACGGCCGGCCAACCTCGCAGTGGTCGCGCCTTGCCGCCGGCCGTGACGACGACCTGGGCGCCACGGCACCCACGGGCAGCGACCACCAGTGCTGCCACTGACGTTCGGCGCCTGCCGGAGGTTCCGCCACCGTTCGTGGGGCCGATGATCGGCATTGCCCCTCTCCGATGGCTGCTGACAGTGGCGTTCGGAGGGGCGGCCGCCTTTCACCTGCTCCGGTGCCTTCGCCCACCCGCTGCGTGGCTCTGTCCGGTGGCGGAGCATCGACTCTCCGAGATGTTGCACCTGGTCATGGGCCTATCGATGATCGCGATGATCTGGCCGTGGGGCGCGGCGGTCCCGGCAGCACGGGGTCGGGATCAGTCATGTTCTACTCCGAGGAGCTAAGGAGCGACCCTCTACGTCGCTCACCTAGATGAGCTGAACGAACACTCCTCGGCGTGTGGGCGTGTCTCACGTTCGTTCGCGAAACTTGCTCATTCAAAAGGACTGTTCAGGATGGGATTCCCACAGTCGATTGTGAAGCCCTCAGTAGTGGTAGACGCCATCCGCTGATGCAGAAGACGAGTAGCCACACGAGTAGCCAAGGCGGTGTATCCCGACGGACCGGGCCCGTACGGCGTCGATCATGCCATCGCACGAGCGCCTGTCGGGCGTCCTGGGTCGAGAGCGAACGAGCTAGGTGCCCCCAAACGCAGAGGGATCTTGCGCGGGTGTCGTCCGGTGTCTGGTTCACGCCAGCCTTATCACTGTCACCCGCCGGTCGAGGGAGCCGGCCAAATCGGTGCGCGCAGGATGATCAGCACGAGACCATGGCCGGGTGGAGCAGCCATCGGTGCCGGTGCAGGCCGGGGGCATCCTGCGCGGCGAGGAGGACGCCCGGCAGGCCAGCTTCCTGGAGTTGTTCTTTGACCTGGTGCTGGTCTTCGCTCTGATCGGGGTCGTCACCCGACTGGTGCCGGAGCTACTCGCCGAGGAGCCGGACTGGCGCTCTTTGGTGTTCACGGGCATTCTGGCCCTGCCGCTGATCTACTTGTGGGCGACCACCGCCTACATCACCAGCCGGTTCGACTGCCGTAACCGTTGGATTCAGCTGTTGGTCCTACTCAGCGCGTTCGGCTTGCTAATCATGGCGGCAGCCCTGCCGCGCGCGACCCACGCACGGGGCGCCACCTTCGCCGTCGTGTACGTGTTGCTGCACGTCGGACGCCCCTTGCTGCTTCGGCCGCTGTTGCGAGATTACGGGGAGATACAGGCGCTCTACACCCGCATGGCCATCTGGTTCAGTGTGTCCGGAGTAGTCTGGCTCGCTGGCGCGGTGATGCACGGAACCGCGCGGGGCGTTCTGTGGTTGATCGCCATCACGGTGGACCTAGTTGCGGGGCGGCGGAACTGGCCGATACCCGGCATGCGCCGACCATCTATAAGCCCATGGGGAATGGTCAGCAGCAGACATCTCCCCGAGCGCCACGAGCAACTGTTGCTGATCGCGCTTCGGGGAGACGGTGGTGTCAAGTGGCCTCGTCTACTCCCACCACCCCGCCACGCTCGTGGCAACCACGGCTCTGGCGATCTCGTTCCTGTCAACCGTGCTGATGTGGAAGATCTACTACTATCGCTCTGGCGAGCTGCTGGCCGACGCCGTCGCGATGTCGTCGAACCGGGCGGCCGCCGGTCGCATGGCTGGCGTGGCCCATCTGCTCATGGTGCTCGGCATCATCGCCGCCGCAGCCGGCTCGGAAGTCGTGCTGTCACGTGCCAACGGGCCATCCCATCCGGCCTGGCTCGCGGTCATCCTCGGCGGGCCGGCGCTCTTCCTGATCGGCCGCATCCGGCTGGAGCAGGTCGTCTTCAACCGGATCGCCATCCGCCGGCTCATCGGCATCGCCGCCCTAGTCTTGCTGGCACCGCCGCTGTCCTTCGCCCCACCACTGCTCGCCGCCATCGCCGCTGCCGTCGTCCTACTCGGAGTCGCCCTTGCAGACGCACGACTCCGCGCCGGCCGCCCAACGGAGCCCCCGTCCCCGGCGAAGTAGCAGGGACAGTCCGAATAAGGCCAGGTAGGTCACCGTGTCCACGTGGCAGTAGCCCAAGCACGCCAGAGCGACGGCTCCCATAAGTGGATCCCGTCGAACCCGGACTACGACCAGGAGGTCTGGGACGAGCAGGTCCGCCAGCACAAGCAAGGCCACCTCACGAACGAGCGCCCGAAGGTCCGCGTCCAGCGCCTGGTCTGATGCCAGCAGTACAGCAGCGAAGTACAGCAACCGTGCCAGCCGAACCGAGCCAAGACCCGCCTCACCAGGCCGTTTGACCTCGTACCCAGCCCGATCGGACCGGCTCGCCGAGAGTTCCGCTTCAACTCTTCGGCTTCCACCAAGCAGCGAGGAGCCCCATGACAGCGAGCAGGAACAGGCAACTGCATCCTGCGCAGGCGAGTAGGCCGAGGGGACCGAAGGTGCCGTACTCCACGGGCTGACCCTAGATCACAGCAGGCCGATCGGGTTTCGTGTCCGATCCGTAACCGCGCGCCCGCCCTGTGGCGGGAGGCCATATCTCCCTGGATGGATGCCAGCGCCCTGAGCGACATTGCGGCCGCCCAGCGGCTGATTGACGCAGGCGCGGATCCCCACGATGTGCTGCTGGTCGCACGAGCTGAAGCGTACGAGGCGATCGTCGCCGCAGTTGGCGTCCTTGACGAGGGCGGGGACCCGAACGCGCGCGAGAGCGACCCCGGCTGGCACCTGATCGAGACGGACGCGGAGTGCAACCCGACGGGCCGCGAGATCGGAGCGCTCCATGAATCTCTGGGGGAGACGGACGCGTCCGGCAACGAGGATGCCGACCTGTGGGAGTGACATGTCCTGTGGCATGCCGGCGATGAGGGCTCCGGGCCGTCGCTGGGCCGTCTGGCTTCCGCTGTACCGATTGACAATCGATAGGAAACTAGCGACACTCGGTAGGTGTTCATCGAGCGTCGAGCGGTAGCCCCGCTCAGAATCTTCCTCGTCCTGCTGTTCGGGGTCCTGGTCGTGTTCCAGACCCTCTCGCTGCCCGGCCAGTTCGCGCACATGGCGAAGGAGGACCCGGACATGGCCTACCTGCGCTGGCCGGCGACCGCCGTGTCGGTGTTCTGGGTGCTCTGCGTGCAGGTGGTGATCGTGGCCACCTGGCGGCTGCTCACCATGGTCAAGAACGACCGGATCTTCAGCGACGCCGCCCTGGTCTGGGTCGACGCGATCGTCTGGGCCGTCGCCGCCGCGTGGGTGGTGCTGGTGGGCGTCTTCCTCTACGTCGGGTTCCACGCCCACGACCCGGGGCTGCCACTGCTGCTGTTCCTGCTGGTCGTCGGGGTCGCCGTGCTGGGCCTGCTGATGGTGGTGATGCGGGCGCTGCTGCGCCAGGCCACCACGCTGCGCACCGACATGGAGGCGGTGATCTGATGCCCATCGTCGTCCGCATCGACGTCGAGCTGGCCAAGCGCAAGATGAGCGTCGGCGAGTTCGCCGAGCGGGTCGGGCTCACCCCCGCCAACGTCGCGGTGCTCAAGAACGGTCGGGCCAAGGCCGTCCGGTTCAGCACCCTGGAGGCCATGTGCCGGGTGCTCGACTGCCAACCCGGTGACCTGCTCGAGTGGGTCGACGACGCGCACCACCCCGAGAAGGAGACCCCATGAGGTACGTCCTCGCCGCCGTCGGTCTGCTCGCCGTGGCGCTCGGCGCCGCCGGCTTCGTCTACGGGGAGGCCGACGACTCGCCGGGCCTCCAGTTGCTCAGCGCCGTGCTCATCATCGGGGTGGTCGCTGCCGGCGTCCGCATCGTCCGCCGCGGACGCCGGCAGCGGTAACCCCGGCGCTCACTCCTCGGCGAGCCGGTCCGGCGCCTCCAGGGCCGCCTTCACCGCCTGGAGGAAGGCGACCGCCTCCCGGCCGTTGACCACCCGGTGGTCGTAGCCGGCGCTGATGTTGACGTGCCGGCGGGTGACCAGCTGACCGGCCGGATCGAGAGCCAGCTCGTCCTGGGTGCCGCCGAGCGCCACCACGCAGGTCTGCCCGGGAAAGACGATTGGCCCGGCGAGCACCACGTCCGGGTCGGTGTGCAGCGAGACCACGATGGCGCCGCCGGTCAGCTCGCCGGCCCGGAAGCCCTCCGCGCCGGCCCGGGTGCGGAAGTCCATCAGCGTCTCGGCGAGCTCGGCGCAGGTCAGCTCCTCGACGTCGCGGATCACCGGAATGAACAGCCCGGTGCCGACGTCGATGGTGACCCCGACGTTCGCCGCCTCGGCCAGCCGTACCGTGTTGCCGTCACCGGGGGAGGCGAACAGCAACGGGTGCTCCTCGCGCCGCCCGCCGACCGCCTTGACCAGCAGCTCCGGCAGGCCGACCAGGGTGCGGGTGGCGCGGGTGAGCCGGCGGGCCACCGCCAGCGCGGCGTCCACCCGTACCTTGATCACGGCGAGCGCGGCCGGCACCTCGCGGTGCGACTCGGTGACCACCGCGGCGACCGCCCGCTGCGAGCGGGGCAGCGGGTGCACCGGCCGCGGGTCGTCCGGCTGGGGCGCGTCGCCGGCGGCGAGCGCCGCCGCGGCCACCACCACGGCCGGCTCCGGGGTGGTCGCCCGGTCGGCCAGCAGTCGCTCCACGTCGGTCCGGCGCACCACGGCCCGGCCCAGCGCCCGCAGCTCCGCGTCGGTGACGCCGTGCGCGGCCGCGAGCTCCCGGGCCGAGTCGGTGAGCACCGGCCCGGACGCCTCGTCGCCGGCGGCGGCCGGCGCGGCGGGGGTGGCCCGGGCCAGCCAGCGCTGCCGGGCCTCCTCGTCGTCGAAGACGTGCCCGATGACCTGCCCGGGGGCGCACTCCTGCTGGACCGCGACCAGCCGGTGCAGCACCCCGGTGTGGTCGCAGGCCAGCTCCTCGGCGGCCTTGGAGGTCTCCACCTCGGCGACCGGGTCACCGGCGGCGACCTTCCCGCCGTCGTCGACCAGCCAGTCGGTGAGCACGTACGACGTGTCGTTGTTGTTGAGTTTCGGCACGATCAGGTCACGCACCGGTGACCACCTCCTTCACGGCCCGGTGGATGTCCGCGTCCTGCACCAGCACGGTGCGTTCCAGGTGCGCGGCGGTCGGGATGACCTGGTCGGCGGAGTGCACCAGCCGCACCGGCGCGCGCAGCGCCCCCCACCGCCGGGTGTGCACGGCCTGGGCCAGCTCGGCGCCCCAGGTGCCGCCGGCCGTGCTCTCCTCGGCCACCACCACCCGGCCGGCCCGGGTGACCGCCGGCAGCAGCCCGTCGACGTCCAGCGGCCAGAGCCGGGACGGCACCAGCACCTGGCAGACGATGTCGTCGCGCAGCAGCAGCTCGCGGGCCACCGCGACGGCCCGTACGGCCAGCCCGCCGGGCACCACCAGGACGCAGTCGCACTGCTCGGGGTCGTCCACCCAGACCCGGGCCACGTCGCCGTCGGCGCCGACCAGGTCGTAGCGGAACAGCTCGTCGACCACGCCGTCGGCGTACATCCGGTTGGTGTAGAGGACCTTGTCCTCGAAGAGCAGCCCCGGCCGCCCCGAGTCGAGCAGCCCGGCGAGCACCGCCCGGTTGTCGTGGAACGGCGACACCTCGCACAGGGTGAGCCCGGGGATGCCGACGAAGTGCTTCTGCAGGCTCTGGCTGTGCGTCGGCCCGTAGCCGCGGTTGCCGCCGGTGGGGCAGCGCACCACCAGCCGCATCGGCACCGGACGGCCGTACATGGCGGTGGACTTGCTGGCGAAGTTGAGGATCTGGTCGAAGGCCATCGCCACGAAGTCGCTGAACATGATCTCGACGATGGCCCGCTGCCCGGCCAGCGCCAGCCCGCCGGCCACCCCGACGATGCCGCCCTCGCTCAGCGGGGTGGACAGCACCCGGTCCGGCCAGCGGCTGGACAGCCCCCGGGTCACCTTGAACGCCCCGCCGTACGGGTCAACCAGGTCCTCGCCGAGCAGGTACAGCCCGGGGTCGTCGGCCAGCAGCGCGTGCAGCGCCTGGTTGAGGTTCTCCACCACCCGCTCAGCCACGCCCGGCCTCCTCCCACCGGCTCGCCGGCCGCCCGGCGACCTCCCGGACCACCTCGGCGACCTGCCGCCGTTGCCGCTCGTCGTGCGCGGCGAACTGCTCCGGGTACGCCCGCGCGTAGCGGACGTACCAGTCCTGCGCGCGGGCGTACCCGATCTCCTCCGGGCGGCGGGTGTCGTCGCCCTTGCTGTGCGGCCCGACCCGGTGGGTGCGCAGCTCCACCACCGCGGGCGTGCCCTGCTCGCGGACCCGACGCAGCACCGGGGCCAGCGCGGCCCGCACCGTGTTCGTGTCGGTCGAGGTGACCAGGGTGTGCGCCACGCCGAAGGCGCGGGCCCGGCCGGCGAGGTCGCCGGCGAGCTGGGCGCTGGTCGGGGTGGACTGGGCGATGCCGTTGTGCTCCACCACCAGCAGCAGCGGCAGCCGCCACAGCGCGGCCATGTTCAACCCCTCGTAGACCGCGCCCTCGCCCCAGGTGCCGTCGCCGAGGTGGACCAGCGCCAGGTGTCCCGGCTCGGCCCGCTTGAGGTGCAGCGCCACCCCGGCGGCCACCGGGACGCTCTCGCCCTGCACCCCGGTGGACAGGTAGCGGTCGCGCAGGATGTGCTGGCTGCCGCCGACCCCGGCGCAGACCGCGCCCTGCCGGCCCATCACCTCGGCAAGCAGGCTGTGCGGGTCGGCGAACCGGGCCAGGTAGTGCCCGTGCCCGCGGTGATTGCTGAACACGTGGTCGCCGTCGGCGAGCAGCGGGCGCAGCGCCACCGGGACGTACTCCTGCCCGAGGCAGGTGTGCGTGGTGCCGTGCAGCTCGCCCCGGCCGAACATGTCCAGCAGGGCCAGCTCGAAGTGCCGGATGAGCAGCAGCAGGTCCAGGTCGTCGTCGTCGAGGCGGGACGGGGCCGGCGCCGGCGCCGGCGCGGCGGTCGCGGTGGCGCTCACCGGGGCACCCCGTCGCGTTCGGCGGCGATGAGCGCGACCAGCCCGGCCATGTCGGTCACCGCCAGGTACTCGCGCAGGTCCAGCCGGACGTCGAGGTCGTCCTCGATCACGGTGAGCAGCCGCAGCGCCTCCAGGCTGGTCCAGTTGGCCAGCGCGTCGAAGCGCACCTCGGGCGTGACCTGCCCGGCCGGTACGTCGGCGACCTGCGCGACGAGGTCCGCGACGGTGGCGAACAGCTCAGGCACGGACGTCTCCCTTCTCCTTCAGGGCGATCCACGCCGGCAGCAGCCGGGGCGGCGGGTGCAGCGGCAGCGCGTACCGGGTGGTGCCGTCCTCCTCGGCGGCGACGGTGAACCCGGCGGCCGGCCAGACCGCGCCGCCGGGCTTGTTGCGGGCGGTCGGCCGGAACAGCGCCTCCAACCCGGTGGCGCCCGCGTCCCGGGCCAGCTCGGCCACCCGGTGCAGCACCGCCTGCTCGATCCCGCGGGCGAACACCCGGCAGCTGAGCACGAAGTTCTCCACCACCCAGCGGTCCGGGGCGCCGCGGTCCAGCCACACCCCGCCGACCAGTCCCTCGTCGCCGAACCGGTCGGCCACCTCGACGGTGAGCACCAGGCGGCCCGGGTCCGCGGCCCGCTGGCGGGTCTGCGCCTCGGTGTGCGCCCGGTCGGTCATGGTGAACTGGTTGGTCCGCAGGCCCAGCTGGGCCAGCCGGGGCAGGCTCAGCTCGTCCACCGGGCGCACCACCACCCGCAGCTTCAGCTCGTGCAGGTAGTCCTCGGCTGAGGCGAAGGTGGCGGCGAAGCGCTGCCGGCCGGCGCGGGCCCGGTACAGCGCCGTGCGCTCCCGGTCGGTGGCGCCGGTGGCCAGCACCGTGAAGTGCCCCTCGTCGAGCAGCCGGCGGGAGAACCCGGCGGGATCGCCGGCCAGCTCCACCACCCGTACGGTGGGCAGCTCCCGCCGGACCAGCTCGCACTCGAACGGGCTGTCGTCGGCGAAGACCACGCTCTCCAGCCCCAGGTTCAGCGTGCCGGCGAGCTGGCGCAGGTTGTCGTCCTTGCGGCCCCAGTTCACCGCCTGCGCGACGAAGTCGTCGGCGCGCAGCAGCAGGTCCGGGTGCTGCGCGAACGCCTCGGCCACCACGTCGGGGTCGTTCTTGCTGCACACGGTGAGCAGCACGCCCTGCCGGCGCAGCGCCAGGGCCCGGCGCTGCACGTCCCGGTGGCAGTTGCCCGGGTAGTCGGTGCCGAGGGCGATGCCGGCCAGCCCGTCGTCGCCGAGCACCCCGCCCCAGAGGGTGTTGTCGAGGTCCAGGGCGAGCACCTTCGCGGCCTTGCCGAGCGCCGCGCGGCAGAAGGTGGCCGCCTCGTGGGCGTACCGGCGCTCCACCCCGGGCGTCCAGGCCATGCTGGCGTACCGGTAGAGGCGCTCGTCGCGGACCGGCCCGTCGTGGTCCACCAGCACCGTCTCCAGGTCCAGCGTGTACGCCCCGTCCCGCTCGCCCAGCTCCAGCAGCCGCCCGTTCAGCTCCCGCCAGATCCGGCCCAGCCCGGCCCGGCCGCGGAAGCTGACCAGGCTGCGGTGCTCCACCGGGGACAGCGGCACGGTATGCAGCAGCAGCGCCCCGTCGCTGCGGGCGGTGTGGCCGGCGACGGCCGCGGCCAGCACGTCGGCCCGGTCGAGGAGGGTGTCCCGCAGGCCGGCCAGGTCGCCCGGGTCCCACTCGGCGGGCAGGAACCACCCGTCGTGCAGCAGGCACAGCGTCACGTCGGGGCGGAACCCGGCCAGCGCGGAACGCGGATCGCTGAGGTCGAGCAGGAGCTGGTCGAAGCCGGAGACGTGCAGCTCCGGGGCGATCCCGATGCGCAGCAGCGCCAGCCGCAGCAGCGGCTCGACGGTGCCGGAGGTGAAGGTGCCGGTGACCGCGACCCGCAGCGGGCGCAGCGGGAAGTCCGGGGTGGCCAGCCTCTCCGCCGGCACGTCGGCCAGCAGCCGCCCGGCGGTGGCGAGGGTGGTCACCGGCGCGTCGTCCAGGTGGACCAGCGCGGCCGCCAGCTCCGGGTCGGGGGCCGCGTCCGGGCGGCGCAGCCGACGGATCCGGAGGAGCGCCTCCTCGACTCTCATCGTGTCGTCCTTCCTCCCCGCCGGGCCGGCGGGGCGGTTCGTCGGTCGGGGTCGCGTCGGTGGTCAGACCCGCAGCAGGGTGCAGACCCAGTGCATGCCGCTGCCGGTGCTGGTCAGCGCCACCAGGTCGCCGGCGGTCAGGTCGCCGTGCGCCAGGTGGTGCTCCAGGCCGATGAGCTGGTCGGCGCAGCCGACGTGGCCGTGGTCCAGGGCCAGGTCGACGTTGGTGCGGTCCAGCTCGACGCCGAGGTCCTTGGCCAACTCGGCGAACTGCCGGGCGTTGTCGTGGAAGTGCACGAACCGGCGTATGTCGGCCGGGGTGACGCCGGCCCGGGCGCACGCGGCGGCCACCACCCGCCGGTTGCGGTCCCGGATGGCGGCGACGAACCGGAACATCCGCCGCACGTCCCCGGCGAAGAACTCGTTGAGCCGTTCCGCCGGGTCGCCGACGCGCGGGGTGCCGGCGTCCGGGGTGAACGGGGCGGCCGCGCCGCCGACGGGCATCCGCATGAACCCGGCGTACCGGCCGTCGCTGATCGTCTCGGTGGCCAGCCACCGGCACCGGTCGTGGTCGCGGACCAGCACGGCCGCGGCGGCGCCGTCGGAGAAGACGCTGGTGTTGATCTCCATCCGGTTCCAGTACGGCTCGCAGACCCGGTTGGCGCCGATCAGCAGCGCCGTCCGGTAGCCGGGATGGGTGGCGAACCGGCCGGCCACCGTGTCGAAGCCGGCCACCCCGCCGCCGCACGCCTGGTTGAGCAGCACCGCCTCGGCGTCGTGCGCGCCGAGCCGGGCCTGGGTGTGCGCGGCCGCGTCCCAGTAGAGGTGTTCCACCAGGTCGGGGACGGCCAGCACGACCAGGTCCAGGTCGGCGGCGGCCACCCCGGCCCGGTCCAGCGCGGTGCCGCCGGCCACCACCGCCAGGTCGGTCACCCCGATCCCGTCGGCGGCCCGGTGGAAGGTCCGGTACTCCCAGGAGCGCACCCGGTCCAGGTCGGTCGTGTACCGCGGCGCGGCCACCGCCACGTCGACCGGCTCGCCGAGCACGTGGGCGAGCGCGGCCACCCCGAGCGCGACCGGCGGGGCGTCCGACGCTCCGGCGGGCTGCGCGCGGCCCTCGGCGGTCCGCGGCCCAGCCGGGCCGGCGGCGTGGCGCGGCGCGCTCACCGGACCGCTCCGGCCGGCTCGGCCGCGATTGGGCCGGCCGCGTCGACCCGGACGGCCCGGACCGGCACCGGCGTGCCGGTGAGCCCGTCCAGGGTGGACAGGAACCGCGCGGCGGCGCCGTTGCGTCCGGTGTCGGTCCAGTGGACCCGCACCTCGCCCGCGCCGGCGGCGGCCGCCCGGCCGGCCACCTCGCGCAGCACCGCGGCCTCGACGCCCTTGCCGAGCACCGGGCAGGAGAGCGAGAAGAGGTCCACCGTCCAGCGGTCGGCGTCCGGGCGTACCGCCACCAGGCCGCCGGTGCCGTAGTCGCCGAGCCGGTCGCGGACCTCGACGGCGAGCAGGTCGCCGGCCCGGCCGGCGAGCACGCCGGCCGGCGGGGCCGGGCAGAGCGCGAAGTCGTGCGCCCGGGCCACCAGCTCAGCGACCGGTGGCACGTCGCCGGCGGCGACCGGCCGGTACGCCAGCCGGACGTCCAGGCTGGACACGAAGTCGTCGAGGGACAGGCCGGCCGGCGGGTCCGCCGGCGCGACCGCCGGGGCGCCGGTGGCACCGCCGGCCCAGCGGCGGTCCGGGATCCGGTCGGTCAGCCGGGCGGCCCGCAGGGTGTCCGCCCAGCCCGCCGGATCCGCCCCGAGCCGCAGCGTCGCACCGACCGGGCCGGGGGCGTCCGGCCCGCCGGGGCCGGCGTCCGGCCCGGTCGTGACCAGGACCAGCTGGGCCGGGGCGAGGTCCAGCCCGGCGGCGACCTCGGCGAGCTGCGCCGGCACCGGCCGGTCGTCGGTGACCCAGCCGTCCAGCACAGGCAGCAGTTCCGCGCAGCTCCCCGCCGACCACCAGCCGGGGCCGCCGGCCCGCAGCGCCACCGCCAGCCCGGCGGCCCGCAGCTCGCGCAGGACCGGCAGCGGGGCGGCCGGGTCGGCCAGCGCGTCGCCGTCGAGCACCAGCGCCCGGGGGGCCGCGCCGTACCAGCGACGCAGCAGCCCGGCGGTGGCCGCGCCGAGCGCCGCGAACACCTCCTCGGTGTACGGGATCTTGGCGAACCGGAACAGCGCCGGGTGGTACGCGTGCCGGGCGCCCACCGCCCGGACCGCCTCCTCGGCGTCGACCAGCAGCACCCTCGGGTCGGCGGCCAGCCGGACGCGCAGCCGTTCCCGGGCGGCGGTGGCGGCGGCGGTCACGCCGTCGGCGTCGACGGCGTCGCCGCACCCGCACGGGCGGTCCTCGGGGATCGCCGGCAGCACGTACGCCAGCAGGGCGCCCTGCCGGCGCGCGGCGGCGACCGCCGCGTCGGCGCCGGCCAGCAGCTCCTCGACCCAGCCGGCGCCGGCCGGGCCGGTCGCGCCGGCCTCCTCCAGCCGCTGCGCGACCAGCAGCACGTCGGGGCGGACGGTGGCGGGGAAGCCGTCCCCGGCCAGGCACTGCTGGACCACCTGGTTGAACGGTCCGACGTCGACGGTGGCCGGCAGCCCGGCGTCGTGCAGCGCCAGGCCCAGGTACGGCACCAGCGGGTCCACCGTGTAGCTGGCCAGCAGCCCGATCCGCAGCACCGGCGCCCGGTCCGTGCGGCACACCGCCTGCCAGCGGGACCGCAGCGCGAACAGGTCGCCGCTCATGCCGGCACCGTGCCCTTGGCCCGCAGCACGTCGCGCAGCGCGCCGACGCTGCGCACGTCGCGGATCTCCTCGAAGGCGAAGGAGAGCCCGTAGACCTCCTCCAGGGTGACCACCAGTTGCAGGTGCCGCAGGCTGGTCCAGGTGGGGATGGTCTCCGGCCCGGACTCGTCGGTCACCTCCGCCGGGTCGACCTCCAGCACCCCGGCCACCACCTCGGCGAGCCTCATTTCGCCACCACCGCGCGGTCGTCGGTCAGCTCGTCGGTGCCGTTCGGCGCGGGCAGCGGGGCCGGGCCGGGCTCGGGCTCGTCGTGGTCGGGCAGGTCGACCTCCATCCGGCGGATGCTCGGCGAGAGCCAGCCCGCCGCCGCCACGCCGATGCCGAGCACGCCGACGATGACGAAGATCAGCCCCATCCCGGCGCCCGGCCCGTCGCCGACCAGCCAGCCGAAGAGCGGCACGCCCGGCCCGCCCTCGCGCATCATCGGCTCGAACCAGCGGTCCGCGGCGATGCCGGCCAGCGCGGTGCCGCCCGGGTACGCCAGGTCCTCAATGAACTGCCGGGCCGCGAAGACCCGGCCCTGGGCCGACGGCTCGACCTTCTCCTGCCAGACCGACTGGGCGTACCCGTCGATGAACGGGATGGACAGGTGCAGGAAGAGCAGCGCCACCGACCAGACGATGATCGAGTCACCGACGCCGTAGACGATCCGGCCCAGCACGCTGAACACGAGGATGGCCAGCAGCATCCGGCGGATCTTGTGCCGGGTGTTCGGCAGGAACCCGAGCAGGGCGGCGCCCGCCACGCCGCCGACCGCGCCGATGGTCTGCACCAGGCCGACCGCGTTGGTGCTGCTGTCCGTACGGGCCAGGATCTGCGGCACGAGCAGGGCGAAGCCGACCGCGGCCAGCACGTTGATGGCGAACATGATCGCCTCCAGCCCGGTGAACGCCCGGCTGGCCAGGATGTAGCGGAAGCCGTGCACGGTGTCGGACCAGAAACCGCCGTCGTCGTGCGCGGCCCGGGGCACCGGCGGCAACTGGACCAGCAGCACCGCGCCGATGGCCACCACGTAGGACAGCGCGTCGACCAGCAGGATGACCTTGATGTCGAGGACCCCGAGCAGGGCCGCCGCGAAACCGGGCGCGAAGATCACCGGGATGGTCCGGACCGCGAACATCATGGCGTTGGCCCGCGGGTACTGGCCCTTCTCCATCATCACCGTGATGGTCGCCTGGTACGCCGGCAGCTGGAACGCCAGGAACGCGCCGGTGACCAGGTTGACCAGGTAGAGGTGCCAGACCTGCACCGAGTCGGTGAGGAAGAGCAGCAGTAGCGCGCCGGTGGTGACCGCCGAACCGATGTCGCTGAGCACCACGGTCAGCCGGCGGCTCCACCGGTCGACCAGGGCACCGGCGATCGGGCTGAAGACGACGGTCGCGCCGAACGCGAACGCCATCAGCAGGGTCAGGTCGAAGGCCCGGCCGGTGGCGTCCCACACCCAGATGCTCAGGGCGAAGTTCGTCATCCGGGTGCCCAGCGCCGACAGCAGCTGGCCGAACCAGATCGTGGTGAACCCGGCGAACCGGGACGGGCGTCGGAACGCCATGGGAAGTCCTCCTACTGACGTGGCGGTTGCCCGTGGTCCCCGACCAGGCGCAGCAGGCTGGTCCGGATGCCGTCGAGCAGGTCATCTGCGGTTTCCGGCCGGAAGGCCGGGGTGGCGTAGCTGAGGTCGAGGCGCAGCCCGTCGCCGGTGAGCGCGCCGGTGACGTCGAACGGGAACGGCCAGTGGCCGTCCGGGTCCTCGGTCGGCCCGAACGGGGCCGGGCAGACGTCGAGGAGCTGGCTGCCGGGGGAGACGTCGTCGAAGCCGAAGCCGCCCATGTAGTTGACCGCGATCGCCGGGGGCCGGATCGCCGCGAGCTGCCGGCGTACCGGCTCGTCGGGGCAGAGGTGCCGCAGCAGCCCGTACCCGATGCCGTTGTCCGGCACCCGGCCGAGCTGGCGGATCACCGCGCGCAGCGAGCGGGTCGCCGGGCCGGCGGCGGGCAGCTCCAGCCGAAGCGGGTAGAGCACCTGGAACCAGCCGGCGGTGCGGGTGGTGTCGACGTCGTCGAAGAGCGGCTCCCGGCCGTGGCCGGTGGTGGCCACGGTGACCGGGCCGCCGGTGCGCGCCGCCACGGTGCTCGCCGCCGCCCACACCAGCAGGTCCCGCACCCCGGTGCGCAACCGTCGGGCGGCGGCGTGCAGCCCACGGGTGGCCGCCGCGTCGAGGGTGACCGAGGCCAGCCCCAGATCCCCGAGTCGGTACGGACCGTCGTCCGGGACGTCGGCGAGCCGGGCCAGCCCGCCGTCCCCGGTCTGGGCCAGCCAGAACGGCAGCTGCTCGCGCAGCCGCGCCGAGCCGGCGTACCCGGCCAGCCGTTCCGCCCAGGCCCGGTAGGAGGTGGTCTTGGCCGGCAGCACCGGCGCCTCGCCCCGCTCGAGCTGGCCGCAGAGGGCCTCCAGGTCGGCCAGGAGCAGCCCCCGGGAGACCGCGTCGACGACCAGGTGGTGGGCCACGATCAGCAGCCGGTCGGGAAGCTCCGGGCCGAGCCGCAGGTGCGCCACCCGGGCCAGCGGACCGGCGGTCAGGTCCAGCCCGGTCTGCTCGGCGGCGCACCGGGCCTCGGCCGCCGCCTCCCGTTCGGCCACCGGCAGGCCGGTGAGGTCGTGGCTGGTGAACGGCACCGCGTCGGCGGGGTCGGCGTGGTGCTGCCGCCAGCTCCCGTCGGGCCGGCGGGTCAGCCGCAGCCGCAGCGCGTCGTGCTGGGCCACCAGCCGGCGGACCGCCGCGCGGAGCAGGTCGGCGGGGAGCGGGCGGGCCAGCCGCAGGTAGTAGGGATGGTTGAACAGCGCCGGCCGGCCCATGGTGGGCGCGATCAGGTCGGTGAACCAGCGCTGCGCCCCGGTCAGCGGCGCCTCGCCGGTCACCTCGCCCTGCTCGGCGTCGACGGCGGTGGCCGCGCCGAGGCTCGCGGCCAGCTCGGCGACCGTCGGATGCCGCACGAGCTGACGCGGGGTGACGGTGATGCCGGCCTCGGCGCACCGGGCCACCAGCTGCATGGCCAGCAGCGAGTCGCCCCCGGCGGCGAAGAAGTCGTCGTGGATGCCCAGCCCGCCGGTGCGCAGCAGGTCGGACCAGATCGCCACGAGCTGCCGTTCCCGCTCGGTGCGCGGCGCGGCGGCGGCCCGCTCGGCGCGCCGCCGGTAGCCGTCGGCCACCGCGGCCCGGATCGCGCCGGCGTCGGCCAGCTCGACGGCCACCTCGGCGAGCAGGCCCGGGTCGACCGGTGCGGCGTCGCCGGCCGGCGCGTCACCGGCCGGGCGGTCCAGCAGCCAGAGCCCGCGCAGCACGGCCGCCGGCCCGTCCTGCGGGTCGAACGGCACCGCGAGCGGGTCCGCCGGGCCCGGCTCGGTCGCCGGGTGCAGCAGCAGGGTGCCCGGCGCGGCGGCCGGCGCCGGGTCGACGCCGACCAGCCCGGCGGCGACCAGGGCGGCCAGCTCGGGGGCCTGCGGCGCGGTGGTGAGCAGGACCCGGCGCCCGGCTCGGGCCTGCGCCGCGAGCACGGCGGCCAGCTCCGCCTGCCGCCGCGCCGGCCCGGCCGGTACGACCAGCCGGTCGACCGCCGGGTGCCGCAGCGTCCGCCGCACCAGCAGGGTGCCGAGCACCGCGGACAGCTCCGGCGAGCACCCGTCGGCCCGGTCCGGCGCCGGCACTCGGTAGTGGTGTGCCCAGGCCGGCACCGCGACCACGTCCACCCCGGACGCCGGGCGGCTCGCCCGCAGCCCGGCGGTGAGCTCGGCGAGCACACCGGCCCACGGGGCAGCGGCGAACCGGGGTGTGGCCGGGCAGACCAGCACCGTCAGCGGGGCCGCCGACCAGCCCCGGTAGGCGGCCAGGGCGGACGCCAGCTCGGCCCGGTAGGCGCGCAGCGCGAGCACCGCCGCGCCCAGCGGCCCGGCGGGGATCCGGTCCTCCCAGCGCAGCAGCAGCGCGTTGCGGTCGGTGGCGGCGGCGGCCAGGCCGGCGGCCGGGTCGCGCAGCAGCCGCAGCAGCGCCCCGGCGGGCAACGGCCGCACGGCGTACGGCACGCCGAGCAGCTCAGACCAGAACCGTACGGTCGGGGCCAGCTCGGGCGCCTCGACCGTGCCGCCCACCACCAGCCGGGGCGCCGGGCGAGTGGCCGGCCGGGCCGGTGCGGCGGTGGCCGGGCCGGCGATCGGGGCGTCGGGGCGGCGCAGCCCCTCGTCGAGCACCCGGCCGAGCGCGCCGAGCAGCCGGGCCATCCGTTCCGGCGTGAACAGGTCGGCGCTGTACGCCAGGTCGGCGTGCAGCTCCCCGTCCTGCCAGGTGAGGCTGAGGAACAGGTCGAAGTCGACGCCGACGCTCGGCACGTCCACCGGGGCGGCGGCCAGGCCGGCGAACTCGGGCAGCTCGTCCGCGCCGTCGATGACGTTGAGCACGCACTGGAACAGCGGGTGGTACGCGGTCTGCCGGGGCAGCCGCAGCGCCTCCACCACGGTGGCGAAGGGCACCCCCTGATGCCGGTACGCCTCCCGCGCGCTGCGGTACGCCCGCCCGACGAGCTGCCGGAAGGTGGGCCGGCCGGCCACGTCGACCCGCAGCGGCAGCAGGTCGGCGAAGCAGCCGACCAGGCCGGCCAGCTCGGCCCGGTCCCGGCCGGCGGTGGGTACCCCGAGCACCAGGTCCGGCTGGCCGCTCTCGGCGTGCAGCAGCGCGGCGAAGCCGGCCAGCAGCACGGCGAACGGGGTGACCCCCTCGGCGCGGGCCAGCTCGCGGACCGCCGCGCCGACCCCGGCGGGCAGCCGCTGCGACCGGTAACCGGCCACGTCGGAGCGTTCCTCGGGTCGGGGATGGTCGGTGGGCAGCGCCAGCAGTGGCGGCGCGTCGCGCAGCCGCTCCCGCCAGTACGCCAGGTGCGGCTCGACGGCCGCCGAGGCCAGCCAGTCGCGCTGGTGCCGGGCGTAGTCGGCGAACTGCACGGGCAGCGGCGGCAGCTCGCCACCGGTGCCGGTGCGGTGCCGGCCGTACCGGGCGGCGAGGTCGGCCAGCACGATGCTCCACGAGGTGTTGTCGCAGACGATGTGGTGCATGCCGAGCAGCAGTTGGTGCCGCTGCGGGGCGAGCCGGACCAGCCGGGCGAGCAGCAGCGGGCCGGCGGCCAGGTCGTAGCGGTGGGCGGCGTGGGCGGTGACCGCCCGCCGCAGCGCCCGGGCCTGCCGGGCGTCGGGCAGCGCGGTCAGGTCGAGGGGTTCCTGCCAGGGGTCGAGGTGCCCGTGCACCACCGGCTCCGGCTCGCCGCCCCGGTCCCGGAAGGTGGTCCGCAGCACCTCGTGCCGGGCGACCACGTCGGCCAGGGCCCGGCGCAGCGCGTCGGCGTCGAGGTCGCCGCGCAGCTCGACGGCGGCGGTGGTGTTGTGCCGGACCACGTCGTCGCCGAGCTGGTCGAGGGCCCAGAGCCGGACCTGCGCCGAGGACGCCACGGCGGGCGTGCCGGGCGCCGCCGCCGTGATCGGCGCGTGGCCGGCGGGCTGCGCCGCGTCGCCGTCGAGCACGCTGGCAAGCTGGGCCACCGTCGGGTGGGTGAAGAGGGTGTAGAGCGACACCTCCCGGCCGAACTCGGCCTGCACCTGGGACAGCAGGTGGGTGGCGAGCAGCGAGTGTCCACCCAGGGCGAAGAAGTCGCTGGTGACGCCGACCTGTTCGGCCCCGAGGGCGGCCGCCCAGAGTCCGGCCAGCCGCCGCTCGGTGGGGGTGCGCGGGGCGACCAGCTCGGCGCCGGCCGGCTCGGGGGCGGCGGCCGGCCGGCACCGCTCGGCCACCGCGGCCGGGCTGTCCAGTTCGGTCGCCAGGTACGCCGCCCGCTCCGCCCCGATCGGGGTGACCAGGCCGTCAGCCGCCGCCCGGCCGGCACCCGGACCGTCGAGGCCCGGCCCGCCCGGCCCGCCGGCCGCCGGAGCGCCGGCGGTGGCCGTGGGCAGCGGCGGGTCCAGCGCCCAGACGTGGGCCAGATACGGCCGCAGCTCGTCCCACCCCGCCGGCACGGTCAACGCGAGCAGCCCCGGGTACGCCGCGCGCAGCCCGGCGACGGTGGCCGGGTCCGCGTCGAGCACCACGGCGCGGGCCGGGTCGGCGTCGGCGAGGGCGGCGGCGTACCCGCCGGGCGGACAGGCCCGCACCTCGTGCCCGGTCAGCGCCCCGGCGATCCGGTCCACCGGCAGCCGGGCGGCGTCGGCCAGCACCAGCCGGCGCGGCTGGCCGGCGGCCCGGCGCAGCTCACGCACCACCACCGTGCCGAGCGCGGCGAAGTACTCGGCGGTGTACGGCACGTGGCCCAGCTCGTCGGCGCGGACGTCGCACACCTCGCCGACCGGGTACCGGCCGGCCTGGTCGGCGGCCCAGACGGCGCGCACGCCGGGGGTGCCCGCGGCCAGCGCCGACAGCCGGTCGTCGAGGCGGCCGGACAGCGCCCGGGCCCGCGCGTCGGCGAACGCCGGCGAGGCCGGGCAGACCACCAGCAGCAGCGGCGCCGCGGTGCGCGCCCGGTACGCCCGCACGGCCCCGGTCAGGTCGTCCATGGCCGCGTCGAGCGCCGCCTCGTCGGACCCGTCCTGCCGGCGCAGCCAGTCCTCCCAGCGCAGCAGGCCGACCGTGGCGGCCGCGGCCGGCCCGGCGAGCAGGTGCGCCACCAACTGGCCGTAGCCGACCAGCTCGACGTCGGCGGGGGCGCGCAGGAAGTCCAGCCAGAAACGCACCGGGTCGCGCAGCGGGTCGACGGTGAAGGTGGCGGCCAGCGCGATCCGGTGCCGGCGCAGCCCGGGCAGCTCGGACAGCGGCCGGTCCGGGGCGGCGGCCATCGCGGCCAGCAGCTCGGGCAGCCGACCGACCGTGCCGGCCACCGTCTCGTCCAGGTACAGGTCGGCGTTGAAGTCGACCGCGCCGTCGATCCGTTCGGCGTGCCGGGTGAGGCTGACGAACAGGTCGAAGTCGGTGAGCCCGTTCTCCGCCGGGTACGGGGTGAAGACCGCGCCCGCCGCCCGCCGGTCGGCCGCGTCGCCGTCGGTCATCGTCGCCATCACCTGGAACAGCGGGTTGACGCTCGGGTCCCGGGCCGGCCGGACCTCCTCCACCACCCGCGCGTACGGCGCCTCCTGGTGGGCGTACGCCTCGCTGACCGTGCCGTGCACCCGGCGCACCAGGTCCCGCACCGTGGGGTCGCCGGTGGCGTCGACCCGCAGCACCAGCATGTTGGCGAAGCAGCCGATCAGCGCCTCCAACTCGGTGCCGGAGCGACCGGCCGCCGGCATGCCGAGCAGCAGGTCGTCCTGGCCGGTGGCCTGGCGCAGCAGGGCGGCCAGCCCGGCCAGGGCGACCGCGTTGACGGTCGCGCCGGCCCGGCGGGCCAGCCCGTCGAGGGCCGCGACGGTCGGGCCGTCCACGGTGAACGGCAGGCTGCGCCCCCGGTGGGTCTGCACCGGTGGGCGGGGACGGTCCGGCGGCAGCGTCGAGCGGGCCGGGGCGTCGGCCAGCCGCTCCCGCCAGTGCGCCAGGTGGGCGGCGAGCGCGGCCTCCCCGTCCGGCCGCCGCCGCGCGGCCACGTGGTCGACGAACCGCACCGGCAGCGCCGGCACCCGGGCCGGTTCGGCACCGGCGAACTCCCCGTACCAGCGGACCAGTTCGTCCCGGAACAGCCCGGCCGACCAGGCGTCGAAGACGATGTGGTGGACGGTGACCAGCAGCAGGTGCTCGTCGTCGGCGAGGGCGAGCAGCCGGACCGCGAGCAGCGGGCCGGCGGTCAGGTCGAAGCGGACGGCGGCGTGCGCCACGGTCTCCCGTCCGGCCGCCGCCCGGCGGTCCGGATCGGGCAGCGCGCGCAGGTCCACCACCGGCAGCGGCACCTCCAGGGCGTCCCGGACCCGCTGGGTGACCGTCCCGTCGGCCTCGGTGAAGACCACCCGCAGCGCGTCGTGCCGGGCCACCACCGCGTTGACCGCCCGGTGCAGCGCCGGCACGTCCAGCCGGCCGGTGATCCGCTCGGCGAACGGCACGTTGTAGACCGGCGTGCCGGGGTCCAGCCGGTCGAGGAACCACAGCTGCTCCTGGGTGGCCGACAGCGGCCGGGGCGCCCCCGGGTCGGCGCGGCGCCCGCGTGCCCGCCGCAGCCGCAGGGCCAGCAGCTCCCGCTGCTCCGGCGTGAGGTCGGCGAGGTCCGGATGCAGGTTCTGGGTCATGGGGTGGCCCCTTCGGCGTACGCGTGGGCGGCCCGGTCGGGCGCGGGCCCGCCGGCCAGCAGGCGGTGCAGCGGGGGAGGGGAGTCGTGCAGGTAGAGGTGACCGCCGGGGACGACCGTGTGGGTGAAGCCGGCTCTGGTGCAGGCGGCCCAGCCGGCCACCGCAGCCGGCGCGACGAGCGGGTCGTCGGCCGCCGCGACGGCGTCCACCGGCAGCGGCAGCGCCGGCACCCGCGCCGGCCGGTAGCCGGCGACCACCGCCAGGTCGGCCCGGACGGTGGGCAGGATCAGCGCGAGCAGGGCGGGGTCGGCGAGCAGTTCGTCGGGCACCCCGCCCAGCTCCCGCAGCCAGGCGGTGAGCCCGGCGTCGTCGCGGGTGTGCGCCGCGCCGGCCCGGGCCGAGCGGTGCGGCGGCAGCGCCGCGGACACCACCAGCCGCTCCGGCGCCGGGCCGCCCCGGTCGACCAGCCGGCGGGTCACCTCGTAGCCGATCAGGGCGCCCATGCTGTGCCCGAAGATCGCGTACGGTGGCCGGATCCGGTCGACGATCGCCGCCACCAGCGGCGCGGCCAGGGCGTCCATGGTGGTCACCGGCGGTTCGGCGAGCCGGCGCTCGCGGCCGGGCAGCTGCGCGGTCCACAGCTCCACGTCCGGGCCGAGCCGGGCCGCCCACGGCCGGAACGCGCCGCCGCCCGCCCCCGCGTACGGCAGGCAGACCAGGCGCAGCCGGGCGCTCGGGCGGGCCGCCGCGCAGCTGAGCCAGGCGGCGTCGATGGTCGGTGGCATGGGTACCCCGTTCCTGCTCCGACGGCGACGAGGCGTGGTGTCGCCGACGCCGCAGACGCTAGGAACGGCCCGTGACGGCGGTCTTAGCGCCGGATGAGGGTTGGCTGCGGTGCGGCTTCGGCCCGGCTGCGGGCGGGCGGCCGGGAGCCGACACCGTCGCCGGATGCCACCGGGACACCGGGGACGGTGCGAGGCTGGACGCCGGGCGCGGCCGCCGTGCCGCCGCCGGCGACCAGCGCAGGGGAGGTGCCATGGCCGAGCCGCCGACCGGGGTGCCGTCGGGCAGCGCGCAGGCCCACGGCCGCCGCGCCAACCGGCGCAGCTATCACGACGGCGCGCAGGTCAACGGGTACGTCGACGACCCGTACCACCGGGTCCGCCGGGCGGTCGCGGCCCGGCTGGTGCGCGCCGGGGTGCGCGGCGGCGGACCGGTGCTGGAGCTGGGCTGCGGCCCGCGCGGCATGCTGGACCCGGCGCGGCTGCCCGGCCCGCTGGTGCTGGCCGACATGGCGGAGACCGCGCTCGGCGCGGCCCGGCGGGCCGCCGCCGGGCGGGCGCTGCCGGTCTGCCTGGACGCCACCCGGGGCCTGCCGTTCCGCGCGGGCAGCTTCGCCGGGCTGCTCACCGGCGAGCTGATCGAGCACGTCTACGACCCGGTGGCCCTGCTCCGCGAGTGCCACCGGGTGCTCGTCCCGGGCGGGCTGCTCGTGCTCACCACCCCCAACCTGGCGACCGTCCAGGACCGACTGGCCTTCCTGGCCGGCCGCGCGCCGCGCCAGGTGGACCCGCTGCACCCGTATCTGTGGCTGCACATCCGCCCGTTCACCGCGTCGCTGCTACGCCGGGTGCTGCGCCGGGTCGGCTTCGAGCCGGTGGCTCTCCGCTCCAACCACGTCGGCTGGCGGCTGCCCGGCGGGCGCTGGGTCACCTCCCGGCTGCTGGCCCGGGTCGCGCCCGGGCTCGGCGGGTCGCTGATCTGCGCGGCCCGCCGGCTGCCCGGGCCGCCGTCACCGGCCGTGCCGCAGCGACCGAACAGCGCGTGATGGTGATATTGACATAGGGCTATCATGGGGGTTCCGTCGTCGACCGGGGGATGTCATGGCGCGCCTGTTCACCTGGGTCGTCAACAATCTCGACGCGTTCATCGGTCTGCTCCTCGCCCTGACCGTCGCGGTCCTCGGGCTGACCAGCACGGTCAGCCAGGAGGTGGTGAACAGCGCGATCCTGCTGATCCTCGCCCTGCTCGCCCAGGCCCTGCTGCGCGACCGGCTGCGCCGGGAGACCGCCGAGCACCAGCTCCGGCAGGTGGTCCGGGACACCCGGGACCGGCTCACCGACCTGGTGCCCCAGATGCGGGAGATCACCGGGCCGGAGGGGGCGCTGAACCGGGCCCGGGAGGCGATCGACAGCGTCTCCATGGTCCGGGTGCTGCACGGCAGCGAGGTCGGGCAGGCGCTGGCCGAGGCGCGCCGGCACACCGACCGCTGGACGTTCAAGGGCGGCACCGGCACCTACACCCGGGCCGTCACCCTCCCCGAGTGCCTGGAGCACGCCCGCCGGCGCAACGCCACCCTGCACGTCGCCATCGAGATCATCGACCCGACCGACGAGGAGGTCTGCGAGCGGTACGCGCGGTTCCGGCGCAGCCTCGCCCCGGACGCGCCGGGGGAGCGGTGGACCGTCGACCGCACCCGCAAGGAGTCGTACGCCACCGTGCTGGCCGCTTGCTGGCACCTGCAACGCTCCGGGCTGCTCACCATCGACGTGCGGCTCTCCGCGCAGATGACCACCTTCCGCTACGACCTCTCGTCGAGCTGCGTCATCATCACCCAGGAGAACCCGCAGACCCCGGCGCTGCGGATCGACCGCAAGGAGCTCTACTACAACCGGTTCAACATCGACCTCCAGTACAGCCGCGAGCAGAGCAGACGGGTGCCGATCGAGGCGGCCGCGTCGGTCAAACTCGACGACGAGCCCTCGGTGGAGCAGGTCCGCCGCCTGTTCACCGCGCTCGGGCTGCCGCTGCCCCGGTCCTTCGGCGACCGCGAGGTCGCCGACATCGTGGGCCGGGCCATCCAGGCGAGGAACCCCTACACATGATGAGTTACGCCGACCTCGAACGGGAGATCGACCGGGGCACCCGACCGGAGCTGCTGCGCGGCTGGGTGCTGGACGTCCTCGACGATGTCGGGGCGGGGCGGCGGCCGCTACGGGCCGTACGCCACCCGCTCGGCTTCACCTGCCTGCCGGTGGACCGCTCCGGCCCGGACGGCATCTGCGTGCACGCCTGGCCGGCCGACCCGTCGCCGGTGCGCCCGACCACCTCCACGATGCACTCGCACAGCTGGGACCTGCTCAGCCACGTGCTGCACGGCCGGGTCCGCAACGAACTGATCGAGGTGACCGACACCCGCGCCGACCCGGCGTGGCGGGTGTACGAGGTGCACAGCCAGGGCGACGTCGACGAGATGGCGGCCACCGACCGGCTGGTCACCGCGGTGACCGCCACCGTGGAGAGCCACTCGGCCGGCGACTCGTACGCGCTGCGCGCCGGCGGGTTCCACACCTCTGAGGTGGAGCCCGGGCAGCCGGCGGTGACCGTGGCGCTGGGCCGGACCACCCCCGGCGTGCGGGACCTGAGCCTCGGCGCGGTGGACGGGCGCAGCCACCGGATTCGCCGGGACCGCTGCGACCCGGCGGAGACGGCCCGGGTGGCCCGGGAGATATCCCGACTGTTGGCACGGGGCTGACCGGCTTGGAGGAGCCATGGACGTGGAGCCGAGCAGAGGCGGACCCGACCTGCGCGAGGCGCACCGGTTCGCGGTGGCGGCGGCCCGGGACGCCGGGCGGCTGCTCCGCCGGGGCACCCGGGGCGACCTGCACGCCCGGGCCAAGAACGACTCCGGTGACCTGGTCACCGACCTGGACCTGGCGGCCGAACGGCTGATCGTGGAGCGGATCCGGGCCCGCTGGCCCGGGCACGGGGTGATCGCCGAGGAGGGCGGCCAGTACGCCGCCGACGAGTCCTGGGCCTGGCTGGTGGACCCGCTCGACGGCACCAACAACCTTGCGATCGGGCTGCCCGCGTACGTGGTGGGCATCGCCCTGTGCGAGCAGGGCTCGCCGGTGCTCGGCGTGGTGCACGACCCGGTCGCCGGCCGCACCTGGTCGGCGCTGCGCGGCCAGGGCGCCTTCGTGCACGCCGGTGGCGGCGCCGGCCGGCCGCTGCACGCGCCGCGCCGGCCGGTGCCGGCCGCGCCGGTGCTGGCCTGGACCCAGGGCCACGAGGTACGCCGCGACGACAGCACGGCCCGCGCCCTGAAGGTGGTGCTCGACTCCACCGCGCGGCGGGTGCTGCAACTGTGGGCGCCGCTGCTGTCCTGGGTGATGCTGGCCCGCGGCGACATCGACGGCATCGTCGGCTACCGCCCGGAGGCGGTCGACCTGCCGGCCGGCCTGCTGCTGGCCACCGAGGCCGGGATGGCGGTCCGGGCCCTCGACGGCGGCTGTTTCGACGACCGGTACGGCTGCCCGGCCGACCGGCGCAGCTTCGTGGCCGGCCCGCCGGAGACCATCGACCGGCTGGTGAAGCTGGTCACCGCGGCCCAGTGGATCGAGCCGGAGGTACGCCGGCTCACCCCGATCAGCCTCAGCTCGGTCGGCTGGTGAGCCGCGCCGGCAGGCGGCCACCGCCGCGGTGCCGCGACAGCCGTACCTGGCAGCGTCGTCCGTCATGACGGCCTGCCGCGAATCCGCGATGCGTTACGAAGCCGATGACGGCCGGGACCTGCCGCTGCTGCTCTTCGAGCCGGGCGACGGGGCGCGGCCCCGCGCCGGGATCGTCCTGTTCCACGGCGGTGCGTTGCGCGCGGGATCGGCCGACGGGCTCGCCCCGCACTGCCGGAAACTCGCGTCGCGCGGGATCTTCGCGGTGTCCGCCGGGTACCGGCTGCTCGATCAGGGCGCGGTCAGCATCGACGACTGCGTCGCCGACGTTCGACGCGCGGTCGAACAGGTCCGGCAGTTGGCCGCGCTGCGTGGCCTGGCGGCACCGCAGCTGGCCTCGGGCGGCAGCTCGGCCGGGGCGCATCTCGCCCTGGTTGCCGCGATGACCGTCCCGCACGGGCCCGCCCCGGCACCGGAAGCCGGCGTCGCAGCCGTCGTCGCCCTCAATCCCGCGGGACTGGACCTGGGCGCGTTGGACCCGGCGGCGCGGCGCCACCTCGCCCAGCAGGTCGGCGTCGCCGCAGGCAGGCTGACCGACTACTCGCTGATCCGGTACGTCCGGCCGGGACATCCGCCCATGCTGATTCAGCACGGCACCCGCGACGCGATCGAGCCGATCGACCGGGTGCGGCGGTTCCGGGACGCGATGGTGCGCTCCGGCAACGAGTGCCGGCTACGCGAGTACGCCCGGGCCGGGCACGGATTCCACTACCCCGGCAACGGCGCGTACTTCAACGACGTCATCGACACCACCGCGCGGTTCCTCCTCGACCGGATCACGGCGATGTGACCGGCGGTGGAAGGCCGTAACTGCCAGTCGGGTCGCCACCGGCGCGCACATTCCAGCGGCCTCGGGACGGTCCTCTGCCCTGGAATCTGCTGACTCAGCTCGTGGCGGGGCGCGCGACGACCGCGATTGCGGCCGCGTCGAGCTGTCGGTACCGGGCCCTCCGCGTTATTCCCACCCCGCCCACGTCCCGACCACAGCGACTCGGCGGCGTGCCGGACCGCGGCGTCGATGACCACCCTGGACAGCAGATCGACCATGAGGGCGGCGTCGACGTGGAAGAGTTGCCCGGCCCACGGGTTGGCGGCCGGCGCCGGGACCGAGGTCATCCCGCGTCGGGGCGGGATGGCCGGCGCACGGGCTGCGCTATCCAAGTCGGTGGCGAGGTTGGCGGCCGGCCGCCTGCGGCGCCTGCGCGGGCGCCGAGGCCACATCGGACGCCATCGACGGGACGTGCTCCGCTCGGGGTTCCCTGATCCAGCGCATCGGCACCACCACCTCAGCCCCAGGGCCCCGGCACAGTCGTGCTGGCGGACAGGCGGTGGCCGGCCGGGATTCTGTGTGGATCGGACCGGGGGTAGCTGCCCGCGACCTGTCAGGATGGTGCTCCTGGTGGCGACGGTGGTTCGGCTGGATGTGCTCGAGCGCGAGTGGCGTCGGAGATGGCGACCCCGACGAGGACTGTGGTGGCGGCGAGGGCGACCAGCAGCGGCGGCAGGAGGAGCATCGCCGGTGTCAGGGCGGCCAGCACGACCAGGCCGATCGGCCGATCCCGGGATACGCGGGCGAAGACTGCGTACTCGAAGCCGGCACGCCCGGCGAGGAAGAGTGCGGGTCCGCCGAGGATGACGGCGATCCAGGCCGGTTGCGTATGTCCGAGCGGGTGGGTGATGACGAGTTCGTCGCCGACGGCGGTGACGACGATGCCGGCCACCATGACCAGGTGGGCGTATGACGTCGATCCGGCAAGGCGGGCCGCGTCGGGGGCCGTTTTGATGGCTGCGGCCGCCAGTTCCCCGGCGCGGTAGATGTAGATCCG